>JAPYRG010000050.1 GCA_029936965.1 Fidelibacterota bacterium
AGTTCGAGTCTCGTCCACCCCGCACCCTAAAGCCTCTGTTAATTCAGGGGCTTTTATACATAATAAACTAATTTATTGTCCAAATTGCCATAATAGAAAAGCCCAAATATCCGCCTGCTTTTCATATCGCTGCATTTTGGTTGAGCCTATACCATGCCCCGCATCATAGTCAACTCGGAACAAGATAGGCCTATTACCAGAAGTTGCTGTTTGTAAACGAGCAGTCATTTTTGCTGAAAACCATGGTTCAACACGTGGATCATTTACACCATGTGTTGAAAGGACTGCCGGATAATCAACACCATCTACAACATGATGAAAAGAACTCATAGCTAATAACGCGTCAAAACCTTCCCTGGTTTTTACACTTCCAAATTCTTTTATATTTGGCACACCATTAGTGGTCGTTTCCATTCTAAGCATATCCATACAACCTACATTAATAATTGCGCATTGAAACAAATCTGGACGTTCAGTTATCGCCCTTCCAATAAGTATCCCACCTGCACTGCCTCCCTGACCAGCTAAATACTGTTCTGATGTATAACCTTTATCTATTAGATACTCAGCACATGAAATGAAATCTTTCCAAGTATTTGGCTTATTTGATTTTTGTCCCATAAGATGCCATTCTTTTCCATATTCTCCACCACCTCTCACATGTGCAATTGCAATAATACCACCTTTTTCTAGCCATGCCATCCGGGAAGCACGGTAATAGACACTCTGTGCAGATCCATAAGAGCCATATCCTGAAAGTATTGTAGGATTTTTTCCAGTATGCTGCAAATTCTTTTGGTAAATGATCGAAAGGGGTACTTGGACTCCATCATGACTTGTTATCATAACTCTTTCTGAAGTAAGTCCTTCAGGATTATCAAATTTCCCTGGGGGCTCAAGATTAAGAACTTCAAAAGTAGATTCTTCATGATCATAAACCTGCATTCTACCAGCATGAATCCAGGAAGCTGAACGCAAAAAGATATCTGTATGATTCGTATTTGATGAAATTATATAAGCAGATTCATTTTCTGGAAGATCAAGTCTATGCAGGTTACCAGTTATCGGATCATATTCAATCAGACGGTTATAACCGCCATCAAGAGCTGAGAAATATAAACGATCCTTTGTACGGGAAGCGTAACGATAAACCAACTCCGCAGGTGGAAATATTACTTCTGCATTGGTAAAATCTGGTTGATCCATTTTGGTTCGTACTACTTTGTATCTGGGCGCCTTATAAGCACTAAAAAGGTAAATATCCTCTCCAAACTGGGTAAAAGAAACAACTGAATCCGGAACATCACAAACCATTTTCCAATTGACTTGATTCTCAAATATTTGATCTTTCAGTATCGTATATAATGTTAGCTCTGAGGAATCTCCATGCTTGATCTTTCCTATAATATAATTACTGTTTTCCCATACACGAATACTTGGAAAATCTACATCAAGCATCTCCACATTTGAAGAAAGACTGCGACCAAATATGGGTTTATCATTTTCGACTAGTTCGCCAAGTTCATGGTACAGAGTCATAGTATTTTTATATATTTCTGTAACAGGTTCATTTTCATCTAGCTTTTGTCTCCGGCAATAAAAAAATCCCTGTTCGTTCCACCATTGGGGTATATTATAAGCAGTCTCAATTCTATCTATGACATCCCCAGTATCTTGATTATTAATCATATCATATACATGGATAATAGTTTGCTCAGATCCTCCCTCTGCAATCCCATAAACCACAAAACGTCCATTTGGTGATGGTTGATAAAATTCTAGGGAGTAATGTTGTGTTTTACCTTCGGACATTTCTTCAGGATCAATAATTAATTTCTCAATAGCAGTCAAATGACTACGATAATAAAGTTTTGGAAGATTTTCATTACTTTTAATTTTTAAATAGAATAAGCTTTCATCTTTCATACGTTTAATATTGTATACTCTATATTCTTTACCCATATCAAGCTCCAGCAGACGTGTCAAAAAAGCTTCTTTATGTTTAAGTTTATTTAATTCAGAAGAGGAATATTCCGCTTGTAATTTTATCCAATCCTGTACTTCAGGTAAATCTAAATTTTCCATATACCGGTAGGGATCAATTATTTCAACTCCATGGTAGTTATCGGTAACTGGATGGATTGGTGCCAGCAATTTATCAGGCATCTTACTCCAAATAATTGATATTACTAGAATTATTAAATATTCACTTTTCATATGATATCTATTATTAATCATTTCTTAATCCTCTTTATTGACTCTTTCTATTTTGATTAATGTGTTATACTAAAGATTAGATCTTGAACTATAAAATTGTTATTATTAATTTAAGACTTTAAATGAATTATAATATTGAATAATATTATTTATTAGGTTAATGAACAGAATAGTTAAGAGTAAATAACATCCTGAATTAATAACTTCATTGAGTAAGTATGCCAAGTTTTCTTGAGGAAACTACACAGATAAAGGGGGTATAGAGAAAATTTTTCAGCTTTATTACAATACGGAATAAAGTTTGTCCTGACCCCTGTCTATTCTGCATTAAACTCTTTTTATCGAAGCAATACTAACTTCTTGGTCACTACTGCATCAGA
>JAPYRG010000028.1 GCA_029936965.1 Fidelibacterota bacterium
GAAGTGGCTCTTCCTGTACTGGCACCACTCATTCTTCCGGATCTTCTTCCGGAGCTTAATGCTTCTTCTTCGCCAGCGTTATACTTTTCAAGTAATTTTTTTAATCGCCTATTCTGACCGTTGGTTAACTTCTTACCTTTTGCATATCTTTGAGCTACTTTATCAACAAATTTACGATCTGAGCGATTCAAATCTTTATCAAGAAGAAACGCGATCATTTCCTCCCTAGACTCGAACCCATATGATTTATGAAGTTCATCCGAATCTTTTTCGGTTGACTTCTTTATCTCAGTGGATTTATCTGTTCTCTTGCTACTACGTCTACTTCTCTGCGCATCTAAATCAGATACGACAAATAAGAGAATAAAACTGAATAATAAGGTGTAATTCCTCATTTTTAACCCCTCCCAGTGGTATAATGATTGATCTTATTTGACTAAATATAAATATGAATAATTTATAATTGAAATAAAATTATTTTAACGTGATATGGAACACGTCATTTCGATAGTTAGATTATTCAGACTCCATTTAAACTATCTAAATGATGCTCTATCATATCAACCACCTCCTGTTGATAATAGTTTCCCTGAAACCCAACGCAACCTTTATCGGTAATATGAGCGATAATTTGATTGGAAATCTTTAATCCATAATACTCTTCTAGTAAATAACGATAAAAAGATAATTGAAATGAATAATGGACAAATTTACAGTCTTGTAGTTCTTTCGTAATTGGATGTGCGCCCTTCTTATTCTTAAATCCTTTTGTATCAATCTTTCTTGAAGTTTTCCAGTCAATTATTGCATATGATTCTGTGTTTTTATTATATAAAAGTACATCAATGCTCCCTGCAATATTAACCTCAGAACTGAATACTTTAACTTCTGGATAGATATCCATATCATATTTTAAATCATGCTTCCTTAACCAATCCAAAGCATATCGTGTTTTTACATCATATTGGTAAAAATCTATTTTATCTGGATAGTCACTATCATTTAAACATGTTTCTATCTCATTATGAATCTTTGTTCCAAAATCTCTTTTCTCATCCCACATCGATATTAAATCTTCAACACTCATCATGCGATATTTTGGATGAAATGCAACTAGCTTTTCTGCAACAGCAATTTGATCAAATGGTTCAAAAAATTCACCAATTATTTCTGTTACGCTTCGAAACTTAATATCTGGATTATCGGACAGAACATACTTATGACCTGGCTCAACTAATTTTATACCTTTATCAAATATATTATTCATATCAATTTGCGTAATGATTGGAAATTTTATGTGCAAATTTGATTGATACGTCTTTTGCAATAACCATGATCAAATCATCCTTTGAAGGTGCAAATTCATCCTTTAATTTGACAAGATATTTAAATTTACTACTTAAGGCACGCTTATCTCCTTCATACGTTGCCCATTCATGGAAGTAATCCTTCCTACCATTCACTTCTCCATTATAAATCACTTTTCTATCATTTATATTAATTATTTTATATGACAACGTAATAGCGGCACCTGATTTCTTCTCATAATGATCAACCGTTGCTCGAACCATTCCTTTAATTTCTTTATATTTTGTTTCCCCAGTTGAATCAACATATGCCTCTTTTTTTATTACTACCTCTTTTTTTTGTTTAATATCTGTATCGGTTATTGTTTCAGCAGGTTGATAGCTTGAGATCATTGTAGCGCTCAAAATATGATCTGCGCCGGAGAGCTCGCCTATTTCCAAATAATTATTTTCCGTGATACCACTTTGAACTAGTGCAAGTTCAGTAATTATTGTTTCTAGTTCATCCCGATTAATAATCCTCAAAAATTCTTTCGATTTATTAGATTGATTCAGCATTATTTGATCTCGTATGTATGAGGAATATTTTCTATTTCCATCAAATTCCCTGATTAATAAAGTATATGTAGCATTGCGCTTTGCCTTTTCGTAGAGCTCTTTACTATCCAAATATCCAGGTATAAAATTTTGAGATAATCTAAAATTGATTGCTGCTTTCTTTTGATTTTCTTTATCCGCTTCATCTTGAAATTTTAATCCCAAGTTATAGTGATAGTCTGCAGCCCGTGGCTTGGCATCAGACAGTTTATCAGAGAAATCATCAACTATTAATTCAAGGTCGTAATTAACCGTATTCTTCAACATTGACTTTAATCTTTTTACATGATCTCCCAACTTGATGAGTGAACTATATTCTGTAACTAGGCGAGGCCATTTTGATTTGTTTTCTATTAATAATAATCTATTAATTTTTCGTTGATGCTCACTAACAGCACTGTTGTATGATAGCTCAAATAAACGAATAGCTTTCTTATTATTTGGCTTTAAGGTTAAAGATTTAGATAAATGTTGCGCTGCCAAATCAAATTGTCCTTTTTTATAGTACTTTTTTGCAGATGAATAATCAGAATATCCCGGTATAAAAACTGCGCAGGACATAAAATAGAATAAACAAGTAAGAAAGAAGAATCGTTTCATCGATAACAATATTACACAGCAGTATTGCAAAATGCCTAGAAACAAAAAACCCAGCTAATATGCGGAGTTTTTTGTATTATACAAAACTACTTATTCTTTATACGGTTCTGGAGAGTCAGAAGTATTATATATTGCCCATTCCCAAGCTAACTTATCATTCTCAAAACCCCAAGATACAAATACGGTATTAACAAAATCTTGACCGCTTGTATCCACAGATGAAAACTCAACCCATGCATGAGCGTATTTAGTTCCATTAACAACAGTAACTGCCTCATAAATTTCATTTAATATCTTAATATCACCCACTCGCTGATCTTTGGCGGTCTGATGTATTTTTACTAATTCATCAATGGATTGAGCATTACCATTTCCCCATTGATTATGAGTAAAAGTTGCATCTTCTGTAAAACAAGAACGGTATTCATTGAGCTCCCCTTTGGCAAAATGTTTTACTGTCTTTTTTATCAAGTCGACTTCCGGTCCATCTAATGTAAACTCGCTTTTATCAACTTCTGTATCTCGACTCCATTGGTTAATTCCACTAATTTTTCTATCCAAATTAAAATAGAAAAGTTCTACAAGGTCTTTATTGAAAACTGTTCCATCTTTATAATGACGAACTTCATTTGATAAAACAAGCGCACCTGATGTTGGATCTGTGTTTTCAATCTTCAAAGGAACCATAGAGATAGGTGTCCATGATACAGAATCTGTTGAATCGAATAGTCTTACCCAATTTTCCGCAACTAAATTATTTTTTGATCCATCAGCAGCGCGAAATACTACCGTATCAGCAAATGCTAACTTCATCGAATCACCATCCATGTTATTATAATCTTTAAATAATTTCTCTAAGATTTCGACTTCCCCTCTATTAGAAAATACGAGAGATCTTCCCTTATATTCTGATTCTCCTCTTCCAAAGTATTTTCCACCACTTCTTAAACCGAACTCGTTTTCCGAATTATCTCTATTCCATTGACGAAACCAATCAATTTTATCATCTTTAATTCCAAACACTTCCATTAACGCCACTTTTTGTGTAGACCCATTTTTCCATCTTCTAAATTCATTAGACCATACATGAACAACGCGATGTTCACCTGTCTCCAAATGCATAGGAACTACCGCAAAAGGAACCCATGATAAGGAATCCATTTCTTCAAACCATGGTGTGATGTTCATATTTTCATTTAATTCATCAGTATTTAGGGCATTATATGCATCTACATCTAGAGAATTATATGCTTTTACAAGTTTCATAACTAATTCCATATCCTTATCAGAACCTAACTGAAATGTTTTTCCATTATAATCGCCTTCTCCAACCCACTTTCCAGCTGATTTTGGTAGACTAGAATCAGGATTCATACAAGATGAAAGTATAATCGCTGACAAGACTAATATATTCCTAAGAAATATCATAAAATATCCCCCTATTTTATTATTAATAATTAATTGTAAACACTTAAATAAATGAATATAAGCAAATAAAGTTAATGTAATATATTAGGTGAGATTCTATTGATTAAGAAACTTCATCATCCTCATTATTACCCTAAAGATATTAAAACGAATAATCATTGTTAGTAATAATTGATTTATAATTTTCCAATAATACGTAGAAGGTAAGTTATAATTGAATATGATTATGGATTTGTGTTGCTAATTGACTTGGTTTTTGATTTATATCAATTACCAGCGCATTAGTTGGTTCAGAAAGCTCTAAAAACTGGCTGTCTAACAAACTTGAAGGCATGAAATGGTTACGATTTACCATACGCTTTTTAATCAAGCTCTTTGATCCTTTTAGATATACTAAATGAATTTCTGTTCTATTTGTCCCTAAAACAGAGCGACTATCTTTACTGAGAGCGGAGCAAGCAAGAATCAACCCTTCTTTATTTTCTATATATTTATCTAATAATATTCGTAGAGATTTCAACCAAGGTTCTCTATCCTCTTGATTGAGAGCAACGTTGTTTATCATCTTAAGTTTATTTTTATCTGAATGATAATCATCTGCATCAACAAATACATATCTCATTTTCTTTTCTAAAAGTTTGCCTATTGTAGTTTTACCACTGCCACTAACACCCATAATTACTATAACCATGATTCAATCATATAAAATTGCTTATAATAAGAATTAACAATATAGAAACCACACCGATTAAACCAGTTGTTACGCTCCATGTTCTTAAAGTATCTGGAACACTAAGTCCTAGATATCGATTCACCAACCAAAAACCTGAATCATTAACATGAGAGAAACATGTTGCTCCTGCTGCTATTGATATTACTAATAAAGCTAACATCTGTTCTGAATAGTTAAGATCACCTAGAATTGAAGCGATTAAACCGCTGGATGTTAGCATAGCAACGGTAGCAGAACCTTGCGCAATTCTAATAATCATTGCCGTTGTAAATGCAAGTAATAATGGTGGTAAATTGCTTGAAATAAGATATTTAGCAAATATATTTCCTAAACCAGAATCAATTAAAATCTGTTTTAGGACACCACCAGCGCATGTTACAAGAATAATTATTCCTGCTGGCTCTAATGCTTTGGTTGCAATATCTTGAATTTCTTGAGTTTTATATCCAGATTTTACACCGAGTATCCAAAAGCATAGTATTGTTGTTATAAGAAGGGCTACCATTGGATTTCCAATAAATAATAGAATTCTTTTTACACTATTATCATCTTCTATTACAATTCCAGCTATGGTATTTGCAATTATCAAAGCCAGAGGTATTACGATTAGTATTATAATATGCGATGTCTTTGGGAGTTTTCTGTTATGATGCTTATTATCCTCTTGTGTAGAAATATGCATATAGGATGGAACATTACCAGGAACTCTATGGGAAATATATTTTGCATATATAGGGCCAGCAATTATAGCAGATGGAAGTCCAATTATTATTCCAAATAACATGACCCACCCTAAATCTGCACCTAATATACCTGCTACAGCAATAGGACCTGGAGTAGGCGGTATAAACGCGTGTGTTACAGCTAAACCTGCTAATAATGGTAGAGCATAGCTGATTATAGGTTTTTTTGTACTATTTGTTAATCCATAAATAAGTGAGATGAGAATAATAAATGCTACATCAAAGAAAACTGGAATTGCAATAATAAACCCAATACCCATTAGTGACCATTGAGCATTTTTTTCTCCAAAACGATAAATCAATGAATCAGCAAGCACTTTTGCTCCGCCAGAAACTTCTAACATCCTTCCAAACATTGCTCCAAGACCAACTACTACAGCAATAGTTGCTAAAGTATTGCCAATTCCTTTTGTTATGGAATCTAATACTCCATCAAATGGCATTCCTGCCCCGACGCCTATAACTATGCTACCAATAAGCAGCGCAACAAACGCATGTAGTTTAATTTTAATGATAAGATATAGCAGTAATCCAATACCAGCGATAGCCGATCCAATTAATTGCGCTTCACTCATAATATTAATTCTTAGTAAGATCCTTTATAGATTCATTTCCAATAAAAAATCTCTGAGATCCGTTAATAGATGAAGATTTTACATTTTCAGCATCTCTTATCATTGCGGATGCTAATATATCCACATTAAGCCCAGAGCCATTCGATTCAACTATTCTTTCAAAGAAAGTTTTCTTTTCTGGGAAACGTATTAACATTCCAGGCTTAAATATTGAAACTGTATTGAATGAATAGTCAGAAATTATAGTTTGTTCTTTTTGCCCCATAGTTTTCATATATAACAAAGGATGAATCCAGTTAGTTGCCCATATTTCATGATTCGCTCCTTTTGCAGATATTAATGATGCATGAGGTATGTTCGCTTGAGATGCCATTTTAGAAGCTTCTTTTGAAATACCGGATTCAATATCTACAAATGCTTGTGCGCTACCAGCTCGTTTTCTTGTTGTCCCCAAACAATTAAAAAACACATCATGATCGTTCCAATGTTCTTTGGTGGAGGTTAAGCCAAATAATGAATCAACAATAACATCGACTAACTTATCATGTTTATTGCCATCATTAACCGGTTTTCTACCTATTGAAGTAACTTTTCTACAATTATCATTATTGAGCAATTGATGTATCAGTCTTTTCCCAGTTGCGCCTGTACCCCCAATAACAATAGCATTAATTAGATTCTCTTTAGATGATGATGTAGTAGTATCCATATATTACTATATATTCATATTATGCTTTATAAAATCTAAATATATAAAACAAAAAACCCCGCTATATTGCGGGGTTTTATATTTGTTTAAGAAATAAATTTAATCTTCATTATTTGCATCAGTTGAAACTGTATTTTCCTTACTATAAACAAAAAATAAAGCTGCAAAAGCAATCCAAATTGCTTGTTCTACATAAAAAGCACTTGTCATTGGTATCAATTCTGTAAAGACTTGATAAGAATTAACTAATACAGGCAATACAGATAAACCTGCATAGGTTGTACCGACTTTATGAAGATCATCACCAAGCCAGTTTATTATTTGCAAGGTCAATACAATAAAGATTACTTGACCAAGTAATGCAAATTGCAACATTATACCCGCTTCTGTAGTGTATACCATACCAAAGCTTTCCATCATTGATTCTGCAGAAAATAGGCCACCCAATGTAAATACAGCCATTAACCCTGCATAAATTCTAAGTAATAGTTTAATATTCACGAAACCTCCTTATTGATTTATGAAAATATATATAATACTGTAGAGAAAATATATGTATTAATATAATAATTCAGAGTCGGTTTTTATCACAATTCCACCCATAGTACCTATAATAAAGCCTCCATCTGTCGTATGATTGATTTCAAATCCACCAAATCCATCAGTGAATATATATGATGGATCTGCATTTGGAGTGTTTTGGTAAATCCATGTACCATTATTCCTATGTTCTGCGGTCCATGCATAACCGTCATTAGTAGTGGCAATTGAATAATATGGTATGCGTTCCATCCATTTTAACCCCGAAACAACCTCTTCGTTTATATTGTTTCCTTCTTCATCTATCTGCATAATAAGTACTTTGGCTTTTTGACCGCAAGTGCCTATATCGTAAAGATGAGCACATTTATTTCCAATTAACATATATCCACCTGATTTGATTGGCGCTATATCATTCGCCATTTCCATATAGGGGCCACCATGAGTTTTTTCCCACTCTACACCACCATTTTTTCTAGTCTTTACAATCCAAACATCTTTATAATACATAAAGTTGAAAGAACAAGGAAAACTCTGATTGCCATGAGACTTTCCCCCAACGATCAATAGCATTTCATCTGGGGTTTCAATAATAGACCTAAAAATATCATCTTCACATTGTCCACCATACCATTTACGGGTAAGAACACTTCCCGTTTCACTGAATTTTACTAACTGCGCTTGCCCTGCTCCTGGCCCACCTACTGCATAATAAAATCCATTGCTATGCTGCATTACATCTTCATAGTATGGGTATGCTCCATTTTGATGGCTTGTATTTTTCCATTCCTCCACTCCATTAGCATCAGCTTTCACGATCCCTTCCCAACCAGCATATAAATATCCGCCATCCTGTGTTTGAATTACTGCTCTACCATTACCAAAAGCTCCGAGGCTATATGTATTCTCCCACTCTGTATTTCCATATTTATCCATTTTTAATAACCAAGCATCGGAAGTACCTCCCGCAACGATATACCCTCCATCACTTGTCTGTTTTACAGCCAATTTTCCATTACCAAGATCTCTTTCAAATGTAACTACCTCTTCCGATGCATTATCTGAACAGGAGAAAAAGATGGTTAATAAAATAGAAAGTAATATATGATTCGTTTTCATTATGGAAATATTACATCTTAAAAATTCTAAATGCCTAGTAACAAAAAACTCTATTCATGAAGGTAATCATTAATTTTTTTATTTAACATTTTTCGAAATTTATTATCAACTGTAAAGTAATGTCCTCTCTCTTCATGTACACTCACACCAGAATCATGATATTGTTGGATATGCGTAATAAAATTATTCACATCAACCTCTACATCAATTCCACTATTATCTTTTAAAATAATTTTATCTTTCATCTGAAAATCTACATATTATTATTATAATCCAAATTTATTATTGTTTGGGTAGAAAGAAGAAGTTGTTCGCATACATCTTTTTATTTGGACTCAATTGATACTCATAAATATCATAATTATCCAAACTTGACATCGATTCACCATTGAAAAAGAATCCATTATAGCTATTCTTCTTTAGTAAATCAAAAACCGCTAAGACATTTTTAGCACCACAGTGACGTGCTTCAGATTCCAAGACAATTATGGGTTGGAACTTTTTTAATAGTTTTTGGCCGCTCATTAGAACTTCTAACTCATGCCCTTCTACATCGCACTTAATAAAATGAACTGGTATTTTATTGGTTCCGCAGAAGTATTCATCAAGTGTTGTTGTTTCAACTGTAATTTTTGTACTACGTCCATCATCCAGACTTTTATTATTTATTGATGCTGATGGGGATGTCTTTTTACCTGGCATTAATAAAGTATTTTTCCCTTTAATAGATGATAATGCTAATAATTCTACATGTACATTATTGATCTTAGAATGCTCTAGTATCTTATTTAGTTGATTATACAGTCTTGGTTGGGGTTCAAAAGCAAATACTTTTCCATCTTTACCAGTATACGTTGACATCCAGTACGTATATGCTCCTTTGTGTGCACCAATATCTATAGCAGTTTGCCCAGGTTTTAGGTGTTTCAGCATAAAATTAATTTCCTGTTTCTCAATAATAAGACGATATCGCCAAGCCCGTAAAATCCATCGTAAATAATCTTTATTTATTTTATTTAACATAAATATCTAGAAACAAATACCCCACACTTGGTGGGGTTTAATGATTGTTTATTTTATATTATTATTTTGTTTCTATTTCTTCTTCTGAAGTAATTACATTATTGTCTTGTTTGCTATAAACAAAAAACAAAGTCGCAAATACACACCAAACAACTGTTTCTATATATCCTTGTGTTGAGGCAGGCACCCCACCCGTAAACATAAGGTATAAACCTTGTACTGCCGGAATTAATGAAATAACAACATATGTAAGACCTGCCTTTGAAAGATTATCGCCAAGCCAATCAGGCAACTGCCAGGTAACAAGAATAATAATCAATTGCATCCCAATCATAAAGTTAAGCATCGTTATCATACCTTCATCCATGGTAAAGCCGTAACCATCCATCATAGCTTCTGGTGCTAATGTTCCACCTACAACAAATAATGCTCCCACACCAGCAAAGATTCGAAAAACAAGTTTAAGGCTCATGTAACCTCCTTAATGATTTATACTAATATATACACATTATATCTTTAATGTCTAGAAAGAACCCGGCTACTTGGCGGGGATTGATGAAAAGATAAGATATGGAGGTTAACAATAAAGAATAAACCATTAATTTTAATACTAATACAGAATTATTAGATTTAACTAAATATTAAAAGAGATATTTAATTTGAACGGCTTAGACTATATTTTTCTTATTGGTGACTTTACAGTTGCAATTGCTTTGTTAATTGGATTTGTTCTCGCTAGTAAAAATAGTTGGATATCTTCAGAATATTACACATTATTCTGGATTGGTTGTTTAATTGGCGCCACATGGGAATTTACTTTTTTATTTTTAGGCGATGAATTTTTACACTCAGTAAAAGTGTGGCCCTATGGGCTTAGTGCTTGGCCGAGAAAATTGAGCCATTCTATTTGGGATGGGGGGATATTTATGGTAGGAATATATTTTTGTGAAAAATATCTAAAAGGTCCTTTGTTCAAATCATTCAATAAAAATGAATTATTTATCATGTTATTATGGGGGATATGTCAGGAACTGCTAGTAGAATATCTATTTAATGGACGGGTTTGGATATATGAACCTCTCCCTTGGAATCCAATTATTATTCCACTATTACCAGGTTCAGCTTTCTTATCGCCAGGTTATACTTTGGTACCACAAGCTATATGGGTTGTTGCTCCGATTATTTTCTATTCCATATGTTTAATAATCATGAAAGAAAAAAGTGCAATGTCATAATGCTACTCATTCAGCTGGTTATGAGACTGCCTAAACTTTTATAAACAAAAACCCGCGAATGTGTTTCGTAAGAAAGTTTTATTCTTCTTTGTCGTTTGAATCTGATTTGGTGCTATGTATAAAAAACAGCGCTGCCAAAAGTATACCAACAACAAGATTTATATAGACAGGCGGTCCGCCAAGAGACCAACCCAAGTGTGATTGCAGTTACACCAAAACTTTGGACTAAAAGTCTAGAAACAAAACAGCCCCCTAATAATTAGAGAGCTGTAGAGATTTTCTCAGGAGAGGTATATAAAACTAAATCCTCTCTCCTGTGTCCGTAGTAATGAGATTATTGGGGGATCACATTTGTTGCACAAGGACCTTTGTCGCTTGTCCCTTCACTGTAATCAACAGCTTGTCCCTCATTTAAGGTTTTAAACCCATCCATTTGTATCTCACTCATATGAACAAATAAGTCTTTTTCACCATCACTTGGGGTGATAAATCCATAGCCTTTAGAGGCATTGAACCACTTAACTGTTCCTTTTTTTGCTTCACTCATTGTTATTCCTTAACTTATTTTATTTAACTTTATTATTTATCCTCTACTTAAAGAAAACAACCTTCAAAATAATGACAGGCTATAAAATAAATATTAAAGCACTTAAAAATGCCTATATAATATATCTTTTCTCTAAATAAAGCGTGAATATAGCATATATTTTATATCTGAATAAACTTTTATTACTCAGATGTTAGAATATAAAAACTACTGCGAGTATCATAAAAGCTAAGGAAGATGAGCTGCGGAGGTGGGATTAAGCATCATTCAGCACAGCCAGTCCAAAATATCTAGAAACAAAAAAACCCGCTTTCCTTCAAGGAAATGGAGTATCCTTGAGCACTTTGTGCGAGATTGATAGTTGTAAAACGAGTCGATGTTAATCCCCTTTCGTAAGTAAACAGGAGGGCTCCATTACAAACTAGAGAATTAGCCAAAATTATTCCGTCTTATTTTCTCTGGTTTTTGAATTTATCTGTGTGCGGATAAACTCCACCTCTGAATGGTTGTAGGCACTGCCATTTTCGTACAGCAGGTCATGATGCCAAGGGTTAGGATTATCAAAGAAAAAGGCGTCCCAAAAACGTATAATCCACACCCAAGAACGCCAAGGATAAATAGTTTGTGTTTTACCTGATACAAAGCCCCAGTGAATAGCGCCAATGTCCTTTTCGGCGAATAGGGGCAAGATGCTCTCGAAGGTACTATCGTGTCCTCGTGCCACATACTCAGTACAGATTAAGGGTCTGCTTAGAAGTTCTAGAGCCTGAACTGCCTTGTAGGTGCTAGCCCTGTTTTCATAAGAGTGAAACGTCACGATGTCAGAATTTTGCAGCATAAAGTCGAATAATAATGAGCCATCGTCGTGTTTGTCCGATCCCATCCAGCGTCCGTTTTTCAATCTCCATACACCGGATGTTAGAGGTTGTATCGGGTTTTCATCGCGCGCCCAAGCGAAGACTTTTTTGAGTAATCTTAGGGAATATTTTGGTTTGTCATCCAGTTCAGTATTACCGTATGCAATCGCGTTGAGGTTTCCAGGCTCGTTGTATAAATCCCAGATAGCAACGCGAGCGTCACGCCCGTATCGAGATAGAATTCCTCTAACATAGGGTTCCATTTCGTCGTGACGATCAATATTCCCAAGGATAGCCGCGCCCGGAGACTGAACCCAACCTGAGTTGTGAATTGCCGGTTTCGGGTCGGGCTGTTTGCCTGATTGTGAAATAGGGTTCCAAACATCATCAAACAGGACAAACATAACATCAATGCCATGCCTGTCAGCGATGGTCAGGAATTGATCTATCCGTTGAGAAAATGCCTCGGAATCCTGCTGCCAGGGAAGATGGTGTAAAAAAACGCGCACCATGTTGAACCCAATCTCGGATGCCCAGATCAGTTCTTGGTTAATGACGACTGTATCGAAGGTCTCTTCTTGCCACATTTCAAGCTGGTTAATCGCGGTGCGGGGCACGTAATTAAATCCAACGATCCAGGGAAACTGGCTTGACCAATCAGACGCACGTGAAAGTGTCCACTGTGAATGTTCAACTGATGAGAGAGGTTGGGCATGCACTGTTTCTGCATCAAATTGCAGAACATCTATATTTCTTTGTTGTGCAGATAAAATTGATATGATAGATAATAGTAGAAAGAGCTTCATAATAGCAATATTACACATCACCAGTCCTAAATGTCCATAAACAAAAACCCCGCTAATGTGAGCTTTTGATACAGGTGTGCATTAATATAGTGAAATTATTTTTATGGGTGAAAATGGTAACCGATTATTGGAAGCGCTAATCCTAAATGATACCCTGCAAATGTATTGTTCTGCGAGCCTGATTCATGGATTTTAATCTCTTCCTTAGTATAACCTGCCAAAAGGTACCCTCCAAAATATTTACTTCTCTTTAGTTTTTTCCCATCCATAAAGGCAATACCATATCCAGCACCACCCCAAAAGCCACCATAACCAAAATAAGCAATTTGCAAATCACTATAAGTATAAGATTTATCTTCTTTTGATGAATGTCTTTTGCCGAATGCAACTCCAGGGAATAAATATGGGCCTTGGCCAGGATTACCAATAGACGGTACTGCAAAACCAATGCTTATCTGGTATCCTTTTATTTTCTTTTTTGTATCAAATTCGTAAGATATACCAATATAACCCCCAGGTTGAGAAAGTTCGCTTGGGTCACCATGTACAGATGTTTCTTGCCCAAACATCAAGCCAGTGAAGATT
>JAPYRG010000029.1 GCA_029936965.1 Fidelibacterota bacterium
AATCAATTCTCTTGAACTATCATTATTTGGTATGTCATTTGGATGTCGAGTATAAATGGTGGTATTATAATTTTCTGCATAACGAGCAACCATTTCAATCGCCGGTGGATACTCAATATTTGTTAAGCTATTATTTCCCGAATTGGAAGTTGCAATTGGATCAACGGTAATCCCATCTGCGTTTATAATGGATGCTCCAGGTAAAGGTAAATTATCACCCATATTATTATATGTATTATTGACCCATGTAGCTCTTGCTCCAGGGGCAGAAATGAATGCTTCGTGGCTTCCTTCAGCAAAAATACCATAGCTACTTCCCATTTCATTCCATCCATCTGTCGCACTGCCAAAAAATAAACTAGAACTTGAATTATCGGAATCAACAGATATATATGGTCCACCAGTTGCAACATTATAGGTGCTTACTAAAAATCCACCAGATTCAATAACCGCATCATCAACATCTACTTCAACCCATCCTGAATCACCACCAACAATATACGGGCCAGCCAACAAGGTGGTTCCATCATCAGCGAAAACATTGACTTCAACATCTTGTGTAAAACTTCCTCCAGCATCTACATGAAAACGCACTGATTGAATAGTAGCTGGGTATCCTGTCGGCATGAATAGTTGAGCTGTACCTGATCCACCACCAAAAGAACCATATGCATTTTCAAAGGTTCCGTCATGCGCAAAATACCATTCTGCTGGTGGTTCATTACTGGGATAGCTCCAACTAAGATAATTACGAGCATCACCTGCAAACACAGAAAAATTCCAGACCGGGCAAAGATCATCAACGGATATCATATTTACATTAAAATATGATGTATCTGTTGCAGCTGGTGAATAGCTATTGCCAGAAGGATCAACCGCTTCTAAGATTAATGTATGAGCACCTTCAGATAATCCTGTAAGCGGTACTAGCGCATCAGAGCTATAGATTGAATCAACAGTACTGCCATTTAGAGAAACTTTTATAAAACCATCGCAACTCGCACATCCTGGTATTCCAAGATCAAAATAATCAGCTACGGAAAATGTAGCATCAACAAAATTGGTGTCTATTACTGTTCCAGTAGTCGGATATGTTATTTGAATAGTCTCATCTCGAGAAACTTGACCAATCAATACTGTGATCAGTACCAATAGTAAAATAAGCGGTCTAGTCAGTTTTCCGAACAACATTTAATCCTCCAAATGAAATAATTTTTTTTAATTACAGTTTCTTAAAGACTAGCTGAGAAATTATGCCTCCGAATTTAACGTATCACTCAAGATAATCAACGATAATTGCTTATTTTTAGATTGATTGTGTTTTAGATCACGCTTACTTCAATCGAACAAACTTCTTAATTACAAATAAATCATCTTTTTGTAATCGTATAAAATAAACGCCGGATGATATAATCTCCTGCAAAGCAAACGTATACTTCCCTTTATTTAACGATCCATTAAATACTCTATTAATTATCCTACCATGTATATCAAACACGGTTATTTCATATGTTCCGACTTTGTCAATGTTAAGATCAATTTTACAATGTCCATTGTTTGGATTTGGATATAAAGCATAAATCTCAAAATCTATGGGGACGACATCATTTTCTTTTTTTATCCCTAGTGTATTATAAGATAAATATTGAACCCCTCCCGCTTTTGAACCTACCAATAAATTTTCAAATTCTTGCGATTCACTTATGGAAAATGGGTGTGGGGTTAAATTTTGCCCACAATAAGGATATTCTGGCATATTACTTTCAATTAAATTGCCTGAGTCATAGTACAATAATTTTAAATCACCTACCTCATTACCCGCAATAATGGCACCATTGGAAAGAATTGTTGGAGCAGCATCATCTCCAATATCGATTTGAGAAACAAATTCTAGATTGCTGATATCACCATTATTTATATATACTGAAACCATTCCATCTTTGGTTCCAATAACTAAGTCATCATCATTATCTTGGTCAATATCTCCCCAGGCAGGCATTGTTTTTCCATTGAGATCTAAATCAAGATAATGTCCAATATATTCCCAACCAGTGTCCGTCTGATTATAATGTAAAAGATATCCATTAAATTCACCGATAATTGCATCTAAATCTCCATCATTATCCGTATCATAAAATGATGGTGCAAGATTTGTTGTAGTAAAATCATCTATAAATGATGAATCAACTAATACGTATTCTGGCGCTGAATTATTTGTGATATTTTCAAAATAGTATAATTGCCCAGCCCAGCCCATATTATCAGCATTAAATTCAGTACCAATAATTAAATCATCGTCATCGTCTCCATCAATGTCTTCAAGCACTGGAACAGTACCGCTTATTAAATCCAACCCAGGTAATAAGTTCATCGTTACCAATTGAAAGTCATATTGTTCGCTGGTACCATTATTTTTATAATATGCCAGATTATCGATATAATCACTCCCATATGCACCTGAAAGCACTCCAATAATTAGATCAACGTTGCCATCCGGCTCAAAGTCAATTAATCTTGGGATATTAAACCCTGCAGTTTCTACTATTCCCTCTCCTGGAAAATCGGCAACCATTAACGAATCGACAAACATTGGATCGTTACTATCACCATAGTTTTCAAGATAAAACAAACCAGGCTGATAAAAGTCTCCCCAAACTAGATCCAAATCAGAATCACTATCTAGATCATAAAAAATAATACTGTTGGCTCCATGCCGTCCTGGGATCCATACTATTTGAATATTTTGGAAAAAATCTGTTACAAATTCAAAATCTGGACCATCTGCCGAGATACCTTCACCTGCATAATAAGCTAATCTTCCAGATACATCTCCAACAAAATAATCCAATATACCATCATCATTTATATCTGCAATTGCAGGAATTACAATTTGCCCTCCATACACTGGAAACCCAGAAGGTGTTTGTAATTCTGTATTTACCAATTCAAGTAAACCGTTCACATTTGTATAATAACTGACCTTATCAGTTCCTGGAGTATTACACAATAAATCATAATCTCCATCATCATCGAAATCATTAAAATTAAACCAATTACCAACTTCTATATTTTGAAAGAATTTAGTTATCATTGTAAAAATAGGTCTATCTCCAAACTGCCAATCAGCCAACCCTTTCCAATACTGCAATCTTCCATCTCGATCATTAATAAAACAATCCAAAAGACCATCATTGTTCCAATCTATAAATTGTGGCTCAGGACGATTTAGCCCACCTGTTAATTGCATAGACTCTCCATTAATTTGAATGGTCATTGGAGGGTTAATTAAACGACTATAATCACTTCCATTTAAAACAGTTATTACAAAAAAAATAGTAACTAAAATTTTTAATAGATGCCTAGTTCGATGATACATATACAGTCTCAGATATAGCATCAATATCAAAAATATTAACATTTTCTATTAAACTCTCCAATCCTAGATGTCTCAAATAAAATGGAGGGAAGGAACGAAAACGTAGCCTCGCAGTTAATTCTAATTGACCATTCATTCCTGACGGAATTTGAATCGAATAATCTACTATTCGAGAATCACTTACTGGTAAAGTATTATTTACCATTTCAACCATATTCTCAACAGAGACTTTTAAAAGGCCCGAATCACCCTCAGTATTATACAAAATTGTATTAAAAATATTTAATTGAGGATCAATATTCCTATCCGGATCAATATAAAAATCATAAATATCCCCTCTTGCATCTAAGAAACCAGAAGCCAGTAATGTATCATCATCTACAATAGCAAACACTTCAATCCATAACTGCCTTGGAAAGGAAGTGCCCGATGGGAAATTATGACCTGTATTATTTGATATAATTAATCTAGCATTCCAAACGGTATCTGATTTAATTGTATCAGGTGGAGTTTCAAATAGATTGATTTCCGCAGCTGTTAATAATAGATCTTCCAAAGCAACCCTATGTTCTACTTTTCTAGGAAAATCTATTAAAGCCTCATCAATTCCTGGAAAAAAATGTCTATGTAAATTATCTCTATCTGGGCCAGTAATAGCTGCTTTCCCAGAATAAAGTGGCATATGACAAGTTTGACATTCAACGCCCATTGCCTGAAAGGCGCTTCCCTCCCATTCAAACTGAGTTGTTTCAGCATCACGATTATCTACAGTAAGGTTATGACAATTTTGACAAAATTCTGATTTATCGTAATCACTGCTATACACAGACTTGTGAAAATCATTTTCTATAGGATTATCTAAAATACCATAGCGGGTATCACTTGAGTATAATTTGAACTCAGTTGTTTCATAATTATGGTTATCAATTGAAATATTTGTAGGAGATGGTAAGTGGGTAGTTAAATGGCAAGCATCACAAGTAACACCTTCTTTTACTTGAGCTGGGAGAGAATTGATAACATCATTTGTTAAATCTATATGATTCTCAATAAGATTTGTTAACCCAGCAACTGGACTATGACATTGCACACAAAAATCTCCAATTTCAATTCCATTTACAGAGTTATGTGCTTGTTGCATATTTTGCTGTTTTAACCAAACTGGATCTACCATACTGTAAGCATGCATTGAACTTGACCATTCAGCATAATGTTGAGGGTGACAACCAGCACACTCTTCAGCAGAAGAAAAATCCTCCACTTTAAATGATGTTTGAATAGGCAATGTATTGTTTCTTTGATTATCATCATCACTCAAATCAATACATGATATAAATAGGATTAATGAAATTAAATAAATACGTATAGACATCATTGTATACATATTACTTCGAAAAAATTATGAGTGAATTAAATGCTTCTTTCGAAGCTAAAGACCCACTGAAACTCTTGTTCTCTTGATAAACTTGAATCATTTGTAACCAATGGAAAATCTAATCTGAGGTATAATTGCTTCCCAAACAAATTTTTACTTGTTCGAAATCCAAAACCTGCATCGGAAAGGCGTCTTCCTTTAATTTCAACAAGATTAAATGATCGAGGGAAATACGCGATATCTGTAAATAATGCCAGTTGAATATTTGCTAATTTGAATGGGATACTTTTTATCAATTCTATAGAAGTTCCTAACAATGATTCTGCTCCAGCTAAGTCTGTGTTATAAAAACCCCGAAGATTTGCATCACCTGTTAAATGATAATGTTGCCGTAAGATCGAATTGCCGTAAAAACTTGATTGATCTCGTAAATAGGGACGCATATATGTATCAAAAGCCCCTGCCCCATTAATAGTATAAAGTTCCTGTGCGGGGACAGAACCATTATCTCCATAATTCATTACACCAAAAATAAACCTACCTTTAAACCCAAAGTCTTTCATAGATCTATTTACATTTCCAGTAAGAGTCAAACGATTAAAACTCCAATCAGAGAAATCTTGAGGTGTCGTTGCTAACTCCATTGAAATGGAATTTCCATTTTTAGTAATATTTAACTTTGCAAAAAGCATAGATACTCTACCCATATCAAATAAATTTGTTCGATCCGTATCATTAGCATTGGTAGTATAAAAGCCCAAAGATGTTTGATATTTTGGACTCATTGAATTCCAACTACTCCAGGAATTATTCAAACTCCAGTTTAGGCCTGATAGACCTCCTTGTTTAAAAGCATGAAAATTATATCTAATATTTTTATCACTATGGGCTGGCTTCCTCATTGTTTGCAAATCCCAATACACTTCTTCAGAATCTAGACCATAATGTAATTGAAGATCAGCTCGATGCCATGGGCCATAGGACCTACTAAACCAAAATCCAGGAATAAAACCATCTTTATCATGATAATTAACGGAAGGAGACCATTGCACAATAAACGCATTTCGATGATTTACATTCATTCCTGGCCATCTAAAAAACAATTTATATGGTAGGCCATTGGTATGATTATTTCTACGATCAATATCAGTAGTTTTAACATCTGGGTCTAAGATTATAGAGATAGGCTCTTTGTCTACATTAAAAGTAAAAGTATCATCTTTACGCCATTGAAAATTCTCCCACCATATCCTTTCAACGCTATCATCATTAAATCCGACTTCTAATAACTGCGGCATTTCTCTAATACCATACTTAACTAAATCAACATTCACCAACCAACTTCCATCAGATTTCTGATTTTTTTTCCAATCTTTTATTCCATAATCCAATACTTGAGTATCATGAAGCCAAGGATCAAAAAACCAATCTAATTCCTTATTGCTTACATCTTCAATTGCATTGATAAATCTTTCTTTATTGGCATGCTTTAATTTCCACCGATCATAGTATTCCTGCATGGCAGAAATAAATATTGAATCACCAAGAACATATTTTAATTCGTCAAGCATCACTCCTGGCTTTGTATATGCATTATATCTGTAGGAGTTTTGCCCTTTGAATAAAAATGATTTTTTACTTATTGGTTCATCTTTTCCACTTAATTGAAAATTAATAACGGACCACTGACTATTTCCAAGTGCGTTCGAAAAATGCCAATGTTTCTTTTGAAACGGCTTATACCATGTAGTATTCTCTCTGTCAAATCCATGTTCGCCATAACGATTCATCATATACCATCTTGTCTGAAACGTAGTGAGCCCTTCATCCAGCCAAGCTTCCGTTACTTCATTATTTCCCAAAATTCCATAAAACCAAATGTGACCTATTTCATGGAGAATTAAACTTTCACTAGCACTTCCATTCATCACCAACATTGGATATTCCATTCCACCGCCCCTTATTCGATCGGTAGTTGTTACTTGGGGATATGGATACATACCAAATTTATTACTCAACCACTCAAGTGATCTTTCTGATCGCGCAACAACTTCTTTTGTCCAACTTTCTCCATTTTCTTCATTGAATAATACATGTACATCGATGCCATTCCATGATCCTGACTCATACAAAAAAGTAGGAGATGTAATCCAAGCAAAATCATGCACTTGTTCTGCATGAAAAGAAACTTTTCTCCTTGCTGTAGAATCTGCTTTTGTTTTATCCTTTTGAAAATCATCCAGCCATTCTACAAAGTTTTTGGAAGTATCTACTCGTACGGATTCCCATCCTGGATCACCACTGGTTATATTTCCAGTTGCACCCAAAACGTAATATTCAGGAATATCAATACTCACATCAAATGTCCCAAACTCACCATAAAATTCACCAGATGCATGGAATGGTATATTGTGCCACCCATCTTCATCATAAACAACCAATTTGGGATACCACTGTGCCATATTGTATTGATTATTAACTCTACCAGCTCTTTCCACTTGTTCTCCAACATGATGAGTCCAATCCAATTCAATTGTAATTGATTCTCCGGGCTTAAGTCCATTTATTAATTCTGCAGATAAAATAGTATCATCAATTTTAAAAGTATCTGATAAAACAGCAGCATTAGACACTATTTGAAATCGATGAACATCTATTTTACTAAATGAGTCTTCAAATCCTTTTATAAATTTTGCAGCGCGAGGTACACGACCATACTTTTGTTTTAGCTCACGGTATTTTACAGATCCTATCTGGAATGCATTAGGATATAAATGCATGTAAATATTATTTAGGATATCAGGTGAATTATTTGTGTACTTAATGATCGAAGTCCCACCCACAGTTTTTTCATTTACATCTAACTTAATATCCATATTATAATGAACATACTGCTGCCAATAGTTGGAAGCATGCAAACGTGAAGCGAGAATATTTATTAGGAATCCGGCGCAAATTAGAGCCAGCGTCATTGGTGAAAATTTTCTAATAATAATTATAAATATGGTTTAATTGCGTTATAAAATACTTGCTCTCTACGGGGGCCAATAAATCCATTTACAATAAAACCTTCACGATTTATAATAAGTGTTGTCGGGATTCCGCTTATCATTTGCCCAATAGCTCTACTATAATCCATCGTTACTGCAGAAACTTCATTACCGTTTATATCATTCAACAACAAATAATTCAACCCCCATTTTTCTTGAAATCTTGCAACGTCTTCGATTGACTCACCTCGTCTTATTGTAATGCCCACTATCTCTAAACCATCTTTATTATATTTATCATATAATTTGACGAAATCAGGCAATTCCATTCTACAGGGACCACACCATGTTCCCCAAAAATTCAACAATACTACCTTTCCTTTTAAATCACTTAATGAAACTAGATCTCCATCGGTTGTAGCAAGAGTAAACTCTGGAGCTGGGATTGAGACTGGAGGTCTTTGCGGTTGATTGGTTCTATTCTCTGTATTAGAAGTTTTACTTACTTGATCTTTATTCGCTGACTTTGGTTCCTCTTTAGAAGAAATTTCTTCATTATTTTTTTTCTGACCACAACCAATTGACATGGTTAGAATAGAAAATATCATTAAAGTGAATAATGACTTCATATTATTATTTAATTAACCCGCTAAACCTTTATCTATAAAATCGAGGAATTCATTTAAATCTCTTGTTAAACCAGGAAATGTAGCAAGAACTTCATCGTGAGGACTCAATATAACATAATACGGTAACGCAGCAGTACCAAACCTTTCAATTTCATAACGTAAATATTCTTTGTGATTTTCACCTCCATCCGTATACAAATGAACCAATATCATTTCATTAAATCGCTCTTCAACCTTCTGTAAAGTAAATATATTCGTTTCCATCCAACGACAATTCGTACATGTATAACCTGTAAAATCAATAAAAATAGGTTTTTCAATAAGTTTTGCTTCCGTAAATGCCTGTTCGAGATCAGAATACCAAATTAATTTTTCAACATTATTATCTTTATCTATAGCACTGAAGTCTTTTTCAAGCTTTGGAGGCAAATATGAATATATCATACCATGAATTGGACGACCAAAAAGACCTGTGCCCATATAAAGAGAGAAGGTTAAGAAAAATAAACTAAGCATCATTCTTGTGACGCCTAGACTCTCAAGTTTGGAATCATGAGGTAATTGAATCTTACCAAGCAAGTATAATCCAGTAAAAAACATAATCACTGTCCAAATAGCAAGAACAGAGTTAAATGTAAACACACCCCATCCCCATACAAGATCCGTATTACTAAAAAATTTGAATGCAGCAGCTAACTCTAAAAATCCCATCACTACTTTTACGGAATTCAACCATCCTCCTGATTTGGGCATCTTTGCTAAATATTGTGGAAATAAAGCCAAGAAAAAAAACGGAGTAGCAAATGCTGTACTGAAAACAATCATCCCCAATAAAGGCCAAAACCATTGACCTTGGGATGCTGCAACAAGTAATAGTCCAACAAATTGTACGGTACATGTAAATGATGTTAATGTAAACGTAACAGCCATGAACAATGTCCCTATATAACCGCCACGTTTTTCTTGCGCTAATGATAACTGACGAAGAGATTGTGGTAATTGAATCTCGTATGCACCAAATAACGATAGAGCAAAATAAACAAATAAAGCACCAATAAATAAATTGACCCAAGGATTTGCAGCAAGCTGATTTGCTCCCGCAGCGCCTAATGTAATAGCAAGTATCATGCCTAAGATACTAAATGTTGCAACGATACCAAGTGTATATACTAAGGCTTGATTTAATGGTTTTTGATTTTCTAATTCACCTTGATGAGTAAAAAAAGAAACGGTGATTGGAATCATTGGGAATACACAAGGAGTAAGCAACGCTAGAAAACCCATCGAGATTGATAATAATACAAAAGACCAAAAACCAGCAGCTATAGCATCATCAAGATTGATTTCACTGGAACTACTTACTGAACGAGCAGAAACAAATTCACTATATTCTTTTCGTACCGGACCATCATCAATTATTAAAGAGGCATTGATATTTACCTCTGCTGGTGGATAACATAAAGTTTCATTACAAACTTGGTAAAGCATATAGACAGATAAACTTGTTTTACCAATCGGCGCATCTTCTTTTATTTTTACCGGAACGCGAAATACTGTTGTACCATTAAAAAATCTTGTATTAACTTTAAAACCTTCATCATATTTTTCCGTTGGTTCACGATGCTCAATTAACCCTTGTTTTTCAACAATATCTCCATCAACCTTAATTCTAGATGCTACTGGTCCTTCACCTGCATTTTCCAAAGCATAGATATGCCATTCATCATCCATATTTGCTTCTATTTGGATATAAGCGACTTCTCCAGGACGGACAGGATTTTCTGATTCCGCAAAAACAGTAACTGGGTTTTGGAATTGACTATATCCTAATCCAATCAATAATGAGATGAATAGTATAGGTTTAATAATTGTTTTTATCATTTTTCTATATCGTATATAATGTTCTATTAGTAATAGACTAAAGTTTAATCAAAATTGTTCCGGTTTTTTTATCAAGCACTGAAAATACTGTAATTAGTATTCTAGATCAAATTATTGTTTAGAATTATAATTAATTATCTAATGCTTCGTTTTTTGGCATGACACTAACAGTCATTTCAACTTTATTCTTAGGATTGTCACGCCTATCACGAGGAGAATTTACAATTTTTTGAATAACATCAAGACCTTCAACAACCTGCCCAAATACTGTATATTGATCATCAAGCTGTGGAGTTGGTCCAGCACAAACAAAAAATTGACTACCTGCACTATTTGGTGATTGTGAACGTGCCATTGAAAGGGATCCAGTTAAATGTGGACGTGAATTAAACTCTGCTGGCAGCATCCAAGTATTAGAGTCAGCTTCTTGTCCAATTCCATAGAAATTTGCTGCATGGCCGCCCATCCCATGAGTAGATCGATCATCAGTTTTTGAATTTGGGTCGCCTCCCTGTATTACAAAACCTGGAATCACTCTATGAAACGTTGTTCCATTGAAATATCCATTCCTCGCATGAGTTAAAAAACTATCTACATGTTTTTCGGCTACTTCGGGGTAAAATTCTAATACCATATCTCCATATCTAGTAGATACGACTGCTACATCCGGTTGTTTTTCGCAACTAGTCATTATTATTGATCCAATCATTATTAATGTTATTATTTTTTTCATTTTAAACTCCTACTTCCCGGTTTTAAAACAGGAATATTAGCTAAATCATCCGGGATTTCATCATCCCCATAGCTTACAGCTTCTAACTCAGTAACACTAAACTGTTTTTCATGCAACTTCACTTTCCCACCCGATCTATCAACCAAAACTCCTACGCCAACTACTTTCGCTCCTGAATCTCTAACCAATTCGATTACCTCATTTACTGATCCACCAGTAGTTATTACATCTTCAATAACAAGAACATTGCTTTCAGGAGTAATTTCAAAACCTCTACGTAACGTCATTACGCCTTGTTCACGTTCTGCAAATATCGTCTGTTTATTAAGTTGTCTTCCAATTTCCGTACCAAGTACTATTCCACCAACTGCTGGAGTAATAACAATATCTATATCTATATCTTGAAAATGATTAACAATTTCATTTGAAAATTTCTGCAGAAATTCTGGATACTGTAAGACTTTTGCGCATTGGAAATACGTTGGACTATGTCGACCTGATGTTAGCATAAAATGTCCCTCTAAAAGAGCACCAGTTTTTTGGAATATTTCTATTAATTGATCTTGCTCATTCATTTAAAGCTTTGCATTATTTCAACATATCGTTTTGCTTCTTTTCGTATCGCTTTTGCACTTAAATCGCCCGCGAATATGATTCCTCTAGAGACATTAATCAATGCAATTCCATCCGTATTACCTGATTTAAAACTACTTTCCAAATCCCCACCTTGAGCACCAATACCAGGAATAAGAAATGGTAAATCCTTTACAACCTTTCTGATTTGTGAAATTTCAGTAGCCGATGTTCCTCCAACGACAAGCCCAAGATTATCATTGCTATTGAGCTTTTTTACTAATTTTGCAACAGATTCAAAAAGTGTTTCTCCATTGCTATTTATATCCTGAAAATCACCTGCAGATGCATTGGATGTTCTGCAAAGAACAAACACACCTTTTTCACTATCTTGCGTGAAAGGCTCTATTGCATCTCTACCCATATAAGGGTTAACTGTGACTGCATCAAATCCAAAATAATTAAATAAGCTTGCAGCATACTGTCTTGCAGTATTTCCAATATCTCCACGTTTAGCATCTCCAATAGTTAATGCAGAGTCACCTATCCATTCCATCGTTTCTTCTAACCATTTAACACCTTCACTTCCCCAACGTTCAAAAAAAGCCATATTTGGTTTATATACTGCTGCTAAATCTGCAGTAGCGTCTATTACTTTTCTGGTATGGGACTTTAAATCATCAAGAGTTGAATAATTCATCTTTAATGCTTCTGGATTTATATCTAGACCTACACAAAGATGTGATCCAGTAGAATGAATATGCTCTTTTAGTCTTGTATTAAATGATTTCACGGGTACGCAATTTACTCTCTTTCCATCCAAGCAGAAAGAAGGTATTATCGATGTTTTCAGCATCATATTCAAAATTGATAAGTAAATTCATCGCTGCATGGAACAACTAAATTTAACTGTTAAACTATCATCAAAATCCAGAGTAATTGCATCTTCAGGCCCTTTTCAAATTGAATTGATGAATCAGGTTGGTCTTGAAGATCATCCACAATTAATCGAAATCTCTCATCATCTAGCTGGTGAATATGGAGAAGCAGCAGTTTTAACAAAAGAAACCATCAACAAATATTTTAATAAACAAGGATCTCTCCCTTTTATCGCAAGATATCGGGGTGATATTATCGGGTATATTATTGGTGTTCCTTTAGAAGAACTTGATACGGAACCATGGGCTCGAATGGATGAAAATTTTAGTAAAAACAATACTCTGTATACCTATGCCTTTGTTATTATGAATAAGTATAAGGGCAATGGGTATGCCAAAATATTAAAAAGAGTGTATTTAAGCTGGGCAAAAAAACGAGATGATATTCGTTATATTACTGGTCATGTAAAAGAATCAATATCTGCAAAATTTACTGGGGATATTAAAATTATTAGCCGTGTTGAAAACTGGCAAGGAACTGGGAAAACCTTTGAATATTATCAACGAGATCTAGGACCAAAACCAGAAAATAAGTATAAAAATAA
>JAPYRG010000030.1:0-7102 GCA_029936965.1 Fidelibacterota bacterium
ATCATACGGTATTACGCGATATATTAAAAGTGAGTACACCCAAAATCGAATCCATGTTAAATGTGGCTTTAGAAGCAGGTGCTATGGGTGGAAAAATTAGTGGTTCAGGAGGAGGAGGATGTATGTTTGCTTATGCTCCAGGAAATTCAAACGAAGTAGCAGAAGCAATTGAAAAGGTAGGAGGGGAAGCATATGTTGTAACTTCCGATAAAGGAACAATTATTAATTAATGTTTGTCTTGTTCCTATATACCCATTTATAATAATCTTTTTCCTTTAGGTTTTTTGCTGCAGCCTCATCAACTATAACTATCGTTTTTGGATGCATTTGTATTGCTGAAGCGCTGCACATTGAAGAAATAGGCCCTTCAATAGCTTTTGTGATTGGCTTAGCTTTAGAGTCCCCTGATGCTAATAAAAGTATTTTTCTAGCTTCCATAATTGTTCCTACTCCCATGGTAACAGCATATTTGGGTACATTGGAGATATTATCAAAAAATCTTGCATTATCATTTACTGTTTTTTCAGTGAGAGTTTTTAATCGAGTTCTAGATCCAAGAGATGAAGAGGGTTCATTAAAAGCTATATGACCATCGCTTCCTATGCCAAGAATTTGTAGGTCAATACCGCCATAAATCTTAATCAATGATTCATATTTATCACATTCTTTAAGATTAAACGAACTCCCATTAGGTATATGAACATTTTTTTGTTTTATATTAATTTTAGAGAACAGTGTCTTAAACATAAAAGTATTATACGACTGCGGATGATTTTTTGGTAAGCCCACATATTCGTCAAGATTGAATGAAATTACATTTGAAAAATCTAAACCTTCACTGTTGTGTAGTTTAATTAGTTCATTATATAAACCTAACGGTGTACTTCCTGTAGCTAAACCAAGAACTGTCTTGGGGTTAGTTCTAATTTGATCTGCAACAATTATTGCAGACTCGTGACTCATTTCTGAGTAATCTTTTTTAATTATTATTTCTATTTTAAAGTACCTTTCATATCAGGGTAGAATGTCATTATAGAACATAATATTTTCTCAAGCTTATTTGTAGGAAGCCAAAATCTTGTCACGTTTAATTTGCCTTTTATTGTATTTCCTAAAATATCTTGAAGAGATATTATATACTCAAATTTACCTATTGCTCCATCTCCTGTTCTTTTTTCTTTTATTTTATCACGGAAATTCAGGGCAATTATATCATAAATATTTGTTCCAAATAATCCCCTTCTTTTTTTTACACCTAATAATTTTTCCATAGCGAAATTCATTGAAGTATAATTATCGTTTATTGCTACTGCCATTGGGTCACTTGCTGTGTTAAAAACATGCTCATATTTGGTAATTAATAATTGCAATTGTCTTTCAAGATTATCATTTAACTCATTGAGGTTGAAATCAGAGTTTTCCCCACTAATTTTATTGAAAGTTTGAGGATTCTTTTCATCCGTAATATTTATATCATCAACAATTAATAAATTATTGTTATCCCAATTAATTTTCTTATTTGAAATGGCAGCAATTTTATTAACATAAATTTTTCTTATTTTTATGTTAATGTTTCCCATCCAATTATATATCGCTTGTCGAGAGACACCCAACTCTTCTGACCACTGATTTATGCTCAGACTACTTGAATTAATTGTGTTTTGTACAAATTCAGTTGGTTTTATTTTTTTCATTTCAAATCACACTCACAGTGAATCTACTTAACGCTGAAAGCCCACCTACTACTTCTTTCTTACCCGAATCAGTCCAGCCGAGCCCGCCGGCAGATAATCCGCCCAGATGCTTATCCGGACCCACGATAATCACAGACTTGTCTATGCGCTTTGCCTGAACTTCTGAAATGACACCTGAAGCAGTTCCGCCGTAGACTACGATATCATATTCATCAGCGTGCAATTGCGAAGAAAGTATTACAAAGGCAAAAAGGGAGATAAGAATCGATCGCAAATTCATGATCAAAGTTACTATTATAAATGTAAACTAATATAAACTAATATAAACTAATGTAAAATAATATACAATTATATTGTAAATAATATGAAAGCATTGTAAAGTTGAGTACAAATGAGGTCAAATAATAAGGGAGATAATAATGAAGAAGATTAGATTTCTTTTCGCAATAGCCTGTTTCACGTTTACAATTTTATTTTCTCAAGGGAGCATCGAAGGTAAGATAACAGATGAAACCGGAGTAGCAATCTCAGGTGCTAACATATATATAAAAAGCAGTGATATAGGCTCTATTTCTGATAGCGATGGTAACTATAAACTAAACTCATTACCTCAAGGAGAATCAGTTTTAGTTGTTGATTTTATTGGATATGAAAAATCAGAAAATATTGTAATAATTAGTTCAGATGAAATCATAACTATTAACGTTATTCTAACAACGAGCGTTTTGAGTGGACAAGAAGTGGTGGTGGTTGGTTATGGAACGCTGCAAAGACGCGAAGTGACCGGTTCTATTTCACGTATTTCAGATTTAGCATTAAGAGAGGCACGAACTTTAGGCTTTGAAGAAGCGCTCCAAGGAAATGTTTCCGGTGTTGATGTTCAAGAGTATAGTGGTGAGCCAGGCGCTGCTCCAAATATCAGAATAAGAGGGGCAGGCTCTATTAGCGCAGGCAATGAACCTCTTTATGTTGTAGATGGATTTCCAATATCCAAAGATTTAGGTTTACAAGGATCTTTATTTAGAAGAAGAGCTGCATTTAAACCTCCCTCATCAAATCCTTTAGCAGTTATTAGCCCCGATGATATTGAATCTATAGAAATATTAAAAGATGCTTCGGCTGCAGCTATTTATGGATCAAGGGGTGCTAATGGGGTTGTGATTATAACCACTAAAAGAGCAGGAAAAACTGGCGTACCTGTTATTAAATTTTCATCATATTCAGGATCGCAAACTGTTTCGAATAAGGCAAGTATGATGAACGCTGAGGAAATAATTGCATATACTAAAGACGCAAGAAATAATAATTATCTACAAACATATGACCCCTTAAATAGTGCCAGCGCGAATTACAACGCTAGTTATAATCCAAATGATAATACAGGAAGACCTAGTGGTGGAAATTATCGAATACCTGAAAAATACATTAATTGGGACGGTACAGATACAGATTGGTTAGATCTTATTTTTACAGATGCACCTGTTTCAAATAATACTTTTAGTATTTCAAATGGTACAGAAAATTTTGGCTACGCAATCTCAGGTGGATTTTTTGATCAAAGTGGTTTGATAAAGAACTCTAGTTTCAAAAGATACAATGCTAGCACTAGAATTAATGGGAAATTCAAAGAAAGATTAGGTTATGGGTTAAATCTAAATACAGTATTTACAAAAAATAGCCGGGTCCCAGCAAATGCTCCTTATTTTGGACGTCCACCAGGCATTGTTTATTCTGCGATGGTGCATAGTCCAGTTATTAAACCTTATAATTCAGATGGAACCATTAATCAACTTGATGGACAATCTTATTTAGGTAATGGAACAACTTCCGCAAGTAATCCTCTAGCTATTATTGAGGGGATAAAAGAGGAATTAAACAATCATCGTTCTTATGGTAACATTTATGCGGATATTAACATCATTCCAGGTCTTACTTTTAAATCTTCGGCTGGATTAGATCTTAACAATTATATGGGTTCTTTTTATCGATCAAATTCTTTGCTTTATCGTACAAGTAAGTCAGGTGATCCATACGCGCAATCTAGCTCTGGTAGCAGTTTTAACTGGTTATGGGAAAATACGGTTAATTATAAAACCACATTTTCAAATGTACATAACCTATCAATGCTTGCAGGTTACACAGCACAGAAAGAAATAGTAGAGATTTCTAGTCTCGTAGCAAGAATTTTTCCTGATGACCAAGTAAGTACAATTAGCGGCGGGACAGTTACCGAAGGGGATGGAACAAAGGAGGAATGGTCATTGGCCTCGATATTAGGAAGGCTTAACTACAATTATGATTACAAATATCTATTAACATTAGCTGTCAGATCAGATCGATCTTCAAGATTTGGGAAAAATAATCAGACAGGGATATTTCCCTCTTTTTCAGCAGCATGGCGCATACATGAAGAATCATTCATGAAATCCCTAGACATGGTAAGTGAATTAAAAATCAGAGCAAGCTATGGTGTGACAGGTAACTTCCAAATTCCGAACTATGGTTCTATTGGGTTATTGGGCCAAGGTCTATATCCCTCAGGAGACAATACTGATCCCGCAATTTATCCACAGACGTTCAGCAATGCAGATTTAGGTTGGGAAACAACCATACAAACTAATTTCGGATCTGACTTCGCACTTTTTGAAGATCGTATTTATGGTTCATTTGACACTTATAATAGTGATACAGAAGATTTACTCCTTTTTGTGGGCGTTCCGGCTTCAACTGGTTTTACAACCGCATTAAAAAATATAGGAAAAGTGAACAATAAAGGACTTGAATTCAATTTAACGAGTAGGAATCTATCCGGGGAATTAAGTTGGTCTACTGACTTCAATTATTCTACCAATAAAAATGAAGTGATTGAATTAGGTGGTAATAATGAACCCATTTATTCTAAGGGTTCTGCTGGAGTCCGACATGTCACTCGAGTAGGAGATGCTGTCGGGAGTTACTATGGTTATGTTGTAGATGGTGTATATCAAAACCAATCTGAAATTGATAGTGCACCAACTGATATACTGGCAAAGGCTCCTCGACCAGGTGATTTTAGATTTAAGGATATTAATGGTGACGGTATTATTAATACGGATGATCGAACAGTCACTGGTTCATATAATCCAGATTATATTTGGGGTATTACAAACAGATTAAAATATAAGAATTTTGACTTCAGTATATTTTTCCAGGGTGTTGAGGGAAGGGAAATACTTAACCTTACCGCAAGACATATGAAAAATGGAGAAGCAAACTTTAACTCATATGATGTATTAAAAAATCGATGGATATCAGAAAGTGAACCGGGCGATGGCAAAACACCTAGGGCAGATAGATCGACGGGTACACATGGGAATAATAATCGACCATCGAGTTACCAGGTTGAAGATGGTTCTTATCTCCGATTAAAAAACTTGACGATAGGCTATACTCTTCCAAGTTCAATTCCTGATAAATATGCTGAAAGTATTCGAGTATTCTTTACAGCAAGAAATTTAGCCACTTGGACAGATTACATTGGGTTTAATCCTGAGGTTAGTCTTCAGTCCCAAAATATGTTAACGCAAGGCGAAGACTATGGGGCTTACCCGCTATCAGTGTCTCTCGTCTTTGGTTTAAACGTAACTTTTTAATTAGGAGGATATAGTAATGATGAAAATCAATAAAATTATTAGAATAAAATCTTGGCTTATTATACTCTGTACATTTTTCATTTCTTGTTCAGATGAATTCACGCTTCTTGCTCCTCACAGTCAAAGGAATGTTGATAATTTTTATCAAACAAAAGTTGATTTTGAAACCGCTTTAAATGGTGTATATGATGCATTGCAAAGTGGTGGAGCTTATGGGAATCAGTCAGATGTGGCCACTGGCGGGACCGGTGGTTATTGGATGATGACTGAAATGCGTTCCGACAATACGGATCAAGGTGGCGATGTTACTGGATTAGCAGCAGCAGTTGCCGAATTAAATGAATTTAATGAAACTCCCTTAAGTGAGTATACATTGGGCGCTTGGGTGGGATCTTACCAAGGTGTAGCGCGGGCAAATACATTAATCACAAGAATTACATCAGCCGATCTTGATAATACTTTTAAAAATCAGGTTATTGGAGAAGCTCTTTTTGTTCGTTCTCTATTTTACTACAACCTAGCGATGCTTTTTGGCAATATACCAATGCCGTTAGAGGAAATTCTTGAAACAAATCCAAAGCAAACGCAATTATCTCAGAGTCAAATCTTAACACAGCTTGTCACAGACCTGACGGATGCTGCTGCTAAAATGTCAGGCACTCAGTCAAAAGCTGGCCAGGCTACTAAATGGTCTGCCTTAACTTTACTTGGAAGAGTTCAACTACATTTAGGTAATAAAACTGAAGCTGCGAGTGCGTTTAATCAGGTAATCACTAGCGGCGAATTTTCACTTTTAAACAATTATTCTGATCTTTGGGGCCCCTCAAATGAAAATGGAAACGAATCTATTTTTGAAATTCAATTTGTAGCTGGTGGTCTTGGTGAAGGAAGCGGTTTTACTAACTCTTTTTCTCCTAGTGGAGATCTTCAAACTGGTGAAGGTGGAGGAAGAAATAGACCAACAATAGATATGTCTAGAACATATGAGGAAGGTGATTTAAGATTTAAAGTATCCATGGATACCATGTATGTATTAAATGGTGATACTTCTTATCAAAGGCATGTAAAAAAATATGAAAGCAATCCGTTTGCAAATTTTGATGCGGATAATAATTTCATTGTATTACGTTATGCAGATGTGTTATTAATGGCGGCAGAAGCTTCAGGCGCGGGTACTCAAGCATACAGCTATATTAACCAAGTTAGAAAGCGTGCCGGATTAGGAGATGTTAGTTCAGCTACAGCAGGCTCTTTTGAAGATCATCTCGCTCAAGAAAGAAGAGTAGAGCTTGCATTTGAAAATCATCGATGGTATGATTTATTAAGGTTTGGGACAGCAGTGTCTACTATGAATGCTCAATTCGCTCAGCAGGGGTTTAGTATTACAATTAATGATAACGATTTGGTTTTCCCAATACCCCAACGTGAAATTGATCTAGGCTTAACTCAAAACCCAGGTTACTAGTCTTTAAAATAACTTAAGTAAGAGAAAGAGCTGCAGAAAATTCAGCATAAGGTAGCTCTCCCCAATGCCCTTTCTTTATGTAGCTTTTTCTACTTACTTATTTATTGAAAATTAATTAGTAAAAAACGGAGGACAAAAATGAACAAAAAGATTATTATTATTTTTGCAATATTATTAAATATTGTGTTTGCTCAACCAGATGTACCTGTTGATCAATGGAAAGGTAAAAAAATTCTGCTAATCGGTGCCCATCCTGATGATGATAGCCAATCCTATGGAACTCTGGCAATGTTAAGAGATCATGGTAATGA
>JAPYRG010000030.1:7202-12922 GCA_029936965.1 Fidelibacterota bacterium
CTAATTCCAGATATAATAAATGATTTTGATTTAAATCTTACTCTAGTTGCTTTATTACCTTTTTCTTTTTTCATAGCTTATGGAATTATTTCAATCCCATCTGGAATGTTAATACAAAAAATTGGTGAGAAACCTGTGATGATTGTGGCGTTTGGGTTAGCATTTATAGGTTCTTCTATTTTTGCTTCATTCCCAAATTACTCTCTGGCAGTAATATCATTATTCTTAATAGGTAGTGGTATGGCCATGTTGCAAGTTGTAATTAATCCATTATTACGAGTAGCCGGAGGTGAAGAAAATTTTGCATTTAATGCTACTCTGGCCCAACTTATTTTTGGATTAGCTTCTTTCTTCAGTCCTTTTGCCTTCTCTTACTTTGTGCTCAATTTGAACCAATCTAGCATAGAAAATAATTGGTTTTTAGATTTCTTTAATTTTATTACACCTGATCATCTTCTTTGGATTAGCCTATATTGGTTATTTGCGATTATTTCTATAATAATGATTGTAATAATTATTTTATTTAATTTTCCAAGAGTTGAATTAAAACACGATGAAAAAATCGGAACAATTAAAGCCCATATTTCATTATTAAGAAATCCTGTCGTAATCATTTATTTTTTTGGAATCTTCACCTATGTTGGTCTCGAACAAGGCGTAGCAAACTGGATTAGTAAATTTTTAGAAATTTATCATGCCTATGATCCTCAAATTATTGGCGCTAAAACTATTTCATGGTTTTGGGGTTTAATGACAGCTGGGGGAATATTGGGAGTTATTTTATTAAAAATAATTGATAGTAAAATTGTTTTGAAAGTTTTTACTGTTTTTACTATGATTTCTTTATTTCTCGCATTATTTATGCCAGGTTCAATCGCATTAATAGCTTTTCCTGCTGTTGGATTTTTTGCTGCAGTAATGTATCCAATAATTTTTTCGTTGGCTTTAAACTCTCTATCAGAGCATCATGGTACATTTAGCGGAATATTGGTTACTGGTATTTTCGGGGGAGCTATAGTTCCTTTAATTGTAGGTGTTCTGGGTGATTATTTTGGGTTAAGATATGGAATGCTATTTTTATTTATTCCTTTATTGTTTATTCTATTTATAGGATTTTGGGCTAAACCAATAGTCTCTAATAAAACAGTTCTAAACAATTAATAATAATGAATATTATTAAAAAAGGTATTATCGGTGTTGATTTGGGTGCAACTATGACATCAGCAGGAATTGTTCATGGCAATAAAATAACAAAATATTTAGATAAAAGGACGCCTGCCGGAGAGACTAAAGAAAATGTTTTGAATCATCTTTATAGTATAATTGAAACTTTTGATTTAAAAGATGTTGAAGCAATTGGTATAGGGGTTCCAAGTGTTGTTGATATAGAAAATGGAATAGTTTATGATGTTCAATATATTCCCAGTTGGAAGAAGATAAAGTTAAAAAAAATTCTTGAAAAGAAATACAATCTTTCAGTATATGTTAATAATGATGCTAATTGTTTTGCTGCAGGTGAAAAGCATTTTGGTGTAGGTCAAAATGCTGAATTTCTCGTAGGCCTTGTAATAGGTACGGGATTAGGTGGTGGTATAATATTGGATGGTAGACTTTATAATGGCCCCAATTGTGGTGCTGGAGAATTTGGAATGTTACCCTATAGAGCAAAAAATATAGAATATTATTGTAGTGGGCAATTTTTTCTTAATGCAGGTAAACGTGGTGAAGAATTTAGTGCATTGGCAAGAGATGGTGACCCAAAGGCTTTGATGGTATTTAAAGATTTTGGTCTACATATGGGCAATGCTATTAAAGTGGTTTTATACACTTATGATCCTGATTTAATTGTTCTGGGCGGTTCAATCTCAAAAGATTATGATTTATTTTGCGAATCAATGTGGGAATCAATTTATACCTTTGCCTATAGATCTGTAATAAAAACACTTAATATTAAACCATCAGAAACTGAACATAGCGCTGTATTAGGAGCAGCAGCACTCTATTTAGATCACTTAAAAAAACACTCTAAAACTTCTCATTACCAAAAATTATAGTTAAAGAATGTATAATAATTTCCGTTTATTAATTTTTTCTTTTATTTTCGGAATTTTTTGTGGTTGCCAAAAAAGTTCAAACTATATAGTTCCAATAAACATTGAATCTAATTATGAAGGATCGCCGATATTTTTTGGAATTCCTATACCAAAAGGAACTTTATTTTCTGTAGATAAAGTACGAGTATTAAATCAATCTAAGGTAGAAATTCCTTCGCAAATAACAGAAGTTTCATCTTGGTTCCCAAAAGATAATAGTATCAAATGGATATGGGTTTTCTTTTTTTCTCAAGAAAGCAATGATTACTTTGTTGAATATGGTGATAAAGTCACTAGAAAAGAATATAATGGACCTAAGCTTTCAATCGAAAATAATATGCGAAATAATGGGTTCGCTGAGATTATAACAGGCCCTTTAAAGTTTAGAGTTAATAAGAATGGAAACGGATTTATAGATGAAATATTTTTTAATTCGAAAGGGAATAACTTTTCCCAAGATGATATTATTGCCTCAGGATCTAACAATAGAGGATCATTCCTAGATATTTTTGATGATAATGGAATAGATTATTCAAAAGCAAACATAATAAGAACAGAATTAGAGAGAGGTTCGGGTCCTTTACATATGATATTAAGAGTTGATGGAGAATATATATATAATCAACCAGATAATTCACCTTCCCCATTTATTATTCGAATTCATGCTTATGCAGGAAAATCTTATTTAAAGGTATATCATACAATTACTTATACTGGAAAACCTGATAAACACAAACCCTATACTGGTGCAGATGCATTAATTTCTAATGGAAATGAATCAATGGTCGCCGATATAAATTTGCTTGCTGAAGATCCAGGATGGGCAGTCCCCAATGACCAAATATCAAGTACTGGTTTAAAGTTTAACTATCATCTTGAAGTTAATAATCAATACTCGACTTCTAATTATTTTGGTGAGTGGTATGAAAATAACAAGTTAGAAACAATTAAAGGAGATTTGTTAGGTCCAATATCTGTAAAACAACTTGGCCCAAACCAAAATAAAATAGATAAGGATAATTCATCTTCTCCAAACAAAAGGATTGATACATTTATAGCTGAAATTGAATTACCAGATAAAGATAATATAATAGCAAAACGTGTTCCAGGCTGGATTACAATTAGTGATAATGATAGATCAATATCAGTTGGAATTCGACATTTCCTTCAAGAGTATCCTAAAGAAATTCTGATTAAACCTAACAAGAATGAAGTCATAGCTTATAATTGGAGTCCTAATGCTGATCCGATGCATTTTGCTCGTACAAATAGTGAACCTGATAGAGGACAAGTTGGTAATTTTGCAACTGGATTAACAAAAACGAGTGAGTTAGTATTTTACTTTGGAGATTTGACTAAGCAAAAATCTTCTCAAAAAATTATTGAATCTTTCTTATTTCCAAATGTTGCACATGCAGAACCTAATTGGTACTCCAAAAGTGGTGTATTTGGTAATTTTTCAACAAATAATAATACCTTTTTAGAATTTCAACGGGCACTAGAATATAAATATAGATGGATGGAATTTAATCGTGATTGGGAGCCATGGTATGGAATGTTTAATTATGGTGATATAAAAACTTACTCTTATGGTAAGAATTGGAGATTATGGAATAATAATGAACCAGGTCAAGATTATATTCGATGGATTCAATTTATGAGAACTGGAAACAAAGATATGTTTTTTTCTGCTGAAATTGGAAGTAGACATAGTATGGATGTGGATAATATTCATTGGCCAAATAATCTAGAATATATTGGAGATGCAAATTTGGCACAAGCGTGGTGGGATCATAATAAGAAACCTCCACCTTCACCTTATTTGGGAATGGGCTCTGTTGAAGGTCGTCAACATTGGGGATCGTTATATAGTGCACATGTATGGACTGCAGGTTGGTTAGCTAACTATTATTTATCAGGTTATCATCGTGGTTTAGATGTTGCTAAATTAACTGCAGAAACATATTTAAATAGGATATGGGGTAATCATGGTTTAACTGGTCGAAGGTTATACTTATCTATATGGAATCTTGCTGAAGTTTATGATGCAACGAAAAACAATAAATATTGGGATGAACTTCAGGATAGAATAAATATTCTTTTGGATTTACAGAAGAAACAGGGTGGTAATTTATTAAGTGATCGTTATGGTTATGCGCAGCCTTATATAACAAATGGATTAAGAAAAGTATTACAGTTTGGGGATAGACCCGATATTAAAAAGGCGGTTATTGAACATGCAAGATGGGTAAGAGATGTCCCTCCTATGAATCACACTTATGAATCATATCTTGCAACAATTAGTCCGCTAATTTATGGATATGAACTTTCGGGCGAAAAAAGTTTTTATAAAGAAGCATGGAAGAGGGCACAGCATTTAAAAGTTGATAAATTAGAAAATGAAGATATATTTGATGATGATTTAACTACTCAAAGTGACCTATTTATTTTATTAGATAAAATAGATAAGATGCCTTTAAGGACTGATGGGCGTAAGGCTAATTGGACATTAAATCAAGGTAGTAGGATTTTTGGATGGACCCATGCTTATAATTTGCCTTATTTGTTATACTATCTTGAGGAAGAAGGCCCCCCTAAAAATTAATAATTTCTGATTTATGTGGAAAATATTCATCTATATCTGCGTTACTCAATTCAATGATAAAATCACTTATTTTTTTACAAATAAAGTCTAGATATTTTGTTCCTTTTTCAGCTGTGGATAGGCTAGGATCAGCATTACCGCAATAATCATTTAATCTAGAAAATTTTCGACTAGTCTTCATCCAGCCTTCTTCTAAAGCTTTAAATCTAAATGGTCTTGCAGAACCATCATTCGCTTGAAATAACTCAACTAACTCAGGAAATAAAGCTAAGGCTATAGATGTTTCCTTTTCACCGCCATGATCGTCCATCTTTTCAAATATATTATTATCCTTTATTTCATAAAAATTGCACCAAAACATATGAACGTCTAGGTCTGACTGTATTTGTCTAACTAATGGAGTAAAATCATTTCCACCATGTCCATTAATTAATACTATCTTTTTTATTCCATGATGAACAAGTGAAGAAACAATTTCAGTAATCATAAGGTCTAATGTTGATTGCTTAACATGAATAGTAAGTGGGAAATCCATTAAATTACAATCAACTCCGTAAGGTAGTGTAGGTAAACATATCACGGATTTTGTTTTATCCCATGATTCTTCAGTTACACGCTTTACGATTGCATCAGTATGTAGAAAATCTTGCCCTTCAGGTAAGTGATAATTATGAGCCTCAATTGCACTAGTACCTAAGATTGCAACGTTAGGTTTATTATTTATAATATTTTTTAGATTTGTTTGTGTTAAATCCCATTTATTAATCATAGACTTTCCCTCAAATAATTGATAAAATAAATTTTATAGATTTACAATTTATTTAAAAAATATTTAAAGTTAATCATAAATTATATATACATATGAAAGAGAAAGATGAGACGAACCATGAATTAATTGGGTCACTTTTTACGGAACACCATGCGGTATTACGTGATGTGTTAAAAGTAAGTACACCTAAGATTGAATCCATGTTAGATGCGGCTTTAGATGCAGGAGCATTGGGTGGTAAGATCAATGGTTC
>JAPYRG010000002.1:0-69816 GCA_029936965.1 Fidelibacterota bacterium
CTGATAATAGACAAGAGCCCCTCAATAATCTTGGTATATCGAGAGGCTCTTATTATCTTTCGCACCCATTATTGGGCCCTTAGCTCAGTTGGTTAGAGCAGCGGACTCATAATCCGTTGGTCCGGGGTTCGAGTCCCTGAGGGCCCACTATCAAATTATCCCTTTAGTTTTTTCTTTATTAGCTTTTCTCAAAACAATTATATTTGTAATTAACTTAGATTCCACATTATAAAAGATGTTATTTAACCAATTATCTAATTTAATTAATACTAATGCCTTTTGATTTCCAAATGAAAGACAAAGATGGGAATCTAATTTATGATTCAAATAATTATATCCATAAATCAGAAGACAAAGAACCAGTTGACATAGATAATGAAATAGCATTTGAAATAAAAACTGATGATTTTAAAAAGATGGGGTTTGATGGAATTATTTCATTGGTTCAAGAAATTGCTGAAGATCAAAAGGTTTTTGATCAGATGATAAAAGCATTGAAAAATAAAAAGAACCTTGCAACAGAAGATATACAGAATGCCCGAAATGATACAATTTTTGATAAAGTAAAACGGATTATAGAATTAGATATTTGGGCTGAAGCTATTATGGTAACATTGCGAAGCGCAAATCGTGATCGATTAGGAGACTGGTGGATGTTTAATAACATGGATTTTTATTATCAATGCAAAAAAGATTATTTTAGCCAAAACGGTTTAGATGAAATGTATATTATTTCTCAAGTACAATCCTGGAAAGAGAAAGCAAAAGATCATATAAATGAAATACGGAAAGACTGGACATCTGTTATGGATAGAAATCTATTGATAAGACATTTAGAGGACCCCGAATATGAGCCTAGCGTTGATGAACGACTCCGAATGCGAACAGTTTTATTTACTAAGAGCAGAGATGAATGGATAAATATCGCTTTGGACAAAAAGAATTTTTTTAATACAATAAAATATTATGTTGTTAAAAGCGTACTTACAGAAAAGCTTTTCTCGGAGGAAATAAAAATCTTTTATGGAAAGCAATTACATAAATCATTGGTAATTATATTATGGACAACGCTTGAACAAGAATTTGCACATAAAGATGGATTGTTCCATAATATTGAAGCTCTTACAAAAGGAAAGTTTAAATTAAATAAAGATATTGATAGCGGTGAAATATCAATGAAAATTGATTATAGAAGAAAATTTTAGCATCAATTTTTATTAATTTAAAATGGAATCAATTAAGGAAAATATTGACCAACTAATTTGGGATTATCCTAACCCATTTACAGTATCTATAAAAGTTTCTAATAATGAAATTGATCAATTAGGCCATGCAAATAATCAAGTATACCTTGACTGGATGATGAAAGCAGCATATGAACATTCCGAAAGTTTAGGTTTATCCGTAAATGATTATTTATCTATAGGCATAGCCATGGTAGCAAAACGACATGAAATAAATTATTTATCTGCAACCTTTATAAATGATAATCTAATTGTTGGTACCTGGATAGCAACAAATGATAATCGTTTTCGAAGTATGCGCAAATATCAAATCATTCGTATGGATGATCAAAAGACAATTTTACGGGCTGAAACAGATTGGGTGTCACTGAATATAAAAAATGGTAAACCACAGCGAATGCCAGATGAATTTATTCGCTGTTATCAACCTACTATTACATAGTTTTATTTATACTTTACTACGGATATTCGACTACTATTTCCTGCTGAATCAAATGAACGTAGTTTCACGTTTTTTGTAACTTTCACAGGTTTTTCATACAAAGTAGACTTTGCAGTAGGATCAGCGCCATCCATGGTATAACGAATTTCGAGACCGGGGAATTCCGTGTTTGCTTTTAAAAGATCATCCTCAATTACTGCGCCCGGTGATGGGATTCTATAATTAAATCCTCCAAAAATGGAATACAACCTAGGGAGATCTTTTCTTGCAATTGTATTAGCAAAGACATTCCATGATTTTAACATATCTTCTTCTCTCAATTGTCTATCATCAACTGCTTCCCATTTTCTCTCTTTCCAAGCTGTCTCAGAAAACCCAATAATCTTAGGCAAATAAGAATATTCTAGCATCATATCACCTTTGATAGTTTCACTCCATAGCTGTGCCTGAACCCCAATAATATTCTTTTTATTTTTCTCTTTTAAACGCTCTTTATCTTTAAAAGTATTATCAACATCAATTGGTTTCCCGCTCGTCGTTGTTGTTGTTGTCTTAAATAAATCAAGAGGAGCTGTTTCAAAAGCATCTCTAGTATTATTAAAGCCACCCCAATATAAACCTGGTTCTTTCGGATCTTTATCATAAGCTAAATCAAAATAAAAATTTGTTACATTACATAATACCACTTCATACCCTTGGTTTGCTAAACGATAAGCTAAATCTTCTTGTCCCCATGCATTAATCCAAAAGTAAGGAACCACTTTTTTATTTACAAATTCAGTATTGATCTCTGTCCCTCCTTCATCCCTATTCTCCATCCTTTTCAAAACAACTTCTTCCCAACCTCCAATTTTTACATTATACTTTTTTAATAGGTTGACAGCTCTACGGAAAAAATATACTTGGAAATCCATTGGATGTATTTTTGTAGACATAGTGTCTAATATATCATTGATCATTGGAGAATTTGACCAGGATCCTTGCGGGACTTCATCCCCTCCTGTGTGAAAAAAGGTAAATGGAACATCAGCTTCTTTATATAAATCGCTAATACTATTGATAACTGTATCATAAAATTTATAAACTGATTCTCTTGCTACATTTACTACATTATCATCATATCCTTGTGCAGAATAATATTTTGACTGTTCATTAGGGTCAATTAAACGATACTCATTGGCTAAGGTTTCTTCTCCTTTTTCCATATAATATTTATATCTTGCTTCCATAGCCTTAATTGCTGCTCTTGCGTGTCCAGGAAAATTTATTGTTGGGATTACTTTGATATGTTTTTCTTTTGCATATCGAAGTATCTCTATGAAATCTTTTTTTGAATAAAATCCACTCCCAAATGTGTTTTCTTCATAGGCGTTGGGTCCACTACCATACGATGGATGTAGAGCAGCTGCTTCCTTTGAAGTGTGTTGACGTTGACCTCCCACTTTTGTCAGTTCCGGTAATTCTTTAATTTCAATACGCCACCCTTCGTCTTCAGACAAAAGTAACTGTAAATGATTTAGTTTATAAAAAGACATAATATCAAGAAGTTTAAATACTTCCTTCTTCGAAAAGAAATTTCTACATACATCTAAATGTTGACCTCGGTAAGGAAAACGGGGAGCATCTTCAATGTAAACATTGGAAACTTCTATGCTTGACTGAGGTGATTGAAAAACATTAATAGGTAACAAAGCCATAAAGCTTTGTATGCCATAGAATACTCCCGCAGGGTCAGATCCCGTAACCATCAAACCGCTATCAGAAGAAATTTCTAAGACATATGCTTCAGAGGATACTTTATTAATTGAAATTGGTTTTGTTCTTAAAACAATTGCTTTCCCACCTTTATAGTCCCTTTGAAGTATTGAAAACTTTCTTCCAGTAAGTTGTTGCAATTTATCTCTAAGATATTTTGCTTCAGACTTAAGATCCGCACTATAATAAATTTGCAGGGCATCATTTATTAATAAGCTGCCTTCATTTGAATTTATTTTAAATGGAGTGGGTATAATTTTGTGAACTTCATCTTCACCTAACAATGAAAGATTATTATTCGATAAAAAACGATTTTCTGGATTTGGAATTGGTACTACATCATTTTTCCCTCTATTAATCTTTTCCGGCTTATCAAATGGTAAAATTGAATAATCTGTTATCCTACTTATATCTTTTTGGTTTCCATCCTGATCATACAAAACTAAATATGGATATAAAGGCGCATCTGTTTCCTTAATTATAAAGTGTGACATATCATATTGAATTGTGATTTGATCACCAGGAGGTAATGAAAAAGATTCGTTAGGAGTAATAGAATACCAATCACCATTTATTTGATTAATATTTGCTTTAGAGTTAGAATGATTGGTTACTTTTCTTGAGCTTTGGGAATAGAAAATAGCCCAGCTTTTATTTCCTAACTCTTGATTTGTATTATTGTGGATGGTAAACGCTGCCCTAGATAAAGATTTCCCTTCAAGATAATTAGAGATCATCCCCCAGGTAAGTTTATAATTCATTACTTTTTCTTTATCTTGGTTATCCATATTAGAACAGCTAAAGGAAATAACTATTAAAATATTGAGTAATATATATTTATTCATATGCCAATGTAATCACTTTAAGAAAAATATGTTAATTATACGATACAAGTCATAGCTTTAATACTTTAGAAACATGAGGAAAATTATGAAATCCAAAATTTTATTTTTTATTACTCTATATATTTTTGTATCCGGGTGCACTATGGTTAATCATAGTGTTCCAACATCTATGATTTATTTAAGTGATTTGAATATTTCTGATGAGGTTTGGGGGCAAGCAAAATCAACAAAGATCCTTGGGGTTGACTTTAAAAGATTAATGAAAAGAAATATTGAATCTGCAAATATTGGTTTATCTACTACAAGTATTCCATTAATTACGGCAAATATTGGACCTGCTGGTGTTCAATCAGTTGGCTTATCAATTATGGATACGGAGTCACTGGCATTAAATGATTTGCTAAACAAAAATAAAGAATATGATGTATTAATTAGCCCAAAGTTTTCAAAAACAACGGAGGGGTTTTGGCCTTTTTATTGGACAGAGACTGTCATGGTTAAGGCGCGTGTTGGAACAATAAAGTAGAAAAAAACCGAAAAATGAATGTAAATATTGCATTATTATCGATTAGCTTAATCGCAATTTTTGGATTTATTTCTGAAGCATTATTCCGTCGAACAAATATCCCTGATGTAATTTTTCTTATAATTATCGGTTTTCTAATTGGTCCAAATGGATATGGATTTACATCTCCTGAAGATCTTGCTTCTTTTGCTCCAGTTGTTACTACATTTACTTTATTAATTCTAATTTTTGATGGTGCTTTTAATATCAATCTATCATCATTAATTAGAGAGTTTTCCTCGAGTCTAATATTAACTATCTACAACTTTGTTCTTTCAACTGTTATTGTTGGCGGAATCTTTTTCTATATCCAACAATTTCATCTTGGTGGGACTACAATGATGGCAGCTATGATAATTGGCTTTTCTCTTGCCGGCGTTTCTTCTTCTTTTGTCATCCCTATATTGAATCAAATTCGGGTTGGGGGAAAATTATTTTCTAGATTGGCCCTTGAGTCAGCTCTTACGGATGTATTTTGTATTGTGGCAACATTATCTGTTATTGAAGTGTATACAACTGGAATTTTTGGGATTCAAAAAACACTTACTTATCTTATTGAGTTGTTTGCAATAGCGGGTTTTATTGGTGTATTGGGTGGAATAATTTGGATTGTTATCAGAGTTTTTGAAGAACAAAACTATATCATAACCATAGCTTATTTAATCCTGATATATTTAGCGACAGAATACTTTGGCGGGAATGGTCCTATAGCTGCTTTATTTTTTGGCCTAATTTTAAATAACTCTAAACAGCTATCCTCAATTAAAGCAGGTATTCTTTCCCGTTCAGTTAAAGAAAAGCAAAAAGCGGTTCAAGGAGAGCTTGGGGTAGAAGTCACATCTGCGAACGAGGAAAAATTCTACCATTTAATTTCATTTTTTCTGAAAGCATTTTTCTTTATATATGTTGGTATACTACTGGACGTAACAGATCAAACAGCTCTAATTGTAGGAAGTATTTTGTCGGTAATAATTATGGTTATTCGAATGGCTTCTATGCCATTAACAAAAGGAATGCCAGGAGCTCAGCGAAAACTAGTAAATGCTGTGTTCGCACGTGGACTTGCTGCTGCTGTACTGATTCAAGCAGTAGTTCAAGCTGGAATGCCGGGAGCAGAGTATCTTGCTAAGGTAGTGTACGTTGTAATCATTGGAACTATAATATTGAGTTCTTTACGAGTCTTTATTTTGAGAGTAAGCTTATCAAAAAAAGAATAATTAATTATTTATACTTTTCTTTCCTAGTCCAAACTTTTTTTAAATAGTTTTTTGCCTCATTACTTTTAAGATCTGAATATAGCTTATCATATAATTCATCTTTATTCATCTTATTTGCTTTTTTTGAAGCTTCTTTAATATTTTTTTTATTGATAAGTGCCTTTGATACATTCCCAACCCCCGTGTTATAAGCAGGAATCGCACATATATAAGCAAGTTCATCATCGCGTATATTTGAAAAATAATGATGTCTAATCATTGAAAGATACGCGCATCCAAGCTCAACATTATTCCTTGGCTTATATAAATATCTTCCTGTTATAAATTTATCTTTTTTATAAATCCATTGATATGCATCCCGTGCACCTGTTTTTGGGACCAACTGCATTAATCCATATGCAGGTACACTTGATTTTGCTTTTGGATTAAAAGCAGATTCTGTTTCTGCGATAGCCAGTGCAATTTCGGTAGGAATATTAAATCGCCGCGCTTCTATCTCAATTAGCTCTTTATATCTTTCTCTACGCTTCTCCATATGGTCATCACTCAATGGAATTTTAATAGAAATTATTGTACGTTTTTTCCCATCTTTTGCGAAATGCATTCTTACTTTTTTTGTTTGGTCGCCGATGAGATCCTTAGCAAGGCTAAGCGTATTTCCTACTCCCTCTACAGCCTTTCCTCCTGCGTCAACTAGCTGGTCTTTTAATATAGGCTGGCCATCGTCCCCTTTTTCCTTCAACAGATTCAATAATCTTTTTGCAAATGAAGAATTAATACTCCCATCACTATTTGCTTCTTCATCTTCATCGCTCTGCATGACAAACATTGTTATTATATTCAATAATCTGGTATTAATTGATAGAAGATTTTTATGGGTTTTATCTCTATGTGCGAATTGTTTATCTAAGTCCAAATCATATTTAGAATCATACGAATCATATTTAGGATCTTCCTCATTTACAATTACTTCAATAGTAACCTCACCTTTTTCAAAATCTACAATTGTTCTTGATGAAAGGTCTTTACTGTAAGTAACATACGATTTTGATGTTGATTCTTTGTACGTATCCCACTTCTTTTCAACGGCTTCTTTAAATTTTTCTCTTTTTTTCCTTAGTCTTTCTTCAGATTCATCATATTTCTTTGTCACTTTTACATCATCAAAACCAAATGGATCTAACCCGTTTAAAGAAATGGCGGAATCCTTCTTAGGCCCAAAAAGAGCAATAATAATAAATACTGCAGGAATCAATGCAATAAGAGAATAAATAATTAGTGAAATTTTATTTTTCATTATTTAATCAATTGATAACCTAAAAAGGTACCCTATTTTGTTCGTCACGATCAATACAATTTATATGTTATTACTTCTATAATGCTCATTAAGTAATAAATATTTAACACGCGCATTAAATCCTTTCTTCATTAATAAGTTCCGCATTTTTTAACCATTATAATGTTATTGTGACTAAAAGCACAAAAACACTATTGGCAAATAATTTACTGGAACTGAATGCCTAGTAGGTATGTAAAAGATTACGATTGCAAAGAATAGCAATCAGAAACAAAATGAAAAAGGAGTATAAAATGAATAAATACAAAACAAATCGTGGCAGAGTAGTTTTCGTAACACTTTCTTTCAGTATCATAGCAGGTTTAATGATATTGAGTGCCAATAATAATGCACCAGAATTATCTTATGAATCTTCTTATGAAGAACCTTCACAGGAAGTTGTACTAGATGATCGCGCTGAGGAATATATTGCTGACGCAATAGAAGCAATCGATGTAATAATCGAGGAAAATTTAAATGTTGAAGAAGAATTAGATTCTTCAGAACCATCAACATTTAATGATGCGTTTTCTCAAGCTCGTGCACTTCTTGGATCAGGTAATGAATTTACCTGGAAAGGACAGCAATACACTACTTCCTACGCAGAAGAACTTGCTGCTAATACTGTACCAGTAGAAGATAAAAAAGACGAATTAGAATCAGAAAATGATGGCGAAATAAAATTCACTGCTGACGATGAAGATGATGTTTACTCAGCTGTTTTAGAATCTAAGGACTAAGTCGGCTATTGGAGTACATCACGCATACAATCCAATAAACGGGTCTGATAATTTCAGACCCGTTTTTGGTTAGCGGATAAACATAAATAGAAAAAAATAAAATGAAATACATATTCTCAATATTCTTAATTCTTATTTTCGTTACTGAGCATTTTTATCCTATAACTAAATCCAATGCAGTTGCACAGGAAAAAATTATAATTAAAGATAATATTTGTTTAAGCGCATGTGATTTCCCATTAGAATCATCTGATAATAAAATTGTGAATGATATATGGGAAATATTTAAAAATGAATTAAGCTGGAATACATATAATAACAAGACTGAAGTACAAAATGAGATTAATCGAATCAATAATCATGGTGCATGGTATTTTAATCATTTATCCGAACAAGCCCGGCCATATTTACATTATGTTATTCAAGAAATTAAAAGTAGAAAACTTCCTATAGAATTAGCTTTATTACCATTTATTGAAAGTAACTATGACCCAAATGCTTTTTCGCATGGTAGCGCTGCAGGATTTTGGCAAATTATTCCAAGTACAGCCCGGCAATATGGTGTGCCAATTAATAGCTGGTATGATGGTCGAAGAGATATAGTACTATCGACAAATGCGGCTCTAGATTATTTAACGCACCTTCACAAATATTTTGATGGTGACTGGTTACTTGCAATAGCAGCATACAATGCAGGTGAAGGAACCGTTTCATATCTTCAAAAAAGAAATGCTACTTGGGGGAAAAATACTGATTTTTGGTCGTTGAACTTGCCTCACGAAACGAAACAGTATGTCCCCAAATTTCTAGCATTAATACATATAATTAAAAACAGTAATTCTCTTGGAATTGATTTACCTGAATTAATTAATGAAGAACAATTCAGAATTTCTTATTGGCCAACACAAATTGATTTAACTGCATTGGCTGATATACTAAATATTACTCTTAAAGAAATTTATAAACTAAATCCAGGATTTAACTATTGGGAATCGCCGCCTGATGGTCCTCATCAAATTCTAACTCCAATTAAAAATTATAACTATATGAATGAATTAATTAATGAATTGCCAATTAATAAAAATATTCAATGGTTTCATTACAGAATTAGAAGTGGAGATTGTTTAAGTAAAATTGCAAAAACGTATTCAACATCGGTATCAATAATTAAAAAAGTGAATAAATTATCTACGAATAGAATTATTGTTAACCATGAACTTTTAATACCAAAAGTTGTTAATGATACAAATAATAATAACCCTCATGAACCGCATTATACTGAATATAAAATAAAAAACGGGGATTCACTTTGGGACTTAAGCAAAACATTTAATGTGCCAATAGATATGATTGCCATGTGGAATGATATTGGAAAACAAGATTATTTAAAAATAGGGAAAACTATAAAATTATATGTATGTGAAAACCAAAACAATATTTCAAGACCTGAAACAATTCAAAAGGTCGCTTATCATGTAAAAAATGGAGATTCTTTAGTCCGCATTGCTAATCGATTTAATGTATCTGTGTCAGAATTAGTTACGTGGAATCGGAAGGTAAAGAAACAACCAGAACTTATTTACCCTGGACAATATCTAGTTATCTATGTAGATATTACACAGCAACATTTTGATGCTTGATCAAACTTTGAATAATTTTCTGTATTTCCATTGGTCTTTATTAGGATCATAATAATTAATCAGAAGCAATATGCCAATTGTACAGAAAATAAAAATCAGGCCGCTTGGTGTTCGCATTGTCCAATTAACCCACGGCCAAGGCCAATTAAAGAATGCCCAATTCATATAAAAATAAAAAATAGTATTTATACATAAAGTATAACGTATAAAATTGATTCCATTAGAGTGATTATCTTTATTTTTTATTAATTGCAGACAATACCAACTAATTAAGATCAGTGGAATTATAAAATATATTATCCAACCAATTATTAAAGAAATATCATTATTTCTATAGGCTAAAAATCTTAATGTTTTTCCAGCAATTGGTAGTGCAGTAATTGGTAAGCATATAAGATAAGGCCACATGCGACCGCCCATAATCGCAACGATGGGAATTATTCCCATCGTTATTGCGCGATCTGCAAACCAATCAAATGTAGAAAAAGATATAAAATTCCATGTTAAAAGAGCGACAATATGAACAGCTAATAAAATAAACTCCATTTTAATTCCAAGTTTCAATGAATTATAATCATCATTTGAAGAGATATGATTTCTGTTATACCACAATCCAAGTGCAATAATAAAAGCAAATACAGCGCCAAAAGTAATTTCCATCATATTCCACCAGTTAATGAACGGATAGATAGAAGAAAGCAATCCGTTTTTAATCTCATACATATTCCATGCATGATAAGCTTGTACAGATTGTCCGATTATAAAACCAAGCCCTCCTGCCAATAAACCCCATAGAGTCATATTCCGAGCTAAAATATCTTTCTTTATAAAACTGATATAAGAGAATAAAAATACCAGAGCAAAAAGCAAACCACCCCATTGTTCTCTTCTTGGTCTCAATTTTTCTACTGGTTCCCAATACCAGTCATCAGAAAAATAAATAAATGGTAATTTTTTATTTATAGGATCAAATGGTTCATTTAGTATATATACGCCAAGGTAAAGAAAAAATATTGATACAAATAAAATTAATAGAATTTCAAATAATGAATATTTTTTACCGCCTAAACCAATGCCAAAGAACAAACCAAAAAACCCAATCCAAATAGAACCTTTGATAAATGTTCCAATTAAACCCCAACGTAAAGCTGCAATATTGCCTATTAAAGGAGAATCTTGAGTTAACCCCAAAGTCTGGCCATATGTCATTGATCCTCCAAAGCCGATTGCTACTGTTGCAAGTGCAACTGCTCTTGCAATATTAATAGCACTAAATTGGTGTGCAAAAAAATAAACAAGAACTAATGCAACCAATAGTCCAGCTAGCATTGCTCCAGTTTCATGCCCATATTGTCCTCTTATTCCCCAACCCATACCTCCAGCTAAAGATGCAAAACACATTGGAACAAGTGGGTTCTTAATAGTCCTAAACATTATTGGCTAGGCTCTAATGCAGCATAGTGTTGCCAAAATTCTACAGATTTTGCCCAGTCTTCACTTGAATAATTTGCTTTAGTTCCTCCGGGTAATTCTAGTTGGTTTCTCATCATAGTTACTGGCCCCATGGGCATATAATCGACTCCTTCAGGGACTGCGTGAAAACTGATCAACTCCCATTCCAAATCTGTAGTGTGTTCATCATTTTCAGATAAAACATCATGATGATATAATATCAATTCAACTTTTCCAGCACGAAGTAATTCTCCAGATTTTGCTCTTATTTGAATATAATATTTTTCGTCTTCTCTCCTTTGAACATATTTTGCCAACAATTTTGTTTTGGCATCAATTCGTACAAATGGGCACATAAATTCATGAGTTAAGCTTGAGTCTACATCAATAATGCGCACTCCTTTTCGATAACCTTCTTTAAAAACCCCTAATGCCATTTGTTTCTCAGCATGATCAGCAATCTCCTGAAAAGATAATTTATTTGTAAAAGATTTTCCAGATCCTTCTTTTTGGCGAAGTATAAAATCGTTTACTGCAACACGTTCATTCATATATTATATCTCCAATTTCTCTACTTAAATATATTTTGTCATTTTGAAGAATAATAGTTTTGATCGAACTTCTTTTTAGGTATTTATATGATAAAACTTGTTTTATTACGTCACGGAGAAAGCCAATGGAATTTGGAAAATCGCTTCACAGGTTGGACAAATGTTGATTTAACTCCTAAAGGAGAATTGGAAGCGAAATCTGCTGGGGTGGTTTTAAAAGAGAATGGGTTCGAGTTTAATCTTGTGTATACATCCGTCTTAAAACGAGCTATTAGAACCATGGAAATTTGTTTATCTGCGATGACAATTGATAAAATTCCAATTGAATATAGCTGGAGGTTAAATGAACGTCATTATGGAGCACTTCAGGGTTTAAATAAATCTGAAACAGCAAAAAAATATGGTGATGAGCAAGTTTTACAATGGCGTAGAAGTTACGATATTCCTCCTCCTCCTATTCAGAAATCAGATGAGCGTTGGTCAGGTAATGATCCTAATTATTCCAATATTGATCAAAACGATATTCCATTATCTGAATGTCTGAAAGATACAGTTAATAGATTTTTACCATATTGGAACAATACAATAGGGCCTTCAATACAAAATGGAAAAATAGTAATGATAGTTGCGCATGGAAACTCATTGCGTTCTTTAGTAAAACATCTTGATAATATATCCGATAATGATATTATTAGTTTAAATATCCCAACAGGAATACCTCTTATCTATGAATTAAATAGTGATCTAAAACCAATAAAAAATTATTACCTGGGAAATAAAGAAGAGATTAATAAAGCTATCTCTTCAGTTAAAAATCAAGCAAAAACTTAATTACTTTTATTCTTGTACAATAGCCAATCCTGTTGGCATATGCATATTATTCGCATTCATTTCTCCATCCATGTCCATATTTATATCTGCAAAGAATATACTATGTAATAACATCATTGATTGAGCATCTACAATATATACAGCATCTCCCATTGATGAGCTTACCAATAATTTAGTATCATCAGCTGTAATAGCTATACCATGAGGCATAATAAGGTTTTCAATTGTAAATGTTTTCGTATCGCCACTTGAAAGATCTGTTTGAACTACATTGTTTGACATTCTATTAGTAGTATACAAATATCGATCATCTTTCGATATAGCCATATGCCAAGGCATCATTCCTGTAGAATAATATTTTAAGCTATCTCCATTTAATGTATCAAAAACCCTAACCTCTCCCTTTCCTGAACAGGAGACAAAAAGTTGAGAGTTATCATTTTTTAAGACAATCTCCAACGCGTTGTATATATTATCATTAATTTCATAATTTGCTGGAACATCATAGCCTAATTGGAAATTTTGCGATTGATAATTGGTAGGTCCAAATGTAGATGTAGGAATTTTGAAAAAGTGAGAAGCCTCATTGCTAGCCACCCATAGTGTAGATCCGTCATTGCTAAGAGCTATTCCATGAGGGGAGGAAGCCCCTACATCCTCAGTATTTAAAATTATCATAGATTGTGCATCTATTTGATGAATCAGCTGAGAATTAGTTCCATCCATGTCCATGCTTGGCATGGGCATGAACCGTGAAACATATAAAATTTGTCTTTCACGATCTATATCCATTAATGCAGGTTGGTTTCCAACGAACACTGAGTCTAACAATTGATCTGTATCTAAGTCAAATTTACATATATATCCAGAGGATATAAGTGTCACATACCATCTGCGATGTATTTCATCAATTACAATATAATGCGGTCGGTCACCTGTATTAATAAAATCCACTTCGACTTCTTTGATTAATTCACCATGGTCAACGTCAATTATTGCAATCTTATCAGAACCTTGAAGTGCCACATAGGCTTTTGTGTATTTTTCATTAGTTGCATCATTCTCTTTACATGATATAAAAACCAATACTGTAAGTAGAACTAATTTTCTGAAATTATTTATCATTTTTACACTTGCTTATTTATCTTGTTGTAATTAAAACCAGATAAAATTTAAAAACAAATTTTATCTGGTAATTTAATTTCATTTAATTTGTATAATTAAGTGCTTATAATTTATTAATTAAGAAATGTAATCTATGTCAAATACAATTATAAAACCTCATGGTGGAAAACTATGTAGTCATATACCTGATAAGGGATATCTTAATGAAATTAAAACTGATATTCTTCAATTAAAATCATGGACCTTAACAGACAGGCAATTATGTGATATAGAATTGATATTAAATGGAGGGTTTTCTCCGTTAGATGGCTTTATGAATCAGGATGATTATAATAGTGTATGTGAAAAAATAAGATTAGATAATAACCTTCTTTGGCCTATCCCAATTACGTTAGATATTAGCAACACACTAGCTGATAAATTAGAAACTAATGAAAAAATAGCACTTAGGGATAAAGAAGGGTTTGCTATTGCTTTATTAACTGTTAATGATATCTGGAATCCTGATAAAGAAAAAGAAGCACACCATATCTATGAAACAGCAGATACATATCATCCAGGAGTAAATATTTTATTAAATGAATCCCACCCTACCTATGTTGGTGGCTCATTAGAAGGCATTCATAATCCAAAACATTATGATTACCCGGAATTAAGACATACCCCCCTTCAGCTTAGAAAATTCTTTAATAAATTGGGGTGGAGCAATATCATTGCTTTTCAAACACGGAATCCTATGCATCGAGCCCACGTAGAGCTAACAAAAAGAGCATTAAATGAAAACAATGCAAAACTTTTAATTCATCCTGCAGTTGGATTAACAAAGCCTGGAGATGTTAATCATTATACTAGGGTTCGATGTTATGAGAATATTATGAATAAATATAATAAAAATATGGCTGCATTAAGCTTATTGCCTTTAGCAATGCGAATGGCTGGGCCACGAGAAGCTCTATGGCATACAATCATTCGAAAAAACTATGGGTGTAATTATTTTATTGTTGGAAGAGACCATGCGAGCCCTGGATTAAATAAAGATAAAAAACCATTTTATGGCCCCTATGATGCACAAAAAATATTAAATGAGCATTCAAAAGAACTGGAGATGAATATTGTCCCATTTAAACAATTAGTTTATGTGAAAGAAAAACGGTCTTTTATGGGAATAGATGAAGTCCCTAATGACTGTACTGCTTTATCAGTCTCTGGTACAGAATTACGTGATATGCTAGATGAAGGAAAAGAAATTCCAGAATGGTTTTCTTATCCTGAAGTTGTTGAAGAATTGCAAAAACAGCGTCCTGCTCTTTCAAAAAGAGGATTTACTATTTTCTTTACTGGATTATCTGGATCAGGAAAATCAACCCTTGCTAATGGAGTCTTAGTAAAATTGCTTGAGGAAGGACGTAGGCCAGCAACCTTGCTTGATGGGGATATTGTTCGCACACATCTTTCGAGTGAATTAGGATTTTCTAAAGAACACCGATCCCTAAATGTTCGAAGAATAGGTTTTGTTGCAAGTGAAATAACAAAAAATGGAGGAATAGCAATTTGTGCTCCGATTGCGCCATATCGATTAGACCGTCAATTTAATCGTGGTATGATAGGTCCTTTAGGTGGATATATTGAAGTATTTGTAAATACCCCTTTGGAGGTATGTGAGCAACGAGATGTAAAAGGATTATACGCAAAAGCACGCAAAGGATTATTAAAACAATTTACAGGTATAAATGATCCATATGAAAAACCAGAAAATGCTGAAATTGTGATCGATTCTAGCGATGAAAATCCAGAAGTTCTTGTAGAGCAAATTTTAAATCAAATCCATAAAATAGGTTATTGATTATTTTTCTGATAACTCAACTAATAAATCAACAGAAAAAATACCAGTAGTATGATTGTCCGCCCAAAGCGGTTTTAGACCATAATATCCAACAGGAAGCACTTGTCTTAGTTCATAACTAGATTCCGTTTTGGGGTGGGATTCTGGTTTATACAAATTTCCCAAAGCATCTGTCTCTCCCTCACATCCTGCACATGGACATCTATCTCGTAAACGTCTAAAAGATATAACAGCTTCCGAACCATCTGAAAAATTTACTAGGAGCAAATCATTTAGGAGATCAAAGTCTTTAATATTTTTATTATATTTTTTCATAAATGTTAATTTAATATTTTTAACCGTTAAGCTTTTATCAATAAATAATAGAAAATTATTTAACAAACATATTAACTTGTGATTAATTTAATACATACCATTATATTATATTTATGATGGTATGACCAATTATGAATAGAAATTCAATTATAATTACAATGGTAGTGATGGCAGTAGCAACAAGGCTATTCCCGCACCCTCCAAATATTGCTCCAATAACAGGAATTGCTCTATTTGCTGGCCAACGACTTGGAGATAAGAGATTGGCATTTATCATCCCAATATTATGTATGTTTATAAGTGATCTTTTTTTAGGATTTCATTCCACCTTACCATTTGTATACTTAGCGTTTATTTGTATATCTTTTCTGGGTATTTATTCTAAAAATATTCATAACGGTACAATACTTACAAGCTCTACCTTATTTTTTCTAGTTACGAATTTTGGTGTTTGGCTTTTAGGGTATCCAAATACTGTGGCTGGACTTATAAGCTGTTATACTTTAGCAATACCTTTTTTTGTTAATACAATTCTAGGTGATCTATTTTTTACTCATACCTTAAATTATAGTTTTAATAAAATAGAAATAAAATATCCTCATTTAGCTTTAGAATCTTAAAGCTCTCTCTTGCTTATCATTAATAAATGATAAAAAAACTATATTATCAATTCAAAAGATATAATATCAAAATTGCCAGAGAAAAGGCTGAAAGAAAGGGTATTGTATTTGATGAAAAGTTATATATTAAAAGGCAAGATGCTACATTGCCCATATTATTGTATTATGGTTTCTTTATTTTATTTTCCGGAATATTCCCTAATGTAGTTCAATATATACCTTTTTGGGCTTTTTGGATTATTTTACTCATTCTAATTATTAGAGGGTTAAATAATTATTTTGGATGGATAAAAATTGAAGACGGATAGATAAAATGGATATGCACCCTCTAATTAGAATTATCTGGATTGTATTAATCGGAATTATATTGATTAGTATCAAACGTATTTTTGATGAAAAAGGATGGAAAATAAGTAATTTTATTCGGATTGAAGAAGATGATGAATCAGAATAGAATTAAAAATAATATATATGAATTAATAGCTACTATTCCTTCATATATATTCCTTTTCTTAATAGCCTCTACAGCAATTATCGTTGGAATTGAGTGGGATATATCATGGCACGAAACCATAGGTCGTGACAAACTATTATCCCCTCCCCATGTTGTAGTGTATATAGGTGGAATAATCTGTGGATTAACATGCGCATATATGGCATTACGACAAACATTTGTAGATGAAAACGTATACAATCGATATGTGGTTTTTTGGGGATTTAAAGCTCCTTTTGCTTGCTGGGTATGTATATGGGGAGCAATCGCCATGCTAACATCTGCGCCATTTGATGATTGGTGGCATAATGCGTATGGATTAGATGTGCAAATAATTAGTCCACCTCATTTAGTACTTGCAGCTGGAATTTTCGCTAATCTTTTGGGAAGTTTATTTCTTCTCATTGCAGAAAAGAATCTAGCTACAGGTAAACAGAAATATTTTCTTGAACTATTATATATGTATGCTGCGAGTTTAATTGTGGTACAATTCTCAATACTACTTACCGAATCAAGCTTCCATAATAAACAACACACTTATGAATTTTTTAAAAATTCATTAATTATATATTCATTTTTGATTGTTGCTTTTCGAATTGTTGGTGAACACAAATACGCAGCAACAATTATTTCCATGCTCTTTATTATACATCGGTGTATAATAATTTGGATTTTGCCCTTATTTAAAGCTGAGCCATTATTAGGGCCAATATACAGAGACATTGATCATTATGTTGCCCCATATTTCCCTGTATTAATTGTGATCCCAGCAATCGTTGTCGATATAATTCACAACAAATTCCACAAATCAAATAGGATGATTAATGCTGTTATGATGGGAAGTTCCTTCTGTATTATCTTTTTTTTAGTTCAATGGCATTTTTCTGAATTTCTTTTATCAGAATATGCTAGAAACTGGTTTTTTGCAGGGGATAATACTTTCCCTTATTGGGTTCGAGTAAATGAAAATAATTATAAATTTTGGTTTCTTGACTGGACCCCATACGGCCAACGAACTGAAATGGAAAGAGTATCTTTTAATAATTTTGGTCTTTTAATTATTTTTACGATTATTTTTTCTTATTTAGGTGCACGCTTTGGTTTGTGGATAAAAAAAGTAAAACGTTGATTAAGATATATATATATATACTATTTTTTCTATTAAGCTTTTTACAAGCAGATATTGGTCATAATAATGTTGTGTATGAAGGAAAAGCAGGTGAAATACCAATACGTGTTTTTGTTAAGCTACCAGGAGTAGTTCCCGGCCTTGCAGATGTTTCAATTAAAATATTTACTGATAATATTCAGAAAGTTACTATTCAACCAAACAAGAAAGATAAAGAGGGGGAAAGTAAATCTCCACCTCCTGATATCGCTAATCCAGTTAAGGGAGAAAACAATCTGTTTTCTGCCCAATTATGGTTAATGGATTATGGTTCATACAGTCTAGATATACGATTATTTCAAGATCAAAAGGTTCATCGAGCATCTATACCTGTTACTTCTATGTCTTCAAGAGTACTGGAAATGAGCCAAGCGACTACTGTCTTGTTATCAGCTTTATTGTTATTATTATTCTTTGGTGCAATTAATATTATTCGGATAGCATATAAAGATAGCACTCAACACCCTGGCGATCAGCCAGATCAGAAACGAATTATTAAGTCATATATTATAAGTGTATTAAGTATTATAATTTTTTCAGCAATAATATTTGGTGGAAAACAATGGTGGGATAATATTGATACCGCATATCAAAATAATATTTTTCAAGGATTAGAAAATAAAATTGAAATATTAGATAATGGTAAAGAAAAGTTTATGTCTATAGAAATTGTAGATGAATTATGGAAGCAGAACAGAATGTCTGATATTATACCCGATCATGGAAAAATTATGCATATCTATCTTATCAGTGATGACTATGAATCTATAGCACATCTTCATCCTTCAAGAACTGAAAATAATGATATCTTTATTGTAAAAATGCCTCCTGTTAATTTTGGGAGATATTACTTGTTCATGGATGTTACCCATGAAACTGGCTTTTCACATACTATGACAAATAAAATTATTTATAATGGAGAGAATGTTGTTTTTCGTAATTCAATAGAGAATATTGAAAGAGATATAGATGATTCATGGATATTAAATAGTAATGAAAACAGAATCACATGGAAAGATAAAAAATACTCATACAAATCAGGTGATAATATTGATTTAGAGTTTCAGGTTATGAAGGATGGACGACCAACTGTATTAGAACCATATATCAGCATGGGTGGGCATGCAGCTCTATTAAAAAAAGATCAAACTGTTTTTGTTCATATTCATCCAATAGGAACAATTAGTATGGCATCACAGGAAATGTTTCAAGAAAACTATATCCAGAGTATTGTGGATCAAGAAGATATTTGTTTTTTTGGGTTTATTAATGATTCAACTGATAATTATTTTAATGATACATCTCCGAATGGAAAAGTATCATTCCCAGCAATCAACCTAGAAAATGCAGGGGAATACGGTTTATGGGTTCAAGTCAAAAGCGCTGGAGAAGTCATTACTCAAAAATTTGATTTTGAAATAACACTTTAATCAAATTACAGACTTATGAGATTTAAAAGACGGTTTCTTCTATTTTTCGTTTTCCATTTTCTTATCAAGGCCCAGAGTGACCCTGTTAATCGTAAGAATTTTCAAATTGAAATTTCACCTACAAATGAAGAAATAATAATTGATGGTGATAAAAATGAAGAAGTCTGGAAAACTTGTCCTGTAATTAAAGATTTCTTTAGAATAACTCCTGTTGATACAGGTTATGCAAGCGCTCAAACCGAAGTTCAACTTACTTATGACAATAACTATTTATATGCTGCAATAATATGTTATGATAAAATAATCGGCAACCGTCCAATAGAATCTTTGCGAAGAGATTTCAATTTTCCTAAAAATGATAATTTTATCATATTTATGGATACATATAATGATCAAACAAATGGGTTTGCATTTGGGGTATCTGCTGCAGGAGCTCAATGGGATGGTCTCCAAGCAGATGGTGGTGATGTATCATTAGATTGGGATTGCAAATGGTATTCTGCAGTAAAACAATATGAAGATCATTGGATAGCAGAATTTGCAATTCCATTTAGGAGTATACGTTATCAAGAAGATGTTGATGAATGGGGAATTAACTTTAGTCGATTTTCACTCTTAGAAAATGAGAAATCTGCGTGGGCACCAGTCCCACGGCAATTTAAATCATCGACACTGGCCTTTACAGGAACACTGAAATGGGAAAATTCTCCTCCATCATTAGGTACTAGATTTTCAATAATTCCATATGTTTCCAGTCAAGCATTTGAAAATATTGATGCTGGAGAAAAGATTAGTTCAAATAGTAATTTTGGATTGGACGGAAAGATCACATTATCAACATCGTTAAATGTAGATCTAACTGTTAATCCAGACTTTTCTCAAGTTGAAGTAGATAAACAAAGAACAAATTTGGATCGATTTGAATTATTTTTTCCTGAAAAACGACAATTTTTTTTAGAAAACAGCGATCTTTTTGCAAGTCTAGGGAATAAACATATAAGGCCATTCTTTTCTAGAAGAATAGGTTTTAATAGCCCCGTAAAAATTGGTGCAAGAATTAGTGGTAAAATTGGTTCAATTTACCGTTTAGGTATTATGAATGTACAAACAGAACCTGGGGATGATAATCTATCTAGTTTTTTTACAGTTGCAACGATACAGCGAAAAATATTTTCTCGCTCAAGTCTAAGTACATTTATCGTTAATAAAGATATAGATAATATAGATGACAATAATAGTTCTTATAATAGAATAGTAGGTGTTGATTTTAATCTTGCAAGTGCTGACAATTTATGGACTGGTAAAGCCTTTTATCATCATTCATTTTATAAGAATGCAGCCAATAAACCATTTGCAACTACAGGTTCAATAAAGTATAACAATGGCGTATTATCTGCTGATATAGATTATTCTTTTGTAGGCTCCGGATATGAAGCAGAAGTGGGCTTTGTTAAGAGGAATGGTTATCATCAATTTAGACCAAAATTTGAGTATAAATTTTATCCGAATAAAGGATCAATTCAAAACCATGGTCCATCCATTAAACTTGATACATTTGTAGATGAAGATTTTGATTTAACTGATCAAGAAATTGAAATTAAATACATTATTAATTGGCAGAATCGGAGCAAATTTACATTTGACTTAGAAAATGGGTATGTCAAACTATTAAGTCCTTTTGATCCTACAAATACAGGAGGAGACACTCTTTCTACCGGCACCGATTATCAATGGAATGAGTTTTCTATAAACTATGTTTCTGATGCAAGAAAAGTGCTAAACTTTAGTTCTAATATCCGGTACGGTGGTTATTATAATGGGAAAAAGTTGTCTATTAATGGAAATTTAAATTATAGATTTCAACCTTATATAAATTTATCTATAAACACAACATATGATAAAATTGAGCTACCTGATCCATTTAAAGATGTGGACTTTGTATTATTTGGTCCAAGCTTAGATCTAACTTTTACCAATAAATTATTTATTACGACCTTTATTCAATATAATGATCAAACAGATAATATTAATATCAACTTTCGTTTTCAATGGAGATTTGCGCCAGTTTCAGACTTGTTTATTGTGTATACAAATAATTCATATCCTGAAAATTTTCAAATTAAAGATAAAGCTTTGGTCGCAAAAATATCATATTGGTTTAATTAATTATGCCTGAACTACCTGAAGTTGAAACTGTTGTCCAATCAATTCGTGACAAGCTTATTGGAAATGAATTTAGAAATATTGAAATACGGTGGCCAAAGGTATTATTTAATTTTTCCAAATCTGAATTTTTAAACAATTTAATTAAAAGAAAAATTCAACGTGTTGAGCGAAGAGCAAAATTTATTATAATAGGATTTAATAAGGATATCCTTGCCATTCATTTGCGAATGACTGGTAAACTCTATTTCCAAAATGATCTTCCTCAAAAAAAACATATTTCAGTTATCATTACAATGAATAATGGTAGTTATTTCATTTTTGAGGACACAAGAAAATTTGGAAAATTTTATTATTATAAATCACAGGATTATCTAAATAATAAACTGGGAATAGAACCTTTGAGCAATAAATTGAATGATCGTTCGCTAATAAATATTTTACATAATAAAAAAAGGATGATAAAAGCATTGTTGTTAGATCAAAATATTATTGCTGGATTGGGAAATATATATGTTGATGAGTGCCTATGGAAAAGCAATATTCATCCGGAAACTACTTCAAATAAAATTTCTGGAAAAAATATTACAATATTGTGTAAAGCAATTAAAACAACCTTGCGGTCATCAATAAATGCACAAGGTACAACGGTTGTTGATTTTACTTTTCTAAATGGTCAATCTGGGAAGTATTCTGATCAGCTGAATATATTTCGTAGACAAGGAGATTCTTGTCCTAAATGTTCTGAAATTATTAGAAAGAAAAAAGTGGCTGGACGCGGAACTCATTTTTGTCCTAAATGCCAAGTGAAAAGATATTAGAAATTTAAACTTATGGTTATTTCCTCAATCCATTTATTATTTTTTTCTTCAGTATTTATTATCTTAATCTATGATAAAAAATTATTAAGTGTGATCTTTGGAGAAATATTAATTTTTCATGTAAATTAACAGCCTATGAGCCAACAATTGAAAACAAAACAAATACTTGTTCTGAACATTTTCCTAATTGGCTTTCTCTTTTCGCAAACGCGAGAGTATATAGAATCAGTTCATGAAAATGGAATGCCAAAAATTGTAACAGTAGTTAAAGAATCTAAAAATAAAATTATAGTTATGAAGCGCACCTATTGGTATGCAAATGGTCAAAAACAAAAAGAAGGCACATATCAAAATGGACTCTGGAATGGAAAATGGACATATTGGAATAAAAAAGGTGTACGTTATGCTGAAGGACAATTTAAAAATGGAAAACTACATGGAACATATAACTGGTATTACGATAGTGGGAAAAAATTCAAACAGGAAGAGTTTAAAAACGGCATTCGTAATGGTAAAAGCGTTCAATGGTATGAAGAGGGGTGGAAACAAATTGAGGGTGAATATGTTGAGGGAAAACGATTTGGGAAATGGATTTTCTATAATGAAGATAGAAGTGTAGATGTTGAAAAGCTTTTTGGAGAAGAAATCTAATTTATTGATAAATTTTATTTCAAAATTCTTTGTATAAAAAATTTCTCTTAAATGTTTGCGAAAGTTATTAGATATTATGAACTTCTAGCCTATCAAAACTATTTTACAAGTTGAATATTTTACATAAATATATTTTTAAATCTAAAAACAATATACACAGGGAGTAAAATAATGAAAAATCAAATTTTTCTATTCTCATTAATGTTAGCAATTCCTCTTGCAATTTTTGCGCAAGATGATGCGGTAGTTGAAGAAGCAGCTGTTGAAGAAGCTGTTTGGGGAGAAACAGGAACGGTTGCAGGTTCTGTCAGAGATGTTACTACTGGAGGCGCCTTGCCAGGTGCTAATGTTGTCGTTGAAGGTACAGATCTTGGAGCTGCTGCTGATGAATCTGGTTCATTTGTCATTGAAAATGTGCCTGCTGGTCCCTATACAGTAACAGCCTCTGTAATGGGTTTCAACTCATCTAGCGAAACAGTTACTGTTGGAACAGGAACTACAGTTCTCAATTTTTCACTAGCTACATCTGTTTTGCAAATGAGTGGCTTAGAAGTTTTAGCCTCTCGCGCTGGTGAGAATACTCCAGTAGCATATTCTAATGTTAGTAAGGCTGATATGGAATTTCGTCTTGGATCACAAGATATTCCAATGGCGTTGAATACTACACCTAGCGTATATGCTACAGCACAAGGTGGTGGTGCAGGAGATGCCCGTGTAAACGTTCGTGGATTTGACCAACGAAACGTTGCTGTTATGATCAATGGTGTACCTCAAAATGATATGGAAAATGGATGGGTATATTGGTCTAATTGGGATGGGGTTGGTGATGTAACTTCATCTATTCAGATGCAACGAGGACTCAGTGCTGTAAACCTTGCTGCGCCATCAATAGGTGGTACAATGAATGTTATTACTGATCCTACAGCAATGGAAGCCGGTGGAATGTTCAAACAAGAGCTTGGCGCAGGTAATTTCTTAAAAACAACAGCAAACTATAGCACGGGTTTATTAAATGACACGTACGCATTGAGTGCTACTATTGTTAGAAAAACTGGTGATGGTGTAATTGATAAACAATGGACAGATGCCTGGGCGTATTATATTGGTGCAAGTTATGCTGTAAATGAAAACAATCGCTTAGAATTATACGCGATTGGTGCTCCACAGCGTCATGGTCAAAATCTATGGAAGCAAAATGCTGCAGCTTATAGCCATGATTTTGCAAAAAATGATTTGGGTTATACTCAAGCGGCACTAGATAAGTTTGATGAATCTGGTTCTCATGATCTACAGCCTGGTGCTGAAAGCGGCAGGTTCTATAGCGAAAATTGGGCTAAGGTTAGTTCTTCGTATACTGGACAACAGTATTATTATATGTATGGTGCGAAAACAGTAGATCGTCATGACCCTAACTTTATTAATGAACGTGAAAATTATTTTCATAAACCACTAGTAAACTTGAATCATTTTATGTCTATTAATGATCAAATGAGACTATCCTCTGTTTTTTACTGGTCTGGTGGTTCTGGTGGTGGCTCAGGTACTCATAGAAATAATGATGGCTTCATATGGGATTATTCTGGTCCTTCTCGTGTTTTCGATCTAGATGCAACGATTGCTATGAACCAAAGTGCTGAGACTAGAAAAGGTGAAGAGAAAGGCCTTGGTGAGTCAGATGCAATAATCAGAAATAGTATAAATAGACAAGATACATATGGCCTTATTTCTAAGCTTAGTTATGATTTAAATGCTGAGACTACTCTTGAAGTTGGCCTTGACTGGAGAACTGCTGAAATCGAGCATGCCCGTGAAGTACGTGACTTATTAGGTGGTGACTATTTTGTTGAGACACATGATGAGAACCGTTCGAGTGGATATCAAGCAGGATTAGGTGATATTATTGTCTATCATAATACAAATACCGTGGATTGGCTTGGATTTTTTGCTCAAGGTAATTATACAAAAGATGCATTATCCGCTTATGGTATGGCTGGATTTTCTTCAATTACTTACACGCACCAGAATTTCTTTCTTGCTGGTAAACCAAAGTTTGAAGCAGATCCAATTTCTGCTATGCAGTTCAAAGCTGGTGTTATGTATGACATGGGAAGCGCAATGTCCATGTTGAGTGCAATTCCTGTTGTTGGCAAGGTTGGTGAACAAGCTAAGGTTTTTGTGAATGTTGGAAATGTAGAAAAAGTTCCTATTCTTGATAATGTTATTGATGATAATAATGGTACAATATCCACAGATCCTCTTAATGAAACGTTTACTAGCTTTGAAGCGGGTTTAAAATTGAGATCTGATGATGGTTCCATGTGGGGAAATGTAAATTTTTATAATACTCAATGGAAGGATCGTAATCAAGTTAAATATGTTGCATCAGGTTCAAGTGATGGTGCTGACGCAATGGTTTTCTTAACAGGTGTTGGCCAAAGCCACCAAGGTGTAGAATTTGAAGCTAATGCACAATTGAGTGACATGGTGAGTCTTATGGGTGTCGCATCATTTGGTACATGGCAACATGATGGTGATGCAAGTGGTACCTATAAGAATTATGACACTGGTGAACAAGCTAAATATGACTATGCGCTTGACGGACTACGTATTGGCGATCAACCTCAATGGAGTGTGGTTTTAGGCCCAACATTAACTCCTATGGAGGGCGCTAAAGTACAAGCATTGTGGGGCAAATATGCTCGTCATTTTGCTGCCTGGGGTCCATCAAGTCGTGAGTATGATGGTTCAGATGCAGATGCAGATAGAAATCAATCGTGGGAAACTCCTGGATACAGCAAAGTGGATCTACATGCATATTACGATCTTAATGTATCTGGATATGATTTAACTTTATTCCTACATGTATTCAATGCTTTAGATGCTGTTTATGTTCAAGATGCAGTGGATAATAGTAGCTATAATGGTTATTACAGCAATGAAACTGGAAGACATAATGCAATGACAGCTGAAGTATTCCTTGGTGCTCCAAGATACTTTAATGCTGGTCTAACATTTAGGTTCTAATTAATATAATAAATTAACTAGATGTAATAAAAAAGCCCCTTCATTGGGGCTTTTTTTTGCTATGATTATAATGAATAGATGAACCCTACATGAAGTAATATAAAATTATTGCTTTCCTCTTCATCTCTTGGGTCTGACATTGAATGTATTCCTCGTAAACCAATAACGGTTTTTATTCTTGAATTAGAAAATGCATTGCTAACCAATCGAAACTCTGCACCACCTATTACAGCTAGCGAATTTACATTATTAACCTGGCCATATGATGCCAGGTGCATACCCAAGCCCCCAACAATATTTAATCCCTGAATTGAACCTATACTAATAGGAGTACTTACTAAGGCATTAAATCCATTGAGCCCTAAAGGGTAATAACCACCAGGTAGTGAAACTGACATATATTCAAATAATAAATAGTATAAGGATTGATCAAATCTAAAAATCCAGGGTAATTTCGCTCCAGCAATGAATCCAGGACCCCACTCAATTTTTTTCATATTCAGGCCTATTCCATTCATAACTGGTAATGAACCATATATATCTAGATTCATCATTGCTACATCTTTTTCCTCTTCTTCTTCTATTATACGATCTTTTACTACTTTCCTTTCTCTTATGATTTCTTTCTCTTCTTCATCTTTATAAGTCCCACCTAAACGATACTGTCTCCATAATGTATTTGCTTTTGATACGATATGTCGGCCAATTATTTCTCCTTCATCATTTGCTGTTGTTACGATTACATCTTCAAGGATAGGGTCCATCCAATATGCATTTCGAGATATTAATGATCCATCAATATTATAATAATCTAATTGAGTTAGAAATTTTTCCTTAGCTATATAAATCTCATGGCTTCCCAAATAGGTTGTATCACTTTGAAAATATCTTGAAGTAATTTTTTCTGTTTGATTAATAGAATCTTTTAAATCTTCATAATAAAATTTGTAATTATAATATTTACTACCAAGTTCATCATAAACAGATACTGACTTAGGTCTCCCATCTTTTATACTCTTAAAATCAGCAACCCAATTAGTTCGAATCTCACTTGCTGGATTTGCAAATAATATACTATCTAGTTGTGTAATGATCATATTTTTATGAAATGTTACTTTATAAGCCGACCTTGTCCCTTCCTTATTCCACCGTAATCTGTATGTAAATAACTTTTCTCCCAGTCCATTATATCTTTCAATAAATATTAATCTTCCATTGCGTCCAAAAGTTGCCTTGAAATGAGGTAGTCTTTCTGAATCCCATTCAGAAATAGGATTACTGAGTTCCCTCTTATAATCATTCCAATCTGAATAAAATAATGTTCTAGTTTGTACAGTATCTAATACACCTCTATCTCTCTTGCTCGGTATATATTCAATTTTAATTAAGTCACCACTTCCATCATATGTTGCTTTGAAATATGCTCCTTTTTTTACCTTATTTTTATTCATCCCATCTTGTAAAAGAATTGATCTTGTAAGATCTGTGGGAAAATATTTTACTATCGTTGTATCAATCGATTGGCCTATCAAAAAGATAGGTAATAATAAAATTATGTAGCGAAAAATAATTACTACTTTCAATATTATTTTATCTATAAACCCCAGATAATAATAAATAATAAAGCAAATATTATACTTGCTCGTACCCAGGTCCCACTTTGTGTCTGTCTTTGATATTCTTCAATCTCTGCATCAATTGCGCGATAGCTCATAACAACTAACTCTACATTCCCTTCCTCAATCATAACATCTTGTTGGCCTAGTCGAATTATATCTTTTAGTGTTTTTTTAGATGGAACAGACTGTTCTGGAATTCCATCATCTGGAGGGAAAATACTTACCTTATGCCAACCAGGGGTCACTGTTAAGGCTTGTATTATTGGAGTTTTACCAACATAATAACCATCGAGATAAATTGGCACACTATCTGTATCGCATGAAATTTTCATTGCAGTATACCTTGCACGATTATCCCATTTCATAGTTTGCCCAGATACCAATGTAATAAATAATAAGGCTAATAGAGATAATCTCAATAATTTATTCTGTTTCAATATTCTCCGATAATTGATGTAAAGTTTTCTGTAACTCTATTACTTGAATAATAATTTCTTTTGCATCTTCTCCGGAAGATTCTAATTCCCTTATTTTTATTCTTGCTTCCTTAATTTGATCTTTTATTAATTTGCCTTTAATAGTATTAAAACATTCTCTTATAATTAATTGTGGATCATCAGAACTCACATCATCAAAAAGAATTTCAGATATTAATCTTTTTTCATCCATATTTTCAAATTGATCAATTATTGCAGAGAGATCTTTAGGTTTATTATCCTTTATTAAAAATAAACCTATTTTTTGCAGGATTGGCTCATCAAATATTTGAAAATCTATTATACTTTTCATAGATGGATAAACTTCATCAAAATTAAATGCAATAGCACGAATAATTTCTAATTGTGCTTTTTGCATTGCATTTGTAAATCGTTGCAACTTAGCAGAATACTTGTCAGAATCGACATTAATTTTTTTCATTCCAGTTTGACTGTTAAACAATCGATATATTTCTACTTCATCTAATTGAAGCTCTTGAGACAATGATTTAAGCAAATCATCGCGAATAATTCCATCATTAATTAGTGATATTTCCTTTAGAATTTCTTTCACAATTCTAGATCGGTCCGTTCCTGATAGATTCTTAACGTCTTTCTTATGTAAGTGGAATAATAACAAGGGCATGCTTGAACCCATCGCTTCTTGAAATGCGTTTACGCCTTCTTCTCTGACCCAATCATCTGGATCTTTATCATTAGGCATAGGGATAACTAAAGGCTCCACTCCCGCTTGAAATAAAACATAGCCAGCTCTTAAGGTTGCGTTTATTCCTGCACTATCACCATCATATGCTAAGTATACTTTGGATGCAAACTTTCGTATCTGAGATGCATGATTATTACCTAAGGCAGTTCCTGAAAGAGCAACAACATTTGGAATGCCTAATTGAACTAATTGCAAGAAGTCTGTATAACCCTCAACAAGAACTGCAGTTGAAAACTTGCGAATAGAATCTCTAGTTTTATGCAATCCATAAAATACTTCGCTTTTTCTATATAATGGAGTTTCCGGTGAATTGAGATATTTTGCTGGATCATCTTTATTAAAGATTCTTCCGCCAAAAGCAATAGCTTTCCCTGATTGATGATATATAGGGAACATTATTCTTGATCGAAATCGATCACGCCAACCTCTATCAGTTTTTATAAAAAGACCCGTCTTTTCATACACGTTATCTTTAAACGATGATGTTTTAATAGTATTTGATAATGTGTCCCATGAATCAGGTGCAAACCCAATATGATATGTTTTTATCGTTTCATCACTTAATCCTCGATTATGAAGGTACTCAAGAGCTACTTTCCCTTTTTCTGAAAAAAGAATATTATGATAAAGCTTTACTGCTATATCATGTAATTCATATAAAGAAGAAAAAATTTTATTTGATGAGCCGGATTGATAGTCTACTTGAATTCCATATTTATGTCCTAACTCTTTTACTGCTTCAATAAATGAAATCTTTTCATGCTCAACAATAAAACTAAATACGTTACCTCCTGCACCACAGCCAAAACAATGATATATTTGTTTATCCGGCGCAACACTAAATGATGGTGTCTTTTCAGAATGAAAAGGGCATAATCCAAAGAAATTGCGACCCCTTTTCTTTAGGTCAACATATTGAGCAACTACATCATATATATCTGCAGTATTTCGAATGCGTTCAATTGTTTCTTCAGGAACGCGCGCCATAATTAAGATTTATCATTATTAATCATATCCTTCAAAAATATTTCTCCTTCTTTTATAGGATCATCAAGATGAAATAAATTAATTATAACGTACCGAGTGTTAGTAAACCTATAAGATAAATAAGATTCCTTACGAATAATCGATGTCCATTTATTTGAGGGGAAAAGATCAATGGTCCAATAGAACAACATTAATATGATAATTCCTTTTATTGCACCAATAATAAACCCCATAGAGCGATTTGCAAACTTTGTTCCTCTTGATGTTAAAAGAATATGGAAAAATCTTGTTAATACTCTTACAATAAATAACATTAAAACAAAAATAATTGAAAAACTAATTACCATCACCACAAATGTATTAAGATGAATAAAAATTAATATTTTTGATGACAAGGTAAGATAATACTTTAAAGAAAATATTGTTGAAACAATTAATCCGATTAACCGCCCGGCTTCTTCAATAAAACCTCTGCGAAAACCTACGCTTCCCATTAAAAGCATAAAAAAACATGCTAGTACATCTAAAAATAGAATCATGCTTATTGTAAAAGGTCACTTACGATTTGCTGGGCCATTTTACCATCTGCTTTTCCTGCAGAACGTTTCATAATCTCTGGCATCACTTTTCCCATGTCACTCATACTAGTCGCACCTGTATCTGAAACGACTTTTTTAATTAATGTGATCAATTCCTGTTCAGACATCATTTTTGGTAAATAAGAACTCAATATTTTCAATTCATCCAATTCATTTTTCATAAGTTCAGAGCGATTATTTTTTTCATATATATCAGCAGCTTCTTTACGCTGTTTAACTAGGTTTTGAATAATCTTAACTTCATCATTCGGGCTTAAATCTTCTCTTTTTTCAATTTTTTTATCTTTCAATTTTGCAAGAGCAACTCTTAAAGTTGAAACCCTAAATTTGTCGCTATTTTTCATTGCTTCATACATATCAGATTGTATTGTTTTATATAATGACATATTAATATTCCTAACTTTGATCTATTCTTTTCATACTAATTAATAATTGATCTTGATCTGTTTCAAAACCAATAAAACGCCTACCAAGTTTTTTTGTTACTACTCCTACACCTCCGCTTCCCATAAACGGATCGACAACCCAATTAAGTTTAAAGCTGCTTGCATCTAAAATACGCTTAATTAATGCTTCTGGTTTATCACCATTCATATCTTCAGATTGCCCAGTATGTGTATCAATAATGTCTCCCCACAAATTATTAGGTCCAGAATCTTTTTCTAATGAAGGCTTAATATCTTTTTGATTGGCAATAGCTTCCTGATGAAAAAGAAAATCGTTAGTTTTTGTTGCGAACCAAATGTCTGCCGACTGATTTTTCCAAGTTACAGCCTTAGAGGTTTCTCCAGCCAACATTTTCCTCCATGTTATACGAGTCTGTACATGAAGAAAATTTGTTAACATAGAATGATACATTCCAGATAGCCTCCAATCGCAAAATAGATACAGTGCTCCAGTTGATTTAAGTACTCGATGAGCTTCCTCAAGCCAGTTATTATTCCATTTATAATATTCCTGTAAAGTCATAGGAGATCCAGGACGATCCTCTCCTCGCCAAGGATTCTCAGGCGGATCTGTTATAATTACATCAATACTGGAAGAAGGGAGCTTTCGTAGTCCTTCTAATCCGTCAGATAAAAAAACACCATCATGCATAGAATCAATTGTCATTAGAATATCATCTACTTTTTGTAATGCTGGTAGATATCTATTTAAATCAGAAACTGTTAAACCGGGGTACGGTTCAATTGGATTTGAAAGTAAAGGTTTTGCTGTATGTTTTTTAATCATTACAGGTTAAAATTTAGAATTTCTTATCTTTTATCACTATGCATTCATGCTAAAATTTGTAGATTAGTAATAGTAAGCGTAAAATAAAATATGAATAAAAAGAAAGTAATTTTCATATGTACTGGGAATGCATGTAGATCACAAATGGCTGAAGGACTTTTACACGAAATGGCTGGAAGTTCATTTGAGGTTTTTAGTGCGGGAAGCCACCCATCCAGATTGCACCCAGCATCTGTAATAGTAATGGATGAAATTGGAATTGATATTTCTCATCATCATTCAGAATCTATTGATAAGTATATAGATTCAGGTATTGATATTGCAATTACTCTATGTGATAATGCGCAAAAGCATTGTCCAACTTTTCCAGGTAATGTGGAACAAATACATTGGAGTATTGAGGATCCGTATCATGGTTGGAATTCTAATGATGGAGATCTTCCACCCTATAGAGAGACTAGAGATGAATTAATAAAAAGGATAACATCATTCTTAAAAGAATAATATATATCACTCCATTACTATTGTTAATTATAAACTGTAATAATTATAGCGACTCATACCAATGGTACAAAGGGAACCTTCATACCCATACTTTTTGGAGTGACGGTGATGCCCCTCCTGAAATAACTGTTGATTGGTATAAATCAAACGAATATGACTTTTTAGCATTATCGGATCATAATATCTTATCAACTGTTGAAAAATGGATTAAAGTACACGATAACGATCCTGGGGGATGGCCACCAACAATGACTAAAACTAAACTTAAAGATATTCAAAATAAGTTTGGATTTGATTGGATCAATACTCGCATAAAGGATGACACCCTTGAAATGCAGCTTACCACACTAGATAAACTAAAAATCAAATTTGAAACCGATAATGATTTTCTATTGATACAATCTGAGGAAATCAGCGATAAATACGAAAAAACACCTATACATATCAATGCAACAAATATATCAGAATTTATTCCACCCCAAGGCGGTAATAGCATATTTGATGTATTACAAAGAAATATAAATGCAGTTCGTGAGCAGCGCAAAACAACAGGTCAAGCTATGATTGCCCATATCAATCATCCGAATTATGAATGGGCTCTCTTATCAGAACATTTAATCAATATACAAGGGGACTCTTTTTTTGAAGTATATAATGGACACCCTTTAGTAAATAACTGGGGTAATAATGAAAAGCCAAGTACAGATAAAATGTGGGATATGGTGCTAACAATGAGAATATTAAAAAACCTACCTCCTATGTATGGTCTTGCTGTTGATGATGCGCATGCCTATTATAGATATAAAGTTGGGAAAGCTAACCCTGGTCGTGGATGGGTAATGGTAAAAGCAAAGGGGTTAAATGCAGAAAAAATAATATCATCACTAGAATCAGGAAATTTTTACTCTTCTACAGGAGTTCTTATAAATAATATTAATCAAAATAATAAATCATACATGGTTTATATAAGTAAAAAAACTGGAATAACATATACAACTCAATTTATTGGATCCACACACAGTATAAACCAGAAAGACGATTTAGATAATAACGAAATAGGTAAAATTTTTTATGAGACGAAAACAAATCCAGCAATATATAATTTTACTGGAAAAGAAATATATGTTAGAGCAAAAATTATATCAGATAAACTTCAGGAAAATCCATATTCCAAAGGAGATCTTGAAATGGCCTGGACTCAACCATTTGTTTTAAAGTAAAAAGGGCGGTTGAACCGCCCTTTAAAATAAGAATGGATGAATCTGACTAAAAACCCATCCCAATTCTAAAATTAAGAGATCCAAATGATTTCGCGTCTAACACATCTTCGAAATCGCCTAATGTATGACGATAAAATAAGAATGAATCTAACACAAATAATTTGAACTGCATCCCTACTTGAAAGTGTAGACCGCTTTTATCAATTTTGTTTTCATCAATAAAGTCAACAAGATCATCTTCACTAAATGTTGGTTCTGTAGTTAAATCTCCTCCCATTAAACTTTCAACTAAGTCAAGATTTGCAAGCGGTGCAAAAGTGTGACTATTAAAACCTCCTCCTGCAAAAATCTGTGCTTTCCCAATAAGTGGGACACCAAATCCAACTAATTTCCTTCTAGCAGTTATATAGGTAGATGCGCCGCCGAAAACAGCATCATAAGGACCAGCTGTCCCTAATACATTAAGAAATGCAAATTCATATACTTGAGCAACTATATTTGCATCTATTTCTAAATCAATAAATGGTATGATATCAAGATAAGCATATACTCCAATATTTAACGAATTAGAAAATTCTGAGGTTGCCATACTTGCAAAACCTGATGGGTCATCTAAGTTTCTTTCACCTACCGTAAATAAACCCTGCCCACCTTGAATTCCAAAACCTAAAATGGCAAATGCACTATTAAATGGTAATGCTGCTAAAATAAGTCCAATAATTATCGCTTTATATTGTTTCATTTTACCTCCGTTTATTTTATATGAAGTAATTCTATTAAATTTACATTTTATGTGCGAGTAAACAAGGCAACATTTTTTCTTTAAAAAACAGTAATATTTTTGGAAAAATAAAGATACTATCTTTGAATATGTTTTTTCATATAAATAAATTGGATTATTCATGAAACAGATTCATTGCCTATTTATCATTCTAGCGTTATTTAGTTTTACCTATAGCCAAAATTATCATTGGCCTACTATAGGGAGTAAAGCTATGTCATCAAATTTTGGGGAGTTTCGCGATGGTGGGTATCATATGGGTATCGATATTAAGACTCTTGAGGAAACTGGGTGGCCAGTATATGCTGTTGATGATGGATATATATCAAGGATGGTTACCAATTTTTCAGGATATGGTAAAGGGTTATATTTAACATTAAATGATGGCAACGTTGCAGTCTATGCACATTTAGAAGAATTTGCATTCCGTCTGGAAACAATTTTTTACAGTCTTCAGGAAAAAAATAATAGTTACATTGTAAATGAATATTTTTCACCTGAACAATTTCCTTTTAATAAAGGAGATATAATTGGCTATACAGGGAATACTGGTGCTTCCTTTGGTCCTCATTTACACTTTGAATTGCGTAATAGTAAATCTCAACCAATAAATCCCTTAATTAATGGTCTAAATATTGAAGATTATCGAAATCCTCGCGTTTTTCAAATTGGTATTATTCCACTATCCACATCTAGTAAAATCAATGGAAGTTCAATTCCTCGAGCGTATCCATTATACGCAGCAACTACTGGTGGAGGATTAGAACTCCCAGATACGGTAAGTTGTTTTGGACCCATAGGAATAGCAATTGAAATAGATGATAAGATTCAAGGTGCTAAAAACAAATATCAAGTTCAATCAATCCAACTATTGGTAGATGATCAAAATATTTTCTCCCTTAATTATAGCAAACTTGACTATGATGAAAAATCCACTGTAAATCAAACTAGAGAAAATCGTTTTCATCGATTAAACCTGGGTTCATTTACGAAACTTTATAAACTAAAAACATTCTCTAATAGTACTATTGTTAATGCAGGTATTTCTGGTATACTTAATTTAACGCCTGGGTATCATAAGGTAGAAATTCAAATATCGGATGCTTCTGGAAACACAACCAGAGTAAAAGGAACTTTTATCAATTATCCCCCTGTAAAAATAGCTATTAGGGATGTTGAATGGAATGATAATACCATTGAATTCAATATCCAGCCTGTCACATTAAATATTCCTCTTACAAAAATTAGCTGTTATAGCTACACAGCGTATGGATATCCAGATGAAGAGTTAACAATTATAAAAAGTAAAAAGGACCGTTCTGGGCTCAGAATCCAATTACCAAAATCTAAATTAGGAAAGCATGGGGTGTCTTTTATTGTAAAAAATAAACTTGGAGTGTATGGCTCTCCACTAACCTGGCACGATCCAAATGCTGAAAGAAGACTTACAGAAATGGATGTTGATATAACATTTAGTTCTATTGAGCACAAGCTAATTGCGCAAGTAAAAACTAATGGTTTTACATCTGGAAATACTAGCCTACGAATATTAAAAGAAGATGAATACATTTCAATACCTTTAACAAAGATTCAGCCTACAGTCTATACCTCTGATTTGCTTTTGCCTTCTTTATTTAAAAAAACAAAACGAATTGATGCCTTTTTTGATGGAGAGATTGAGCGAATTATACAGGTCAATTTAGACCCAATTGTTGCATCTCCTAATAAGCTAACAAATATTTTATCAAATGATAAAAATTGTTCAATACAAATATCAAATACTTCTTTATATGATACATCATTGGTTTGGATAGAAAAAATAAATCACCCAGTTGAACCAAAAGGAGGAACTAGATTGTCCTCTGTATATCAATTACAGCCCTTTGAACTTGCATTAAAAGATACAATTCGTATTGGTATCCGGTATAGCAATCACATTAAAAATATGAAAAATATATCATTGTACTATTACAATCAAAAAGATGGTTGGACTTTTTTACCTAGTTCAATGCATACAAATAGACAGGTAATTGCAAGCACATTATTTAGTTTAGATGCAATTACTATAATGCAAGATATTGAACCTCCATTCAAAAGAAAAGTATATCCAGAAAATGGAGGTAGGTTCCATTATAAGGATTTAAAAACAATATCTGTTATTGCTGATGATTACTTATCTGGACTTAATTCTGATGAAAAATCTATGAGCATGAAATTAGATGATATTCCTGTTAGATATGCTTTCCAACCAATCAAAAAAGAACTATCTTATTACCTTCCAACGCCTCTTGAGGCTGGCGAACACACTATGGAATATAAAATATCCGATCAGGCTGGGAACATCATGTCTGGGATCTCAACATTTATGGTTGATTAATGTTTTTCCCTTACAAAGATGATAACCCAAGAATTCTATTCCCATTTGTAACGTATTCCATCATTGGGATAAATATTCTAGTATTTGTTTACCAATATTTCATTATACCACGCGACCTATTTGAAGAATTCATTAGAGCATATGCCCTTACTCCAGCAAGTCACTCTGTACTAAATATATTTTCATCCATGTTTATGCATGGAGGGCTCACACATATTATTTTCAATATGTGGTTTCTATGGATTTTTGGTGACAATATTGAAAGCGTTTTTGGTCATAAAAGATATTTATTATTTTATTTATTATGTGGCGTAGGAGCAGGGTTAGCGCAAATTCAAATTAACCCAGAATCAGTTATCCCAATGGTGGGGGCTAGCGGAGCAATAGCAGGGGTTCTTGGGGCATATTTATTTCGTTTTCCGAAGGCAACTGTACATGTTTTGGTAATTTTAATTATTTTTATAACTTTTATTCGTGTACCAGCCATGATAGTAATAGGATTTTGGTTTTTATCAAATCTTACTGCAGGAATAGGTACATTGGGAATTGAAGAGGCCGGTGGTACAGCATGGTTTGCACATATTGGTGGATTTGTTTCGGGTGTATTATTTAACTATTTATTTAAAATAGTAAGAATTGAATGACTGATCAATTAATAGAACAAGCGATTCAAATGCGCAGTAAAGCCATTGCTCCATATTCAAAATATAAGGTTGGTTCAGCTATTTTAACTGAATCAGGTAAAATTTTTGGGGGTTGCAATGTGGAATCTAGTAGTTATGGTCTAACTTGTTGCGCAGAAAGAATAGCTATTTATAATGCAGTATCTAATGGGCACACAGAATTTTCTGCATTAGCTGTCGCAACTAATAATGGAGGAAAGCCTTGTGGCGCATGTCGACAAGTAATTTGGGATATATGTGGTGAAATATCGATATATATCACCGATGTTTCAGGAAATATCAATAATACAACAAGTTCAGAATTATTACCAAATGCATTTGATAAGAGCTCGTTATGATAAAAGAGATAAATAATTTTGGATGTATAGAAGTAATATGTGGAAACATGTTCAGTGGTAAAACTGAAGAACTTATAAGAAGATTAAGGAGAGCAAAAATTGCCAGATTAAATGTAAAAATTTTTAAACCAAAAATTGATACTAGATACGAAGAAGGTAATATTGTTTCTCATAATCAATTAAAACTAAAGTCATTGGTAGTGGAATCAATAACAGAAATTAATGATCTTGCAAATGATGCTGATGTAGTTGGAATAGATGAAGCCCAATTCTTTGATGATACTATAATCAATGTTGCAAAAGATCTTTCCTCAAAAGGAAAAAGAGTGATAATAGCTGGTTTAGATACTGATTTTAAAGGAGTACCTTTTGGCCCAATGCCAAAATTAATGTGTGAATCAGATTTTTTAGATAAACTTCAAGCAATATGTATAAAGTGTGGAAACCCCGCCTCCTATACACAAAGGCTTTCTAAAGATGATAAACAAGTAGTTATTGGAGAAACAGATATATATGAGGCGCGATGTAGGCACTGTTATCAACATCCGGAGAAAAAATAAATGGAACGATTTATTGGGCTGCTTGGTATTGTTGTTTTATTAGCAATTGCCTTTGCTCTTTCTAATAATAGAAAACAGATAAATATGCGTATTATTGGTTGGGGGCTTGGGTTACAAGCTATCTTCGCTATATTTATTTTAAAAACACCAATAGGTGGCCCGTTATTTGGTTTTCTTGATAAAGCCCTCCGAAAACTGATTAGTTTTTCTGATGCAGGAAGTGATTTTTTATTCAAATCGTTTGTACCGGATGTGGGGTACCATGTTGCCATGTTCAACTTTGCTTTTCGAGCTTTGCCAACCATTATTTTCTTTTCCAGCCTCATGGCTGTTTTATATCACTTTGGTATAATCCAAATGTTTGTCAAATGGATAGCTCGAGCTATGCAAAAAACCATGGGCACCAGTGGTTCGGAAACATTAAGTGTTTCCGCTAATATTTTTGTAGGTCAAACCGAAGCTCCACTCATGGTACGTCCGTTTATCCAACACATGACAAAATCAGAGTTGATGGCCGTGATGACAGGTGGATTTGCAACTGTTGCAGGTGGGGTGTTGGCGATTTATGTTATGTGGTTAGCGGATATTCCGGGAATTGCCGGTCACTTAATAGCGGCGTCGGTCATGTCTGCGCCGGGAGCGCTTATGGTGGCAAAAATTATTTATCCTGAAACGGAATCATCAGAAACGATGGGAGACCTGAAAATCAATATTGAGAAAACAAGTACGAATGCAATGGAAGCATTGGGAGATGGAGCAACCAGCGGATTAAAACTGGCGGCAAATGTTGCAGCTATGCTAGTAGCTTTTGTATCCCTCGTTGCCATGATTAACTACCTCCTAGGTTTCGCAGGTACATCTATGGAATCAATCCTCGGTTTTATATTCAAGCCCTTGGCATGGACAATGGGCGTTCCGTGGTCAGAGGCCGGCACATTGGGAACACTAATGGGAAAGAAAATCGTATTTACAGAACTGATTGCCTATGGTGACTTGAAAGAATTAATGTCCACAGGAGCCATAACAGACCGGACAGCCATTATTGCAAGTTACGCTTTATGCGGGTTTGCCAATTTTGGTTCTATCGGTATTCAATTAGGCGGAATAGGAGGTATGGCGCCGGAACGAAAAAAGGATCTCGCTAAACTGGTTACAAAAGCCATGGTGGGAGGTGCTCTAGCTTCATGGCTTACAGCAACCATTGCAGGGTTGTTGATTTAAGGGTATTATTAGTATAAGGTTTTTACCATGCGTTTAATATTTATCGGTCCACCAGGCGTTGGAAAAGGTACTCAGGCCAAACTTGTAAAAGAATATTTTGGTATAGTTCATTTATCGACTGGCGACATATTACGCGAAGAAATATCACAAGTCTCTCCCCTAGGAATTAAAGCTAAATCCTATATAGATAAAGGGCATTTAGTTCCAGATAATGAATTATTAAATATAATGAGTAAAAGACTAAATAAAGAGGACGCTAAAAAAGGATATCTGTTAGATGGTTATCCAAGGACAATCCCTCAAGCTGAAGGATTAGATAATTTTCTTGATAAAATGAATCACAACATTAATGCTGTAGTCTCTATTGAACTTGATGATGAAAGCATAATCAAAAGATTATCAAGCAGAAGATCTTGTGAGGGGTGTGGAAATATTACAAACTTGTTATTTAATCCACCTAAAATAGAGGGCACATGTGATAACTGTAATGGCAGGTTGTTACAAAGGTCTGATGATGGCAAGAAAGTAATAATTGAAAGGCTTGTAGTCTATAATAAACAAACAGCGCCACTGCTTAAATATTATTATAAAAAAGAACTTATAATGAGAATAGACGGTAGTGGAAATATAGATAATGTCCTCCAGCTTATTCTGAAAGCGCTTAGAGAACTATGTTGCGTATAGGATTAACTGGTGGAATTGGTACTGGAAAAAGTGCTGCTAGTAAAATTCTTGAAGAATTGGGTGCATACATATTTGATGCTGATAAAGAATCAAAAAAAATACTATTGTCCAACGAAACAATTAAAAGTGAATTGATTTCTGAATTTGGTACTGATATAATGAGGGGAGACGGTAACGTTGATAATAATAAATTGGCACGTGTTGCATTCCAAGATCAGGATCATCAACTAAGATTAAATACAATAGTTCATCCTTATGTTTTTAAAGAAATTGATAAAAACTTTGATAAAAAACTAGATAGTGGAAAATATGATATTTTTGTAGTAGATGCCGCTCTTATCTACGAATCTGGTGCTGACACCCATATGGATTATGTAATTGTAATTACAGCACTAATTAAAACTAGAATGGAACGCGCATTAGCTAGGGAAACTCTCAGCAGAGAAGAAATATTAAAAAGGGTAGATTTACAGTGGTCTGAAGAAGAAAAAGTTGCATTGGCAGATTTTGTAATTCATAATGATGGGTCTGAAGAAGAACTCATAAAGAATATAACTGACATTTATAAAGAACTAGTTTAAAACTTTTATCGCATTAATCTTCTTAGGGCACGAGGTTTATCAAAAATTTCTTTTAAAATAATCGCTTTTTTTACTTTATCATTATCATTCAATAAAGAATTAACTAATAATGAAATATTCTGATACTCTTTTTTCTTTATTCTATATTCCTTATGTATGGGCTTTGGACTATCTTCAGATAAATCTTCAAAAACAGCTCTAGATATTTCTTCCGATGGTGTTTCTATATCTATTTCTTTATTAATATCTTCTTCTTGAATTACATACTCTTCACTTTCTTCTTCAACATCATCCAAGTCTAAAAATTCTTTTCCATAGTTCTTTAACTTATCAAAGAAATCATCCATTGTTTCCGGTTCATTTTCTATAAAATCACTATTATCGGAAACAGTATCCTCGAAATCTAATTTATTGCGAGCAATTTTTTGCTTTCTCCTCTTCATTAAAGAGGATAGAAAATAAAGCGCTGCAATAAATAACCAGTAAGCTAATCCGTCCATCTATTTCTCTTCAGATCCTGGTTGAGAAGTTGAATCAGCCTCTTTACTTCCTGCAATAGAATCTCTCATGCCTGTATCGGCTTCAATATTACGCATATTGTAATAATCAAATACTCCTAACTTTCCCTCGCGAAAAGCTTGAGACATTGCCTTTGGAACTTCGGCTTCAGCTTCTACAACTTTTGCACGCATTTCCTGAACTCTTGCGATCATTTCTTGTTCTTCGGCTACAGCCATTGCTCGTCGAGTTTCAGCTTCAGCTTGAGCAATTCGCAAATCTGCTTCTGCCTGGTCTGTTTGCAGCACTGCCCCAACATTATTACCAACATCCAGATCTGCTATATCAATAGATAAAATTTCAAATGCTGTCCCTGCGTCTAATCCTTTTTGTAATACCGCGCGAGATATATTATCTGGATTTTCAAGAACATCTTTATATTTCATGGATGAACCAATTGCGCTTACAATTCCTTCACCAACTCTAGCTATTATAGTATCATCTGTTGCCCCACCAACTAAACCTGGTATATTAGTTCTTACAGTTACTCTTGCACGCGCTTTTAATTCAATTCCATCTTTGGCAACAGCTGATAAATAACCCTCTCTTGGTGCATCAATAACCTTTGGATTTACACTGGTTTCTACAGCGGCATAAATATCCCGGCCAGCCAGATCAATTGCAGTGGCTGTTTCAAAAGGTAATGGAATATTTGCTTTTGCTGCAGCAATAAGAGCAGATACTATATTTGGAACTGTTCCGCCTGCTAAATAATGTGTTTCAAGCATATCTGTTGTTATGTTATTTAATCCAGACTTATGACAATTTATAACACCATCTACAACTAGTCTCGGAGCAATTTTACGAAGTCTCATTCGTATAAGATCAATAATGGTTATGCGCCCTACTCCTAGACTCACAACTGCTTGAATCCATAATCCTAATGGGACAAAATAGAAAAATAATAGAATAAATAATAAAACAAATACCAACATTACATAACTTATCATGATATACTCCTAGTTATTCATTTATATAAAATCTAACAACAACACGATTGCCATCTACAGACAAAATTTTAACTTGTTGATCTTTATCAACAAACTCTCCCTCTGTTACAACAAATATTTTTGTATTATTTACAAGCACCCATCCCGATGGTCTTAAATCAGAAGTTGCTACACCAGTCTCTCCAATAAGATGCTCTAATCCTAATGAAGAATTATAGCCCTCTTCATCACTTTGGATTTCTGGTGAAGTTAATTTGACCCAAAATTTCGTTTTTGTCATCATTCTAAATAGAAGAATTAAAGCAATTATTCCGCCGATTAATCCAATAGTTAATCCGGTCATTGCAGAATCGTATACCTCTTGGGAAACAGGAACGTCTGGTAATAATAACATATAAAGACCCCATAATATGACTCCAATTCCGGCAAGCCCAGCTACGCCAAATCCTGGAATTAAGAATGCTTCAACCATTAATAAACCAAGTCCAAATAATACAATAAGTAAATCTGACTTTGTTGCAAGTTTTACAATTACTGAAGCACTTAAAGACAATGTAAGACATACTGCTCCAAATGTTCCAGGGATACCCCAACCTGGGCTTTGTAATTCAAATAGTATTCCTAAAAAACCAAAGGTTGTTAATAAAGAGGCAACAACTGGATTTGTTAAAAAACGTACTAAATTTTCCGACCAGTTTTCTGATAAAGTCTTCACTTGTGCGCCAGTTAATTCAATTAATGTTAATAGCTCATCGAAATCTTCTGCTGAACCATCCGCCATTTTATATTTTAATGCTTGTTCAGTTGTTAATGTTATAAGCTTACCTTCTTTTCTACCTTCCAGATCTGTGACTTCTATTGAATCATCATCTATAACTACATGAGTAAACGATAATTCTTCATCTACCATACACTTTGCAATATCTGTATTTCTATTGCGATTCTCAGCTGTTGATGCCATTTCTTCTCGCATATAACTAATTACTTTTTCTGATGCTTTGTTTCCCGACATATCAACAGCTGTGGCCGCGCCAATTGTTCCTGCTCCAGTCATATATATTTTTTCACAGGATAAAGAAATTAAAGCTCCAGCAGAAATTGCTCTACGATTTATAAATGCTACAGTAGGAATATCCGAATCTAGAATGGCATCTTTTATTTGTGTCGCTGCATCAACGCGCCCACCAAACGTATCAATATCAAAAATAATTGCTTGAATCTGATTCTTTTCAGCTTCATTTATAATTCTTTCAATAAAAGTTGGGAGACCAAGATCAATAACTCCCTGTATGGGTACGCGGTATACTACATGGTCAGCAGAATATAGATTTGCTACATTAACAAAATAATAGATTGTAAGAAAAAGAATTTGTTTATTTATCCTAATCAAGATTCCTCGGAAATTAAATATTGACCTATAAGAAATTACCTTAGATTCAGTTAAAACGTACCACACAATTCAACAAATGAAGCTTAAATATCGTATAACATATAATTTATTAAAGCTGCTATCTAATTTGGTTCAATCTTTAAAACCAAGTAATCAATATTATTATGCTAATAAACTTGGTTCTATTTGCTATCAATTGTTAATAATTAGGAAAAAAGAAGCTCGAAAAAACATAGCTATAGCATTCCCAAAACTATCAGAAAAAAAGAGAGAAAATATTTTAAAAGATACATACAGATTTTTTATATACAGTGCAATGCAATTTCTATCATTGCCAAAAAGTATTACACGTGGAAATATTTCTGTAAATGGAACACAATATTTGAAAGAAGCACTTAATGAAAATAAAGGTGTATTATTGGTTTCTGGGCACTTTGGATTATGGGAACTGCTATTAGGCTGGTTTGGTATAAATAAATATTCATTATTACTCATTGGGCAAAAACAAATAAATATTGGTGCGGATAAATTTATTAATGAATTACGAAAAAATAATGGTACAAAAATTTTACCAAGAAAATCTTCGCTTGAATTGATGTATAGTGCTTTAGAAAATAATGATATTTTAGCCCTGGCAAGCGATCAAGACGCAAAAAAAAGTGGGATATTTGTTAACTTTTTTGGCGTAAAAGCATCTACACCTAAAGGCGCAGCTTTATTCCATTTAAAAGCTAAATCTCCCATTATATTTGTTACTTGTTATATGGAAAGTATAAATAAATATATTTTGAATATTCAACCTATTAAAATACATAATAATTCAGATATAGAATCGATTACAATATCTTATACACGTTTGTTAGAGGATATTATAAAAAAACACCCGGAACAATATTTTTGGTTCCATAGACGATGGAAAACAAAACCATCTTAATTAACTAATTGTGATAAAGAATATTCCTATAGATTATCCCAAAATATTTTCTATTTGCAAGAACTCGCTAGATAAGGGTGGCGTTGTAATATATCCCACCGATACCTTATATGGATTTGGTGTAGATGCTAGAAATGAAACTGCAATAAAGAAATTGAATAGTATTAAAAGAAGAAACTCTCCTGTAAGTATAATTGTCGAAAATTTTGAACAATTAGTTGCCTTTACAAATTTATCAAAAGATAAAAAGAAGTTTATTAAAAATAATATCGGCAATAAAACCACATTTATACTTCCAAGTATTAAAGGGAACGTTCATAAGTCTATTATGAGCAATAATAATTTTATTGGTTTTCGTATACCAAATAATACAATTGGACCAAAACTAGTATCAGCAATAGGATATCCAATTACATCATCAAGTGTAAACCGACACGGAAATAAACCAATGAATAATCCAAAAGAGATCATTGATGAGTTTGGAGATGAAGTTGATATTATAATAAACGCAGGTGTATTAGCTACATCTAGCGGATCAACAATATATATGCTAAGAAATAATCAATTTCAAATTATAAGAAGATGAAAAATTGCATCATAATAACAATATATTTATTATCTATGATAAATGCTGCTGAAAAGCTCCCTTTTAATTTTGGTGAAAAATTAATTTATGATGTTTCTTTTGCTGGGATTAAAGCTGGGAAAGCATACTTAGAGGTTTTAGTTGATAATGAAAACAATAATTCCAATGAAATTCATATAAGATTTGTAGCAAAAACATCTTTTCCATTTAGTTCAATTTATGCAATTGATGATCAGATTGATACATGGCTAGATATAAAAAGTCTATATACAAACAAAATACTTAAAAGTATAAATCAGGGAAACTATTCAAAGGAATCTAAAACTATAATAGATTATAAAAATTTTATTTCAATCACAAATAAAGATACTACATATATTAATGGATATCTTTACGATCCATACTCTTTATTTTATCTACTTCGCACAAAACCATTAATACTTGGGGAAACAATTAAAATAAATACTTTCGGGGCGGAGGGGATTACACCAATACAGATAATTACTAAATCTGAGGATGTTATAAATACCATTTATGGTTCCTTCAATTGTTTGGTTGTAAAACCATTTAGAAAAGGTAACACTCTATTAAAAAATAAAGGCGATATGATGATTTGGTTTAGTAATGATAAAAAGAAACTACCAGTTCAAATAAAAATAAAATTGCAGTATGGATCAATGTTATTAAAAATAAAAGAAATCAATTTGTAAATAGTCGGCCTATATCATTTATCATAACTGTTGCCATTAATAATAATAAAAATGCCATTCCAATTTGTTGAATAATCATTCTTGTTTTTAAAGTGAATTTTCTCCTTAGGATTGATTCAGCTAAAATAATAAATACATGACCACCATCTAATCCAGGAACAGGTAAAAAATTGATAAACGCTAAATTGCAACTTATGATTGCCATAAATCCAAAAAATGAAACAAGTCCTGCTCTTGCTGTTTCACCAGCAATCTGGGCTATTAATATAGGTCCACCAAGATCTCCTACAGATGCTTGACCAGAAATTAACAATTTTATTGATAATACAACTAATCCAAGCCCACCTAATGTGGAGGCAACCCCTAATTGAGAAGCTCTAATTATACCAATTGGTTCATAGAATAGCTCTGGACCAATACCAATCATTCCAAGAGTGTCCAATTTACCATCTATAGGAAAAACTCTAAATGTTGTATTAATATCAATTGAGCTTTCTCTGCCCTCCCTTACATAAGTTATTTTGATTGACTTATTAGGTAACTTTTGAATGGTGCTTGAAAGATCAGACCAAGTATTAATATTGTAATCATTGACTACAATTATTTTATCTCCAGGAAGAAGATTTGCATTTTTGGCTGGGGAATCTTCCTCAACGCTATAAATAACTGGTATATTTTCAGAGGTTGGCACTCCTTGATACCAGGCAAGAGCTGTAAAGATTACAAAAGCTAATAATATATTCATTATTACACCGGCACTCATTACCCATATTTGAGCCCATACAGGTTTACTCATAAGCTCATATGGCTCATTTTTAATAGCGCCATCCATACTTTCATCAATCATCCCTGCTAATTTCACATACCCCCCCAGTGGAACTATTGCAAAACAATATTCTGTACCACTTCCTTTTCTTTCTGGGATATTAATATTCCATGTTTTTATTATATCCCAACTAATTTTATCTAAATCATTTTTTTTGTAAAAAAATAAATTTATTTCAAAACCACCATTAATTGAGTTAACAGTAAAAAGTCGAGGTGGGAAACCAATTGAAAATCTATCTACACGAACGCCTACTGATCGTGCAGCAAAAAAATGCCCCAATTCATGTATGATAACTATTACGCCCAAAACAAATATAAATGCTAAAATTGTAGTCATTAAAAAATTTCCTTATTTTTTGTCAATTTCTTTCATTACGAATTCATATGTCCAAAGTTCCAATTCTAATAATTCCTCCAAGCTAGGATCTTTTACCAAATCATGTGCATTACATGCTTTTTCAATTATATCTGGTATATCAGTGAATTTAATTCTTTTATTTAAAAAACTATAAACAGCATTATCATTTGCTACATTAAGTACTGCTGGTGCAGATCCTCCAATACGTATTGATTCATATGCCAGCCCAATGCATGGAAACTTTTCTATATCCTTTTCTTCAAAAGTTAGTTTTCCGATTTTAGCTAAATCAAGTTCCCCCCATTCTGCTAATGCATGTGTTGGGTAGGTAAGAGCATATTGTATAGGTATTTTCATATCAGGAATTCCTAATTGAGCTTTTACAGATCTATCGTTGAACTCAACCATAGAATGAATTATAGATTGAGGATGGATCAATATATCAATTTGATTAATTTGAAGGTCAAATAACCAACGTGCTTCAATCACTTCTAACCCTTTATTCATCATAGTTGCAGAATCAATCGTTATTTTCTTACCCATGCTCCAATTAGGGTGATTTAAAGCTTCTTTTAAAGAGATTTCTGAAAAGGTATTTACATCTCTTGTTCTAAAAGGACCACCGCTTCCTGTTAAAATAATTCTTTTAATATCTTCAATATTCTCACCTACTAAACACTGCCAGATAGCTGAATGTTCGCTATCTACAGGATAAATTTTTGCTCCGCTTTCATTCATTGTATTATTTATTAAATCACCCGCCATAACCATGCTTTCTTTATTACTTAATGCAACATCTACACCGGCCTTCAAAGCATTAATGGTAGGCTCCATTCCTGCAGATCCAACTAATCCATTCATTACTAAATCTATATCATCTCTTTTTGAAATCTCTAACAAGCCATCTCTGCCAATAAGAATTTCAATATTTTCTTTTTCCAAGACCTCCTTAACATCTTCTGCATTTGAATCATTAACAACAACCAAAGCTTTAGGTCGATACCTTTTTGCTTGTTCTATAATCAATTTGTTGTTTTGGAAAGTAGATAGATAAACAACATCAAATTCATCCTGAAAAGTATCGATTACACCTAATGTATTGACACCTATTGAACCAGTAGAACCAAGTATAGAGATTTTTTTAGCCATTATTATTCAAATTTCTTTTGAAGACTAATTGAAAATTGCGAAAATTTAATATTTAAACGTATTTGTGGAGAAACTTTCCATTTGAAAAGTGGAAATATTTTTCCAAGCATAATATAATTAATCGAACCCGAAATATTTTTTGAAATTTCTCCATTATTCACGTTAAAAATCCTACTATTAAACTGATTATTTCCAACTCCAATATAGAATGGAAATAAATTAAATAAATTTGATTTAATAATAGAAAAATCAAATGTTCGGCAATTAATATATTTAGGTCCATCCATTTTCCCTATACTCATATCAGCAATCCACAAACTTGGATCATCTTTAACTAATCCTAGTGAAAAACCATAACTGTAATAATTGATCACATCATTATGGCTTGTAAAGCCGCCAATTTTCCCATTTACTCTTAAATTATTTGATATAAGTAAAGAACTATGCAATAAAGGCAATCCTAATATGGATTTTTCAATAAAAGATTTATTTGTTAAATCATATCCCAACGGGAATATTAAACTTAAAGAAAAGCGTTGCTTTGAATTATTATTAACTAATTGATGATGCCCAAGTGAAAACGAGGTGCTTTTGATTAATGGTTTAACAGAGGATGTAAATTTCGACCCACTAACCTTTGAAATATCATAAGAAGGAAATTGTCCAAATAATAAATGCGCTATAATGAAAAGCTCTATGAAAATTAATTTCATATAATCTATAAAGATGATTATATAATCCCACGTTCACTATTATTAATAAAATTAATAATATTATTTACCTCTACATTATTAGATATACTATTTTTTATCTTATCTAAAGCTTTGGATCTAGTTAAATCTGATCGAAAATACATTTTATAAGCTTTTTTAATTTTGGATAATGTATCTATAGAGAATCCCGTTCTTTTTAAACCAATTGAATTTATACCACCAAATTTTAAAGGTTCTCCAATAGCTAATATATATGGGGGAACATCCTGAACAGCTCGAAATCCGCCACCTATGAAAACATGTGATCCAATTTTACAAAACTGATGAACGAGGACGCCTCCACCTAAAGAGGCATATTCTTGAATTTCTACATGCCCACCAAGTGTAGACATATTTGCCATAATAACATTATCACGAACAATACAATCATGAGCAACATGAACTGCCGCCATTAATAAAACATTATTTCCCACCACAGTTATTCCACCTGCAGATGTCCCGCGGTTAATTGTAACATTTTCTCTTATTATAGTATTTTTTCCTATTACCGTTTTAGTATCTTCTCCTGCAAACTTTAGATCTTGAGGAATTTCACCTATACTACAATTATGAAATATTTTACTATTACTGCCAATCTGGGTTCCACTGCAAATTGTGGTACAATTTCCTATAATTGTATTATCATCGATTGAGACGCCATCCTCAATAATAGAAAATGGACCAACTTTGACGTTATGTCCTAAATTAGCATTTTCGCTAATAAGTGCGGTAGGGTGTAATGTTGTAGTAATTCTACGATCCTGCCCTATTAACAATATTCGCCAATAGATTAGCTTCAGCCACTAATTTATCATCTACAAAAGCTTTACCTATAAGCTTAACCGCACCCAAGCGAATTTTTGCAAGTTCCATTTTAATTTTTACTTGATCTCCCGGGACTATAGGAACACGAAATTTCGAATTAGTTATTGATGAAAATAACATATTTTTTTTCAAAGGTTCTAAAACACTATTTAATACTAAAAATGCACCAGCTTGTGCCATGCTCTCCAAAATTAAAACTGCTGGCATTATTGGTTGCGAAGGAAAATGTCCAGCAAAATATGGCTCGTTTATAGTTACATTTTTAATTGCTGTAAGAGTTTTTCCATGCTCAATTTCTATTATACGATCAATTAAGACCATTGGATATCTATGGGGAAGAAGCTCCAAAATATCCTGGATATTAAATTGTGACTTTTTATCCAAAATCTTATAAAATAATTAAACTATAATTGCTCTTTGTACTCTTTACGAATCATTTTAACAAATTCAACATTGCTTGCATGACCACTTCGCGCAGCAGTTACATGCCCTCTGATAGAAATTCCAAGTAAAGCTAAATCTCCAATTAAATCAAGAGTTTTATGCCTTACAGGTTCATTATGAAAGCGCAATACTTTCCCATTTAAAATACCATTCTGTCCTTGAATGACTTGATCTTGAATACCAAATAAATTTCTCAAGTGATTAATTTCACCATTCTTAATTCTTCTATCAAGAATTACAACAGCATTAGATAAACTTCCTCCTTTAATTAATCCTTTTTCTCTCAGTTTTTCTACTTCACTCAAAAAACAAAAAGTTCTTGCTGGTGCAACATCTCTGGCAAAATCTTCTTCCATATTATATATTGCCTCATATTGTGTTCCAAGGGCTGGTAGAGGATATTCAACTAGAAAAGTAACCCTAAATCTATCTGCAGGAACTACGTGAATATCAATTCCTTTCTTTGGATCAGAGTATACTACAGGCTTACTTATCTCTAATACATGTCTATCTTTATTTTGTTCAATAAAATTTGCTGATTGCAGCGCATCTACAAAATCTTTTGCACTTCCATCCATCACCGGTGCTTCTTTAGCTGTTAATTCAATAAGAACATTATCAATTCGCAAACCAGATACAGCTGCCAAAGCATGTTCAACTGTATGAATTTTAACACCGTTTTGCCCAATCGTTGTTCCCCTTGAAATATCCATAACATGCTGGATATCGGCTCTTATTTCAGGGCTCCCTTTAATATCAGTTCTAGAAAACTGTATCCCATAATTTTCAGGAGCAGGATTAAATGTAATCGTGCTTTCTACTCCCGTATGCAAACCAACTCCAGTACATGAAACAGGTCCGCCTATTGTTCTTTGTTTGCGGTTGGTTTTGGTCATTTTTCTAAACTCATTAATTGTTTTTTCATTTTTATGACTTCAGAATATAATGCATCTCTTTTATGTTGTTCTCTTATTTCACGTGCGGGCATGCCAGCATATACTTTACCACCAGAAAGTGACTTTGTAACACCTGTTTTAGCTGCTAATGTTGAGTGTGCGCCTATTGTAACATGTGGGGCGACGCCAACATGTCCAGCAAAAATACAATATTCACCTACATTCACACTGCCAGCAATTGTAACCGCAGCTGTTAAAATACAGCCTTTACCTAGACATACATTATGAGCTAAATGAACATGATTGTCTAATTTACATTGATCTCCTAAAACAGTATCACCAATTGTTCCCCTATCTATAGCACAATTTGCCCCAATTTCAACTTTATCACCTATAATAACATTCCCGTTTTGAGGTATTTTATGATGATTCCCATTTTCTGTTGCAAAACCGAAACCATCACTTCCTATTATTGTTCCACTATGAATAATGCAATTATTTCCTATTGTACACCTATTATAAATATGAATATTAGAAAAAATATTACAATTATTCCCTATAGAAGTGTTATTACTAATGGTAGTATTTGAACCTATTATAGTATTATCACCAATTATGACTTCATCTTCAATGACGGAAAAATTACCAATCGTAATATTTTTCCCAATTTTTGCATTTGGTGAAATATAAGCAGTCTTACTTATGCCGGTTTTTTTATCAATCTTCGGAGAAAATTCTCCTAGAATTTTAGCAATAGCTAATTGAGGATTATTATGAACAATTCCAGATTTATCATTTAATAAGGAATTATCATCAACAATAATAGCTGATGCCCTTGTTGATGATAAATATTTCTTATATTTTGGATTACCCAAAAAAGTAATTGTTGATTCTTTACCATTTTGTATCTCAGAAACTCCTGATATAATCATAGTCTGATCACCTACAACTTCTCCATTTACAAGTTTTGCCAGATCTGATAATGTCTTCAAATTTTAATCAATAATTAATTTTCATCCGGAAGACTATATTTTCTTAATTCATATAGTACATCATCTGTAAGATCATAAGTAGGATTTCCAAATAATAATGAAACTGATCCATCAATAATAAAATCATATTCTTTGATTGCAGCTACTTTATCAACTGCGCGTTTTACCTTACTTAATATTTCAAACTCCATCTGTGCTTGTTTTTTGTATAATTCACCTTCAGGCCCTACTTTTTGGGCTTGAAATGCCTGTAAAGTTTGTTCTCTCTGTGCAATTTCTTGCTCTTTTTCTCTGCGCCATTCAGGTGAACTCATAAGTCTTTGTGTTTCAAACGATTTTTTCATACTATCCAAACTCATTAACATTGTTTGATATTCAAACTGTACTTTACGGAATTCCATTTGCAATTGAGATTCTGCATCTTTGAATTCCTCAAACTCTGCCCTTATCCGATCTGATTGAACAAAACCAATCTTACTCTGTGAATAAATATAAGGGGCTGTTAAAAATAGTACTATAAACCCTAAAATAATCTTTTTCATTGTATTCCCTTTCTTATTAAATATTATCTAAAAAACATTTCCAAAAATAATTGTATAATTCCATCCAGGAGGATCACCGCTATTATCTATAGCATCAAAACCATATCCCATATCAAAACCCAATACCCCCATCATAGGCATATAAAATCTTATTCCTATCCCAGCTGACCTTTTCAAGGTAAATGCGCCATCTCTAGGTATGTCAAAAGATTCTGACATATTTACTGTATTCCACACATTTCCCATTTCAGCAAATATTAAACCATAAATTACAGGGTTTTTAGAAACAGGAACACGAAATTCTGTTACTGAACGTAATAATGCATTTCCACCCGTTGGCCCTGGGCTAATAGAATTATCTGGGTATCCACGTAGCATATTACCATAAGGCATTCCATTACCACCCATAATAAATTTTTCATCAAAAGGGATAAGTGATTTTTGATTGTTCAAATTATCTAATGGTTGAATAACGCCAATTTTGAATGAGCTCATTAATACAAATTTCCAGAATGTAGGGGTGAACCATTCCAAATTCAATAAATGTTTGACAAAATCCTCGTTTCCACCAAACAAATTTCCAGATAATGTTGTTTCCCATGTAAATTTTGATCCTTGAGTTGGAAATTCATGGTGGTTTCTTTTATCTCTAGTAATAACTTGGGTAATGCTATTCGCAAAGGTTGTACCTAACCCATTAACATATTGATCTAATTCTTCCTTAGTTCCTTCATAGGTTTTTTGCATAGATCGGACTACCCAATAACCTCGAAAGTAATCATCTGGCCATTTAAACCTTCTACCCCATTGGACGGAACCTCCTCTCATCCTTAAATCTAAAGGAAAATAATAGTTTGTTCCTTGACCCCGATATGTGTAATAAATGGAAAAACCAACTCTATTTGGAGTGTCAAATATCATTGGATCAACAAAACTCATGCTAAAGCTTTTAAATTGAGATGTAGGTTGGGATGAATAAAAATTATATCTAGATCCAATATTATAACTGATCATAAATTGCTGGCCCATACCTCTGAAATTGGCAAACTCTATCCCTACTCCCCCAGATAACCCATAAACCCCACTATATCCTATATTTGCATTTGCACGATCTGAAGACTTCTCTTCTACAACAATTTCTAAATCCACCTCATCTTCATCCACTGGAGCTACGTCTGGTAACACATTTGCAAAGTAATTTAATCGAGCTAAATTACTTTGACTTCGAATAAGCATTTCTCTGTTAAAAATATCTCCTGGAAAAATATTTAATTCTCTTCTAATAACATTCTCTCTAGTATGGTCATTACCAAAAATAGATATGTTTCGCACACTTACTTGATGGTTTTCAATTATTGGAAAATGTATATCAAGAGAGTCTTTACCTATAGGAATAAACTGTGGTTCTATACGACTATATATGTATCCACGATCCATATATAAACCTTGCATATTATTATATACTGCAACATTAAACTCTTCTTCATTATAATATTCGCCCTTTTTAAGATTTAGCGCTCGTTCTAATTTGTAAGTATCAAATAGAGTATTTCCATCCCAAGAAAAATTTCTATATTTATATCTGGTCCCTTCATTAACCTTAATTACAATATCAATATTTTTAAGTTTGGGAGCTGAAATAGTTGTATCTGAAATTATATAAAAATCACGATATCCATTATTTCTATAAAAAGATTCTAAAGCCAATTTATCTTCTTTGAAGTTATTATTATCAAAAAACGATCTCCAAAATAAATACCACCGCTGTTGTTTTGTTTCTTTTAAAACTCTACGTAAGCGAAAATCAGAATAAGATTCATTTCCATCAAAAATAATTTTATCAATTTTAACTTTATCATTTTCTTTAATGGTAAAAACAATATCTTTTGTTAATGCCTTCTTTTTAGCATCTTTTTCTGATTCTTGGTTTTCTACATTACCATTGGGTTCAATTAGTTCTGCATCGATTTCAGCAAGCAAGAAGCCGTCACCTGCATAAAACTTTCTTAATTTTGATATAGATTCAATAAGGGAATGAGATTTAATTCTCTGCCCTTTATATAATTCTAATTCATCTTGTAACTGCTTATCTTTTAATCGTTTATTTCCTTTATATATTACAGAGCCTAATATTGGGTTTTCTTCAACATGTATAGATATAAATAAACCTTCAGATGTCTCCTTATCGATGACAATCTGTATATCTTTAAACAATCCTAATTGCCAAAGTCGTTTTACAGCCCTAGAGAAATCAGCAACATTAATTAATTCATTTTGCCTAAGTCCAGATGTATATCTAATCATTGTTTCAGCCGCAAGAGTGTTTCCTTCAATCTCCACACCAAGAAGCGTTACATCTTGTTGGGCATATATGTGAATAGCGCAAAAAAGAACAAGAATAATCTTTACAATATTTTTATTAATCATAGTTAATTACTTAGGTATCGTTCCGAAACGACGATCGCGATTTTGATAATCTTCTATGGCTTTCAATAATTCGTTTTCACGAAATTCGGGCCAATATTTTTTTGTAACATGTATTTCTGAATATGCAATTTGCCAAAGTAAAAAGTTACTTAATCTAAATTCACCACCAGTGCGAATTAATAAATCTGGATCTGGTATGTTATATGTATCCAATTCACTTATAATATCACTCTCTTTAATCTTATTAGGATCAGCTTCACCATTTATTGCCTTAGTTGCAATATTTTTTACCATACGTAAAATCTCATTTCTACTACCATAACTCAAAGCAAGTATTAAGTTAAGGCCAGAATTATTTTTGGTTGATTCCAGACCTTCTTCCATTCCCTTTCTCGCATTATCTGGTAACTCATTCAAATTTCCAATCGTCATTAAACGTACATTATTTTTATTCAAGTCTTTTATCTCGCGTCTAATAGTTGACAGCAATAGACGCATTAGAGCTTTTACTTCACCTCTAGGACGTTTCCAATTTTCAGAAGAAAATGTATAAAGTGACAAATATTTTATACCAATCTCATCACATTTCTTCGTAATAGCTCTTACAGAACTTATTCCTTCTTTATGGCCTGCAATCCTAGGCAATGAGTTTCTCTGAGCCCAGCGTCCATTCCCATCCATAATTATTGCAATATGTTCAGGTATATTATTATCTACGAAATTTTTAGCCACTGTATTCATTTTTTAACAATTAATTTATTATTAAAAGAAACAAGCGAAGTTAACGCAATTATATATTATAAAATTAATGTAAACATAACGTCTTAAAATCAAGATGGTTCCTCATAAATTTCTGCTATATGATGATCAAATATTAATATTTTATTTGGAATAGACTCAATTCCAAAGAATTCACCCTTGCACTTGTAACATACAATACTATCAGGTACTTGATAATATATTAACCAATCAATAAGAGCTACAATTGCTAAGCTCAAACCATAAGTAATTGGAACGAATATTATACCAAGAATAATTATTCCACAACCTAGGATCTTGTTAAAATCTTTTTGAATATAAAAATGAGAACTTTGACAAGCTGGGCATTTTTCAAATGACATAAAATTTGTCCAATCAACTTGATTTTTACTATACGCACAATTTACACTATCATTTAATTCATGTCTTTCTTTACAAAGCTCGCAAAAAAAGTATGGGTTAATCATAATATTATCCCAAAACGAAATGCATAATATTTATAGAATAAGTCTCCAAATAATACTGCTACTACAGAAACATAAATAAGCCCTGTGGCGCTTTGCGTAGATTGTATCTGTAAAGTATTCCAGATAAAAACATTTAACAATATTGGAATAATTACGCCAAAAAATATTGCTACAGATAACAAAAACCCTTCAAATGTCCCTAAGAAAGTAATTAATGATAAAACGATTCCATAATTATCAACTACTTCAAAACTAATTAATGCATATAGATTCCAAACTAATCGTAGTCCTAATAAAACCGAAAATAAAATAATACTATTCTTCAATAAACTAATCGGAAGTTGAATAACGTTTAAGTACCAATGTCCTAAAATCATTGAGAAAAAAACTAAAGCAATAATTGAATGGCCGATAAATATGATTATATAATCTGAAAACTGTAAATCAATAATGAAGACTTGGTTCATAATAAGTATTAAGTATACAACACCAATAATTGGTGGAATAGATATGTAAAGATTATTAATGTGCTTGGTTTTCCAAAATACTGCTGTTATTACTAGTTGTAGTAAAAACCAAAAAACTCCCAAATAAAAATTATTATATTGTGATAAAGACAAGTATGCAAATAACATTCCAATAGAAATAATAATTGACACCATTCCCTGATTAAATCGATAGAATCCACCCTCAATTAATTTATATGGAGAAAGCCACAAAAGTAGGGGGTATATCGCACCGAACCCTAAAAAGGTAATTGCTAAAATCTCATCAAAAAAAGAAAACATAACTTGTTAAAATCAATTTATTAACTGAGAATTTATTTTATTTACTATATCTCGAAATATATTTGAAACTAAATTTTTAGGTTGTGATAAAATTATAGGTTCACCTTTATCTGTTGCATGCATCATTTCAATTGATATTGGAATTTTACCAAGCAATGGCACATCCAATCTTTTGCTTTCCTTTAAACCGCCACCAGATTTAAATAAATTGATCGGGATAGAAAAACTTCCATCATCATTTATATTTATCTTCTCATCTATTCCATTAATATCTAAAGAATAGTTATCAGTATTATTTTTATCTAACCCTTTTACTTTTCCATTTATCAGTAAACTAGACATATTTTCAATTACACCAATAATAGGTGTATGTACTTTCCTAAACATATCTGCGCCTTTTTGTACATCTGCTAAAGCAATATCTTGAGGCGTGGTAACAATTACTGCTCCTGACATTCGAAGTTTTTGGGTTAAGGTTAACTGTATATCACCAGTTCCAGGAGGTAAATCAAGAACTAAGTAGTCCAATTCCCCCCAATGAACATCATTAAAAAATTGCTCTGTCATGCGACTTACTAACGGACCTCTCCAAATAACAGGAGTATCATTACCGCTAATAAAACCAAAACTCATTACTTTTAATCCATAATGTTCAATAGGAATAATTTTTCGGTCTTCCGTCATACCTGGGCTTTTATTTATACCTAATATTATAGGTAAGGATGGTCCATATATATCTAAATCCAGTAGTCCAACAGAATAATTATCTTCTCGAAGAGCTAATGCAATATTCGCAGCGATAGTAGATTTCCCTACACCCCCCTTACCAGAAGCAATGGCAATTACATTTTTAATATTACTTAAATTAAACTGACTTTGTTGGGCTGGAGCACCAGTCTGATTAGGTGTTGGCCTGTTTGGAGATTCATCAATAATCTCTATGTTGATTTTTTTAAAGTGCTGTGATAATATTTGATTTATACTATTAACTACTTCATTCTTCTTCTCTTCATTTTTTGTCTTTAACGCTAAATTGATATTAATTCTATCATTATTAATTGTTATTTCTTTGATTAAACCAAATGACACAATATCTCTAGAAAAACCAGGATATTTTACTGATTTTAAAAGTTCAAGTATTTGGGGATTATCCATTATTTATATAAAAAAACGGCTGTTAAAAAATACAGCCGTTATAATAATATGATTAATAAATAGTTTATCCAGAGAGATCTCTTCCAAACCAATCATAATTGATCTTAATAAACTTATTCCATTCATCCGGGACTTCACTTTCTTCAAATATTGCTTCTACTGGGCATTCTGGTTCGCACGCTCCACAATCAATACATTCTTCTGGATCAATATAAAGCTGTTTACCGTCAGGATCAAATCCATCTGCTTTTGCTTCCGCACCTGCCCCTGATTTATCATCTGGTCCATGTATACAATCTACGGGACAAACCTCAACACATGCAGTATCACAAGTTCCAACACAGGGTTCAGCAATTATATATGTCATTATAATCTCCTAAATAATTTTATGATTAATAATAATCTTTAGTTCCAAAGCATAGAATTTATAAGAAAATCTATTAATGAAAAAAGCTTTTGGATAATCGGTAATTATTGTCAAATATTATATGTAGTTATAATTTCTTCGTCTTAAATAGATTTATTATGGCTGAAAACTACAAATACGATCATTATAAGTCAGTTCCTGATCCTGCAGAAAAAGTCAACTTTAAAAAGAAAAAACCAAAGTTGATTGCTGTAGTTGATGAAGACAACTGTACAGGGTGTCAGGTTTGTGTCCCATTCTGCCCTGTGGATTGTATTGAGCCAGTTGAAGACGAAAAGTATGGGATTCCTATACCTCCTGTACAAGTAAGATATGATGAATGTATTGGTTGTCAGATTTGTGCTAAAGTATGCACAAAACTAACGTGGGATGCGATAAAAATGATAAAAACTGAAGAATTTGAAGAAAATTATAATTATTCAGTTTCTGAATAATTAATCTATAATTTAGTCCCCTTTAAAAAAAATATCTTTAATTGCATCAATTAATGCATTTGAATCACTTTTATCATTATATGCATTAAAAGAAAAACGTAGCATATTTTTATTATCCCATTGAAATATAGGAATTTCAATTTTGTGATTAATCAATAGTGTATTTTTTATTTTTGATGAATCATTAACAGGTATATGAATACTTGCCATTTGAGCTAACCAATTATCATTTACTGGACACAATAAGTTAGTTTTTAGTATTTCTTGTAATGATATTAAAGTTTTCTTTGTTAAGTCTCTACATTTCGCCTGAACTATATCCCAATTATTATTTTTTTGGAAGTTTATTGCTGTAGGCACCGATAAATAGGAACTAAAGTCCCGTGTGCCTTGATATTGATTCTCATTTATAAATGAACTTGGAGAAGGGTCAACATCTTTTCCCCAGCTAACAATTAAAGGATCAATTGAATTCTGAATTTCTTTTTTTACATACATGAAAGATGATCCTTTGGGTGCGCTTAGCCATTTATGACATGCGCCTATATAAATATCTGGGTCTAAATCTGAAATATGTAAATCAATGTGGCCAGGCGCGTGAGCTCCATCTATGATTGTCATAATTCCTTCATTTTTAGCACGCTGGCATATTTCTTGAATCGGAAAAATAATAGCAGTTGGACTAGTTATATGGCTTATAAATATAATCTTAGTATTATTCGTTACTTCTTGCCAAAAGTCATCTACAAAATTATTTTTCGTTGTAAATGGAAGCTTTAGATTATTTTGAATTAAACTATATCCTTTATCTTTGGAAAACCAATCCCAAGCTCTTATCATAGCTCCATATTCATGATTTGAAGTTAAAACTTCATAATTTTTATCAATCTTTAGACTTCGGATTATCGAATTGATTGCAGTTGTAGGGTTTGGAATAAATATTATATCATCTGAATCACAGGAAATAAAGGTTGATAAATCTTCGCGAGATTTTTTTAAATAATTATAAATATCATGGGAAAAATATTGAACTGGTTGACTTTCAATTAAACGTTGCCAGTGTTGATAATTATTAAATACAGATTTTGGACAAGCGCCGAATGATCCATGATTTAAAAAAATAATATTTTTTTTTAATAGATACTGGTCCTTCATTATTTAATAAAAGAAAATAATATGGATATCAACCCAAGAATGTTCAAAATAAAATAATTAACTATAACAGCTGCGCCAGCATAATCCTTTGCAACACGTTGTCCAAAAAAAAGAAAAATAAAATTAATTGCAGACAATAAAAACCCTATAACTAGTAAATCAATATTAGAATATAGAATATTAAATAAAACACCTATAAATAATAAAAGGCCAGAAAGCAATTCTGTAATTGTAATTATTAATAATAATAAAGGAACAAAATAATTCAATATAGTATCAGAAAAATGATCAGATAGCCAATCTAGATTCCCCTTACGGTCATTAAGTTTATCTATTGCAGATTGCATTAAAGCAATAGAAATAAAAATTCCAATTAAACATTGAATAAGATTTATTAAAGTTTCATAAGCAATGATTTCATTCATTTTTTATAGTTATCCTTCAGCTATTAGTTTCTGTAGTTCTTTTTTTACATAATTACTTAATTCTTGTATTGTGTAATCATTGTATTGATTTGATTTTATTGGATCACCATAATGTATTATTATAACACTTGGTTTTAATTTCCAATCCGTTTTCTTTTTTGCCTCCCATGCGCCAATAATTGCAACGGGAATAATAGTGGCTTTTGTCTTAACGGCTAAATGAAATGGGCCTTTTTTAAATTTACCTAATTCTCCTGAAATAGTACGTGTTCCTTCAGGTGCAATTAATAGTGATGTGCCTGATAAAACAACTTTCTCTGCTTCATCAAGACTATGAATAGCATCTTTTAATTTTTCTCTTTTTATAGGAATAGCTTTATATCTTCGTAAAGCAGCTCCATAAATTGGATAGGAATACTGATCTTCAGCAGCAACTCCTGTGAGATAATGGCTTGTTGTACCTGCAATCATAAAATGATCAAACATGGATTGATGATTTAACATGTATATATATGGTTGCTTATGCTTTGGTGGTATGGTTCCTTTTATTTTTAATAATTGACCAGCTGTCAACAAACAAGTTCTACAAAATATTTTCATATATCGATGTGCTACATCAAGTGAAACAAAAGTAGTAACAATAAAGTAACCAAATACCCCAACAACAAATGTTATAAAAAACATGGGCCAAAGAATAATTGATATGACTGACTTAAATAGTCCAACCATTAGTATTTAGTATTTTAAAAAGTTTGTGATTTGATTTTGAGAAAGCATAATTATTTATATCTTTAGGTCTTATCCAGCAAACATCTTTCATATTTTTAATATTAATGTCATTAATTCTACAATGATATAGAGATACTCTAATATCAAAATGAGAATATGAATGTTTTATTGTGCAAATTTTGTTTTGTATTCGAGTTGTAAAATTTAAAGAGTTCTTAATATAATTAAATAATTGTATATCATCAGAAATTTTCAAATCGATCTGAGTATTTGGAAGCTCCCACAAGCCACCTAACATAGAATTAAATGGTCGTTTCATAATTAAAAATTGTTTTTTATGCCAAATAATAGCAGCAATAAAATGTTTAATATTTTTTATACTTTTATTTCTTTTAATTGGATAACTAAAGGGCAATAAAGTATTTTTTGCTTTGCAAAATTGTGAAACAGGGCATTTAATACATTGAGTGTTAATCGGAGCACAAATTGATGAACCTAAATCCATTAAAGCTTGATTCAAATCGCCAGGTCTTTCTTTATCAATAAATTTCTCCAACAAATTAAATATTCTTCTCCTATTATAGGGTGTCAAATTTCTTATAGCTAGTATTCTTGATATTACACGTGTAACATTTGCATCAACAGCGGGAGCTGGAAGTTTATCGACTATTGAATAAACTGCAGCTGAAATATAATTACCAATACCAGGCAGTTTTAGAAAGTCAGTCATATTATTCGGTAGTTGCGAATTATATTGGGAATATAAAATAATGCATGCCTTATAAAAATTGACACATCGAGAATAGTACCCCAAGCCTTCCCAGAGTTTTAATAAGTCATCTAAATTCGATAGAGCTACAGATTCAATAGTAGGATACTTTTTCAACCACCTTTTATAATATGGAATTACGGTTTCAACTTTTGTCTGTTGCAACATTACTTCGGATAGATATACATGATAAAGATCATTGTATTTTCTCCATGGTAAGTCACGCTTATTTTGATCATACCATTTCAATAAATATGGCGAAATATTATTTGTAGTATACAATTATTTAATTCTTAAAAGTTGTTTTGATAACAACCAATGTAATGATGTTAACATTTCTCTTATATCATTTCGATCTTCAGGTGGAATTGTATTAATAATTTCTATTCCAAATTCATTTATCTTTGTATCAATTTCGCGCCTTATCTCTTCACCCTTTGAGGTAATCTTAACAAATACAACTCTCCTGTCATTTTCTCCTTTATATTTTTCAACCCAATCATTTCTTATTAAAACGCTGATTAATCTTGTCATTGTACTATTATCTACACCCATTTGTTTTGATAGAGAGGACATATCTGTGCCTTCAGAAGAAATTGATGACAAAAGAAGGATCTGTGGAAGGGTTAGATCAGGGCTACTTACCCTATAACGAAATATTGACTGAAGGTCAAGGAGGAAAACCTTGAGCAATTCACCAAAATCCATTATTGTATAATACAAATATATTATACTTTTTCAAAGATTTTCTTTATTATAGTAATGGGAGTGACATTAATCTTTTTGAATGGTCATTTAAGACTTTATATATAATTGTAATTGTTTCATCCGAATAATTACCATGTCCCATAAAAGCTTTATGGTCCATAGTGTATTTACCCATATATAACCATGCCCCTGTAACTATATCATCTTCATTATTATATGTAATTATTTTATCTGCTCCGTTTTGCCCAGACGTTGGCCCTATCTGGCTTATGGTATTAATTATACCATCATTCTCATACCATGTTGAATCTGTACAATCACCCTCAAGCCAGCATTGTCTAGTTTTTCCCATCAAATATGCGTTTGGACGAAGAACTATACTCATAGTAGTATTAGGTTTATGATAACCAGTCTTTTCATCATGCCTTGTGTTTCCTGTAGTAAATGAAAAATAATATATATCATTATTAGCTTTTAAATAAGTATTTAACTGTCTTGCTCCATCTATACTTACATCCCAAGCGCAAAAATTCTTTGTTTCCCATGCAGGGTGATGTCTCAATCTTTCAAAGTACTTATTCCACGGCTCATTACGATGCCTGTTGAACCCCCATTGCTCAAGATCAAAACTATATATTCTATTATCTATGATCGCAGCTAACCCCATTAATTCTTCCATAAAGGGTAAAGTTGTACTGACAATGTTTGAAAGCGTTGTTCCATTATGCGGTGTGGCTATTGTAGTAATAGACCTTATCCACTTTAATTTCTTTTTTCCAAGCAATCCAGTTTCTTCTAAAGTCGTATTTAATGAATCAGAATATATTTGATTTTCAAGTAAGAATTGCAACATCCTTGCTGTTTGACCACCTAAACTATGACCAATAATATGTATTGGGTTATCATTGCTCCATTGTGGATATAGCCCCTCCCAATCTTTATTTTTTGGTTTTTGTATTATACTATACTTATCTGAGTGTTTTTTCCCATAATCAACTTGTCCACCTTTTATTTGATAATAAGTTTCAATTGCTCTATCCCAATTTGATGATATGGGCCCAATTGAAACAGTATATACTTCATACCCCAAAGATTCCAAATATTCTTCAAAATCGTATTTTCCACCCCAGTATTTATATCCTGCCATCTCATCTGTCCCCCAGCCCATAAAACCATGGATTAATACAATAGGATATTGATTTTGACCTATTAAATTTGAAAAAAATAAAATATAGATGGTTATAAAAATGCTAATTCGCATTTTTTATGCTAATAAACAATTGAAGAAAAGTTAGTCAGTATAGTACTTTGCAAAAACTAGCATCATTTCATCTGTACTAAGAAAACCAAATGAAACATCATAATCGCGCCAATTATCATATGTTGCAATTAAACGAAAGCCTTCGCCTTGGTTTATTTCAAGCGGAGGGTCTAATTTTAATACCGGAGGATGAGAGTAATCGTAAGATATATAAATAAGCTCTCCATCGCGATCACCGCCTGCGATTTCAATCGCAAATTCAGTATTTAATTCATGAGCATGACTAAATAATTCAAAAACATACATTCTTTGATCAGAATACCATTCGTCAACAACCGTTGTTTCTTCCCCTTTTGGTAAGTTAAATCCTTGATCACCAACTTGTAAAGTGCGAGCAACAATCTGAACTTCTGAAGGGTCAGCCATGTGAACATTTACAAAAAGTTCTCCTGTAATTGTAGTATCAGAATAATTATAATAATGAGGATTATGATCAAAACCATGTTCGTTGTTATAATACAATGCAACGCCAGGTGGAAGGCTATAGTCTAACCTTCTCCATTGAGTTCCTAGACCAAATACGTGATATTGCATTGATGCAATAGTACTCAAATTATAATCACCATTTGGATTCCTAATATTCCGCATAACGCCTTCAGGGGGTACAAATGCACTTGGAATATAATTTTGAAATCCATACAGTATATAATGATGGCTATTGGGCCGCATCATAATTTCATATCTTGTTATATAAATTGGACCGGTGGTATCACCATCTGATCGCTGAAAAAATTCTACTTCACTATTTGGGGCAACATCAAAGGGTCCAATATGATACTGCACTCCAACTTCAGGTGGTTGTAGTGGCTCAAACAAAACATCTACATACCGAGCAGAATCTTGAAGTAATGATGAATCTGCTACAGCTCCTGTTTCAGGGGAGCCTGCTACAATCCATTGTCGAATAAATTCTAATTGTCCATTTGTTAAAAAATCCACCCCTAAAGGCATAATTTCACCATATTGGGGATGATCAGCATAAAAATGGTCTTTATCTGGAGCATTAATTTTTTCCCATAAATAACTTTTGTAAAGACTAGCAAGGCCTTCAGTGCCAACAAGCTCTAAGCCATCATCTTTAGCAACCTGATTGTGAGGTTCTCTATTAATTAGGTTTTCATATGCAACATCAGCAGTTAACATTAATCCAGATTGGTTGCCAAATGATGTCCCAACTGAATGACACCCTGCGCAACTTTTATCAAAAATTTCCTCTTGTATAATTTTCCAAGAACTTCTACCAGTAATCTCATTTATCGGCTCAACATTAGATGCTGTATCTTTTTCACACCCAACAAAAAATAGCAATAGTATACTTACTATTATAAAAATTCTATTATTTAACATATCATTACCTCTTAATAGACAAAACTAAGCAATATTTCATAAAAAAATAAAACAAACATTGTTTATATCTTTAACCCAATACCCATAGCAAAAATTATTCCGCCCATTCCATAAAAATATGTTCCTAAATCAACTATATACTGTTTTGTTGATATAGAAAAACCAAAACCTGTATCTGCAAATAGATCCTTGAAAAAATCTATATTTGCAGATTGATTCACTCTATTAATCGATGTTCCTAATTTAAAATTAATATCTTTAGTTAAAGTAACAATTCCCGATAGTCGGATATTTTTCAATTTACTTTTAGTGTCAAAATCTGAATCTATTATCATGATCAATGGTAAATATGCCAACTTCTTTGAAGTGGAAACATTAATTAAAATTGGGTTGTAATACTTATTGCTAGAATATGATTTCATTTCTATTGCCAAATTTCTTAATGCTATGCCAACATTCATGTTATATCTATCAATATTTAATGATAAACCGGTGGTCCCAATTAATAACATTGATGATAAATCGTCAATATTGCTATACAAGTATCCTGCGCTAGCCCCTAATTGAATATTTTCTGAATAAAAAGATTTTGCTACACTACAAGACACCCATGTATCAGCTGCTGAATAATTTGATGTTGGTGTTCCTTTTTCATTGTATCCTTTAAATATCCCATAGCTAATATGTCTAATTGTTGCTGCTAACACATATTTTTTATAAGGGTAAAAAACCTGCGCCAATTGTGATGTAATTTCAGAAGGGTATTGTACAAAACTGATATTCATTAACTTTTCACTATTAAATATAAATGCAGGGTTTAAACGATCGCTTTCTGCATTAATGAAACTCGATGAAGCACCAACGATAGATACGCTATGTGGATGGTACCAATAATTAAGTGCTTCATGACCTGCGGCATTTAATCGAAAAAAAATAAATAAATAAAGATGAATTAAAGCATATCTATTCATAATAAAGAAGTTGGATTAATATCTATAGAGATTTTAGTATCTGAAAGATTCATCGAATTCCAATTAGATAAATTATCATTTAAATATTTATTTAGTTTATCACCATTAGGGTCAACAGTTTTATGTGATTTTAATACTATTTGCATGCGAAATTTGTTTCGCAACCTTTCGTAATAACAATCAACTGGCCCCAATATCTCTAACCCTTTATAAGGGGTTTTTAAATAATCATATACTTTATCTGTAATTTTATTTAAACGTTTTTTATCTTTTGCTGAAAATTCAAGTTTGGCTAACCAGCTATAAGGAGGATAATTAAGTGATTTTCGCTCATCAAGAATTATTTTGTAATATGATTCAACGTCCAATGATGAAGCATATTTTATTACGGAATTATCTGGATTATAAGTTTGAATAATAACTTCACCAGGCTTTTTTCTTCTACCCGATCTTCCAGCAGTTTGATAAATAAGTTGAAACAATCTTTCTCCAGATCGAAAATCTGGCAAAAATAGACCCGTGTCTGCATTAATAATTCCAACCAAAGTTGCATTTTCAAAATCTAAACCTTTTGCAATCATCTGAGTCCCAAGTAAAATATCAATTTGGCCAGAAGCAAAACTGCTGATAGAGTTCTTTAAATTAATAGCTGATCTTGAAGTATCCATATCAATTCGTACTAATGATGCATTGGGAAATGTATTATTAACAATATCCTCAATTTTTTGTGTCCCTGTACCCAGCATAAGAATATTTGAACTTTTACATCCTCTACAATTCGGTGATACAATATCTAAATAAAATCCACAAAAATGGCATTTCAATGGAGGCCCTTTTCTATGATATGCTAAAGGAACATTGCACCGTATACACATTTCTAATTGACCGCAATCACCACAAGATACAATAGGTGAAAACCCTCTCCTATTTTGCATTAAAATTATTTGCTCCTTTTTATTTAATGTTTCCTCCATTTTATTTAATAGCAATCCCGATAATATTTGCCCTGGCCTGCCAGTTTCATCTTTTTCTGTACCCATATCTACAATTTTAACTTTTGGATATTTTGCTCCACCGAAACGATTTTTTAATTGGAGATAGCTATATTTTAAACGGACTTGGTTAAAATAACTTTCAATGCTTGGCGTAGCACTTGAAAGTAAAATAGGTATTTTATTAATTTTTGCACGCATTAACGCAACATCGCGTGCATGGTATCTTGGTGTTGATGAATCTTGTTTATACGAATTTTCCTGTTCTTCATCAATAATAATGACTCCAAGATCTTTTATTGGTGCAAAAATTGCGCTTCTTGCACCTATAACTATCTTATAATCTCCTGACCGTATTTTATTCCATGTCCATGACCGCATAGAATTATTTAATTTGGAATGCCAAATACCAACTGTATCTCCAAATTCTGCACGAAATCTTCCAGCGATTTGAGGAGTAAGAACTATTTCTGGTAATAATATAACTGCAGATTTTCCCTTTTTTAAGTTATCCCGTACAATATCAATATATATTTCTGTTTTCCCGCTGCTAGTAACGCCATGCAACAGAAAAGGTGTAAATTTATTTGACGCAGCTGCGGACTTTAAATCTTTTAAAACAATTTTTTGCTCTTTTGTAAAATTTATATCTTTTTTAATTGGAGGAACAGTATATGCGTCAATATTAGGCTCTACTATCTTTTCATTCCAATATATAAGATCTTTTTTTAAAAGAGCTTTACAAACTGAAGGCGGGTTTGATATAATTCCCTTAAGAGCATTTATTAAAACCGGGGTTTTTTGTTCTCTAATAAAATTCAGCGCTTTTTGTTGAGCTGGGGAATTTTTTAATATTTTATTTTCGTTTTTACGATAGCTGATCTCAATAATCTTTTTAGGCTTATAATTGGATGTAAGTGTTTTAGGGAGCGCTACCTGCAACACCTTTCCTAAAGGGGATATATAATATTTACTTACCCATTTTAATAATAGAAATAAGTTTTTATCCAATCGAATATCATCATCTATATCATCTATAAAATATGTCTTTCCTTTATATTTATTTGAATTAGATACTTCAACTACAATGCCAGTGAGCTTTCTATTGTTGAAAGGAGCTTTTACTCTTAATCCAACTCTAATCTGATCACGTAATTTTAATGGAACTTTGTATGTAAAAATTTTATAGCTAGATATAGGAAATGCTATTTCTACATACATAATGGTTTAAAATAGTGGAACACTAATATTAGTGCAATAAAAAAACTTATATTATAATTATTAATCAGATAAACAGTATTTTAGCTAAAAAAATTTATGTTTTAATTACGTAGATTTTCAACTCTGTTTTGAGATCACTATCAAGCTTTATAGGTATATGATATATACCCAAAGCTTTTATTGATTCATCTAAAAGAATAGCATTTTTATCTAATAATATCCCCTTTTCTTCTAAAGCGCTATATATATCTTTTGATGTAATAGCCCCAAACATTTTTTCCTCATCTCCAACCCGCATTTCAAAAGTTAATTCTGTTTTATTTATTTTGTTTGCCAATGATTCATTTGCTTTATCAAGTCGTTTTGATTTTAATTCTTTATTTCTTTTTCTTTCTTCGGCAATTGCTCGATTTTTCTTTGATGAACGGAGAGCAATTCCTCTTGGAAAAAGATAATTACGTGCATAACCAGGTTTTGCCCTAACTATTTCCCCAGAAACGCCTAATCCTTCAAAATCTTCTAGTAATATAACTTCCATATAAACCTCTCTTAGAATTAAGATAATAAAATTAATTAATCGCCTTCAACATTTGAATAAGCCATTAATGAAATATTTCGAGCTCTTTTTATTGCCTTTACAAGCTTACGATGCATTTTTGAGTTTGTACCAGTAACTCTTCGCGGCATAATTTTTCCATGTTCAGTAACAAAACGCCGTAAAAGCTTTACATCTTTATAATCAATTTCAGTTATCTTGTTTTCTTTGAAATAACAATATTTTCTCTTACTAACAAAAGCCATATATATCCTCTTATTTATTAAATTATTTACTATTTAAATCAGACTCTTCTTCAACTGACCCCTTAGGTTCAGCTTCAGTGTTAGCGTCTGCTTCTTCAACTGACCCCTTAGGTTCAGCTTCAGTGTTAGCGTCTGCTTCTTCAAC
>JAPYRG010000002.1:69916-97191 GCA_029936965.1 Fidelibacterota bacterium
TGACCCCTTAGTATTTTTGGTATCTGTGGATGATTCTTTTTCAATCGCACCATCTGATTCATCTTTTAAATCAACAGTAATAGTTTTTTCTAATACACTAGCTGATGGTTTAGATTTTAATCGGATGGTCTGAGCTCTTAATACAGAACTATTTAATTTCATAAATGATTCGAAACCGCTTATACGATTAGAATTATCTGATTCAAAATGTAGTAAAACAAAAGTTCCATATTTTTGACCATTAATTTGATATGCGAGTTTTTTCTTCCCCCACATATTGTGCGAAATAATCTTACTAAATTCACCTAGATGTTGTTCAATTTCTTTGATAATGATATCTAGCCGACTTTGCTCGAAATTCGGATTTATTATATATACTGTTTCATAATATCTCATTTTTTTTCTCCCTAAACAATCAAATCAATGGCGCAATAACAAGTGACACTACTGACATTAGTTTTATTAATATATTTAACGATGGACCAGAGGTGTCTTTAAATGGATCACCAACAGTGTCTCCAACTACAGCTGCCTTATGCACTTCAGACCCTTTTCCATACTCATTGCCATTAATATTAACTCCTTCTTCAATCATTTTTTTCGCATTGTCCCATGCACCACCTGAATTTGATTGAAAAATTGCCATTAATACTCCTGTAACTGTAACCCCTGCTAACAAACCCCCTAAAGTTTGTGCTCCAAATAAGAATCCTACAACAACAGGTGTTAAAACCGCAAGAATTCCAGGTAACATCATTTCTTTAATAGCAGATTGAGTTGATATGGCTACACATTTACTATATTCTGGCTTTCCATTAGCAGCATCAAATATTTTTCTATCTTTATCTGTCCATTTATCATTTTCAGAATATTTATTCATTACAGCTAGAGCAGCAGATAATTCTGGTATTTCATTAAACTGTCTTCTTACTTCTTCTATCATTGCCATAGCCGCGCGCCCAACTGCTCCCATAGCCATAGATGAAAAAAGAAATGGCAACATACCTCCAACAAAGAGACCAGACATAACCATAGGTTCAGAAATGTCTATTTTATCTATACCTGCTTGAACCATAAAAGCAGCAAATAAAGCTAATGCAGTTAATGCAGCTGATCCTATTGCAAAGCCTTTCCCTATAGCTGCTGTTGTATTGCCAACTGCATCAAGTTTATCAGTGCGGTCTCTAACTTCGCTAGGTAAATCAGCCATTTCAGCAATTCCACCAGCATTATCACATATTGGCCCATAAGCATCTACTGCTAATTGAATACCTGTATTAGCAAGCATTCCAAGGGCCGCCATTGCAATACCATAAAGACCAGCAAATTGATAAGCCCCAATAATACTAGAAGCTATAATTAGAATAGGAATTGCTGTTGATTGCATTCCAACCCCTAATCCTGCTATAATATTTGTTGCTGGGCCCGTTAAAGACTGCTCAACTATTGAATTTGTAGGTTTAGTATTGGTGCCTGTATAATATTCGGTAATTAAACCAATGCCCAAACCAGCAAACAGGCCAATAGTAGTCGCAATAAATACACCAGTATTTGTATAAAGAATATCATTCTGTGAAAAGCTGTCAGGTAGAATATTGATAACTAATAAATAGATTATACCAATCAAAATGATTGATGAACCAAACTCTCCCTTATTTAGTGCTTTCTGGGGGTCGCCTCCTTCTTTGACTCGAACAAGAAAAGTGCCAATAATAGACATTATTATTCCTGAAGCTGCTATTATTAAAGGTAATATAACAAAACTAATATCAAATCCACCCATTACGACCACACTTGCTCCTAAAACCATTGAGCCAATTATGGAACCAACATATGATTCAAATAAATCTGCCCCCATACCTGCTACATCGCCTACGTTGTCACCAACATTATCAGCAATTGTTGCTGGATTTAAAGGATGATCTTCAGGAATTCCGGCCTCCACTTTTCCTACAAGATCAGCTCCAACATCAGCTGCTTTAGTATAAATACCGCCACCGACACGAGCAAATAATGCAATAGAAGAAGCTCCTAAGGAGAAACCAGAAATAACTGTTATTATTTTATTATAATCACTAACAAAAATATTTTGATAAAATAAGAATAATGATCCTAAACCTATTAGCCCCAAACCAACAACGCTTAATCCCATTACAGACCCACCTGTAAATGCTACATTTAAAGCGCTCTCTAAACTATTTCTTGCAGCGTTTGTTGTGCGATTATTTGCTTTAGTTGCAACTCTCATACCAAGAAAACCAGCTAAACCAGAAGCAACGGCACCAGTAATAAAAGATAAAGATATAAATGCGCTGGAATCTTGACGACCTGCATTAGCAAATCCAAGAAGCAAAGCAACAATTAATACAAAGAAACTTAAAACACGGTATTCAGCACGTAAAAAGGCCATTGAACCTTCTGCAATACTCTTCCCAATTAGTTTCATTTCATCAGTGCCCTGATCTTGCTTATTTATCCAATTTGTTTTTATAAAAGCAAAAATAAGCGCCAAAATACCCGCAATTAAAACTATCCATAAGTAAGTATTTGTATCCATTTTTGATTATTCCATTTCTAATTTATTATATTGATTCATTGTTTTATCTAATCCCTTATCTAAAAGTGACTCAGCTGCATCAGCAGCAATTTGAATCATTTCTTTAGAAAAATTTTGATCCTTCTTTTTGAATGGTTTAAGCACGTATTTTTCTGATGGTCTTTTATAGTCACTTGAAGCAACTCCTAATCTTAATCTTGGGAAATTTGTATTTCCTAAATGATAGATTATTGATTCTAATCCCCGATGACATCCATCCCCTCCTTTAGGACGTATTCTAATACGTCCTAAAGGCAAGTCAACATCATCAACACAAACAAAAAGGTTATTTAAATTAATATTAAATAATCTCACAAAATGTTTTAACGCCATCCCGCTATTATTCATCCCTGTTGTAGGCTTCATTAACATGGCATCCATAGTTTTTTTTTTCGTAAAAATATAGTTTTCTTTACCCGGATTAAAATTACAAGCCCATCTTTCAGCCAATTCATCAATAATCCTATAACCTGCATTATGTTTTGTGCTAGAATATTCATTTCCTGGATTTCCAAGTCCTACAAAAACGACCATTAATCAGATCCGCTATCCGATGAATCTTGTTTATCGCTTTCTTTGTTATCATTTTTCTCCGTAGCGGCTTGTTCTTGATCGGGTGCCGTTTCTCCATCAGCAACTTCTTCTCCTTCAGGAATATCTTCTCCCTCTTCAATAACAGGTTCTTCCTCTTCTCTTGGTGGAGCAAGAGTTGCAATAGTAGATTCTAAGTCAGATATGATTTCAACATCTTCAGGAATATCAACAATATCACTAATAGTCATATTGCTATTAAGTTCCATATTTGAAATATCTACTAAAATATTATCAGGTACACTTGCAGGTAAACAGTTAACTTCAATTGAAGTCAAAATCTGACTTAAAACTCCGCCTTCTTTTACCCCATCTGCCTCCCCCTCTAAGGAAATAGGTATAGTAAAGTTCATTTTTTCTGACATATTCACCTGCATAAGATCTATATGAAGCACTTCATCGGTTACAGGATGATACTGTATGCCTTTTATAGTAACATATTGGGTCGCGCCATTCATTTCTACTTCAAAAACATGCTGACCTGAACTCATTGCATGATAGAGTTTCTTTTTGTCAATTTGTAAATTAACATTCTCTTCTCCACGAAAATAATATACCCCAGGGACCATTCCATCTCTTCTTAAAGATCGAGCCTTAGATTTACCTTTAGCTGTTCTTTCATTTAAATCTAGTTTTTCATATTCTTGTGCCATAATAATTTTCCCTTACTTATAAGTTAAATAATGCACTGACAGATTCACCCTTATGAATACGTTTAATTGCTTCACCAAAAACATCAGCAACTGAAACTATATGCATTTTAGATATTTGTTTATTATCTGGAATAGCAATTGTATCTGTTAAAATAAGATTATCAATTGGGGCACTATCCAATCTTTCTATCGCTGGGCCAGACAAAACCCCATGGGTAGCAACTGCTATAACAGAATTGGCGCCTTTATCAATTGCGGCTTTTGCTGCAGATACCGTTGTTCCAGCTGTATCAATCATATCATCAATAATCATTACATCTTTGCCTTCTAATTCTCCAATAAGATGGCTTATCTCTGCTTTATTTGGCGCATAACGACGCTTATCTATAAGCGCAAAATGAAAACCCAAACGTTTAGCGTAAGATTGCCCCATAGCTGCAGATCCAACGTCAGGGGCTAAAACAGTGCAATTTTCTGGATTAAGATTTAATGATTTCAATGTATCTAATAAAACCATACGACTATATATATGATCAAATGGTATTGATGCAAATCCTTGAATTTGTGTAGAATGTAAATCCATACTAATAATTCTATCTGCACCAGCGCCAGTAATAATATCTACCATAACTCTCGATGATATTGGGACCCTAGGTTGGTCTTTTCTATCTTGCCTACCATATCCAAAATATGGGACTACAGCAGTCACTCTTTGAGCTGATGCTCGTACTGCTGCATCCAGTAGTAAAAATAATTCAATCAAATTTTCAGCAGGACCAGATGTTGATTGAATTATAAATACATCATTACCTCGTATATTTTCTTCAAATTTTACCCATAGTTCCCCATCAGAAAATGTACGTATAGTAACATCTCCAAGATTTATTCCTAGACGATCAACAATTCCTTTTGCAAGAATCGGATTACTTCTTCCACTAAATATTTTTAATGTTTCTTTCATAATAATCTTACCTCAAGCCATTATGACAATGACGCATGATTTTTGCTGGGGTGCAGGGACTCGAACCCCGACTGCCGGGACCAAAGCCCGGTGTCCTACCGTTAGACGACACCCCAAATTATCTTCATATTCAGAGATTGTTTTTTACCTGCTAGATAGCGGCTGTGTAATTATTGTCTTATAAGACTTGGAAAATAATAACTCTGCAGATATAGCATCTGCTTCATCGTTAAAAAATCCGAACACAGTCGAGCCACTACCCGACAGACTGGCAAATTTTGCATTATTATCAAGCAATTCACTTTTAATCAACCCAATCTCTGGATATGTCGAAAAAACGATTTTTTCAAAATCATTCTCAAAAAGCTGAAAAGGAATTATCTCCTTTTCCATAAGGTCGGCGAAGTTAATCGCCTTGATAGGTATTTCCAACTTGTTTCTAATTTGCGAATAAGCCCATCTAGTATTAACTGTGTTATTAGGGAAGACCAATAATATAGTATATGTCAGCTTAATGTTTAAAGGCGTTAGTTTATCTCCAATGCCTTGCCCGCGCTGTATTCCTCCTTCAATAAAAAAAGGTACATCAGCGCCTATATCTTGAGATATATTTTCTAATTGCGGTTTTGTTAAGCCAATATCATACAAATTATTTATACCAATAATAGTTGACGCTGCATTGCTGGAACCTCCGCCTAAGCCAGACCCTATAGGTATATTTTTATTCACATGAATCTTTACACCTTTAAGTCCTGGAAATTCTTTTTTTAATCTAAGATACGCCTGAACGCATGTGTTTGAAGATTCTATCGGGAAATCAATATTATTTGATGATAATTCATACCCTTCATTAATTTTATTAATTGTAATTATATCATGGAATTGAACTTCTTGAAACACTGTCTCTATATTATGATAGCTGTTAATGCGTTGGTTAATTATTTTTAAACCAATATTAATTTTTGCGTAGGAATTGACAGTTAAGATCTTCAAATATTACTTTGATATTGTAGCAATAGCCAGTGCTCCAATACCGGTGTTTTTTCCAATAAACCCAAGACCGTCAGTTGTTGTAGCCTTTATTGAAATTGATGATTTATCAAGATTGATCGCATTACTTATATTATCAATCATATCAGATATTTTATTTGATACTTTAGGGCTTTCTAAAATAATTGTGCTATCTAGATGTTCAATCTTATATCCTTTTTTGTACAATAGCTCTGCTGCATATTGCAAGAAAAACAAACTATCCTTTCCTTCCCATTTCTCATCAGAGCTTGGAAAGTATTTCCCTAAATCCCCTAGTGCAGCAGCGCCTAACAATGCATCTACAATCGCATGTAATAATACATCCCCATCAGAATATGCAATCACACCAATTGAGCTTGATACTTTTACTCCTCCTAAAATTAGGCTCTCACCTTTTTCAAGACGATGAATATCGTATCCTATCCCTGATTTAACCATAAACTACTTTTTCTGCTAATTTCCAATCATCAATTGTAGTGATTTTAAAATTCAGGACAGATCCTTCTGTTACGGAAACTACACCTCCAGCAGCTTCAATCATTGAGGATTCATCTGTTGCATCATTATTATTCATTGCTTCTATAAGGACTTTCTTATTAAATGTTTGTGGGGTTTGAGCCAGCCATATTTTATTGCGATCAATAGTCCGTACAATATTAAAATTTTTTACTTCTTTTACTGTATCATTAGATAATAAGGCTGCAATACATCCATCATTATTCTTACAGCCCAATATAGTAGATAATATCAGATCCTTTGTAACGAATGGCCTAACAATATCATGAATTGTTACCAATTCCATTGAGCTTGATAATGTTGTGCATCCATTCATTACGGAATCCTGTCTTCTTGGTCCACCAGCTATAACTTTAATAGATTTTTTAGTATTTAATGCCTCTATTTCCTGATAAATATATTCAATTTCATCTTCATTTGTGACAATAACTATCTCAGCAATTTCTTTACACTTTAAGAATGCATTTAAAGCATATAAAAAAAGTGGTTTGCTCCCTAGACGCTTGAACTGTTTTCTTTCGCCAAATCTGGCGCCAATACCTGCGGCAGGAAGCACTGCCCCAACATTCAATATTGATTTGACCATCAATCAGATAATAAGCATGGCATCACCATAACTCAAAAAGCGATATTTTTTCTTTTTAGCCTCATTATATGCATGCATAATTAATTTTCTAGATGCAAATGCAGATACCATCATTAGTAATGTGCTTTTAGGTTGATGAAAGTTTGTAATTAAAGCATCGACCATTTTAAAATCATAAGGAGGGTATATAAACTTATCAGTCCATCCTCTTTTTGGAGTTACCTGAAAACCTGACACAACTACAGTTTCTAAAGATCGCACAGTAGATGTTCCTACCGCTACAACTTTTCTTCTTTTTTTCTTTGTTTCATTAATGACCATTGCTGTAGGGGGGGACAATTCAAAATATTCAGAATCCATTTGATGACGATTAAGGTCTTCAACCTGAACAGGTCTAAATGTTCCAAGTCCTATATGAAGTGTAGTATAATCTATATTTATTTGTTTATTTTTGAGTTTTTTTATTAGTGAATCAGTAAAATGAAGCCCTGCGGTTGGAGCAGCGACTGCGCCTCGACGATCAGCATATACTGTCTGATATCTAACTTTATCAGATGGGACAGCCTCTCTATTTATATATGGGGGCAAAGGTGATAAACCAATACGATCGATAATACTATAAATATCTTCATCATTATATTCGAACCTTACCACTCTACCACCAGAAATAGTATTATCAATAACATCACAATACACATTTTTTGCAAACATTAGCTTATTACCAATTCTAACTTTCCTTGCAGGTTTAACCATTACCTCCCAAAGGTCATTTTCCAATTCACGCAAAAGAAATACTTCAACTTTTGCTTCTGTTCGATCCTTGTTTGCAAATAACCTTGCAGGGAAAACCTTAGTATTATTTAACATAAATAAATCATTCTTTCTAAAGTAGTCTGGCAAATTAGTAAATTTCTTGTGTTCAATGTCACCTGTGTCTCTATGTAAAACCATTAACTTTGATCCATCACGCCTCTTTGCCGGATATTGTGCAATATATTTTTTTGGAAGCGCATAATCAAAATCCGCTAGTTTATATTTTTTCTTTTTTTGTATCATTAGAATATTCCTGTCTGTTTGTTTGGATTAAAAACTTTACCTAAAATTTTATATGCTTTTTCTTGAGCAATACGTCCGCGCGCAGTCCTCTGGATAAATCCTTCTTTTATTAAAAATGGCTCATATACATCTTCAACAGTTGTAGTGTCCTCACTTATAGCTACCGCTAGCGAACTAACGCCTACAGGACCACCATCAAAGTTATCTATTAATGCAGATAATATTTGACGATCCATATCATCAAGACCATGATTATCAATACCTAAAGACTTCAAAGATTCTTGCGCAATTTTCTTATTTATCGCACCATTTGATTTGACTTCAGCATAATCTCTAGTCCTCCTCAATATGCGATTTGCTATCCTTGGTGTTCCTCTAGACCGTTTTGCTAATTCTTTAGCGCCTTCTTTATCAATACTTACTTCTAAAATTTGGGCAGATCTTTTTATAATTTTAAATAGATCTTCTGGAGTATAATAATTTACGCGTAGAATAACCCCAAATCTATCTCTTAATGGAGAAGTTAGATTCCCCAATCTAGTAGTTGCGCCAATAAGTGTAAAGTGTTCAATATTTAATTGAACACTACGAGCGCTAGGGCCAGAATCAATCATAATCTCCAATTGATAGTCTTCCATTGCTGAGTATAAATATTCTTCTACTACACTATTTAATCTATGAATTTCATCAATAAAAAAAACATCCTTCCTGGCAACATTTGTTAACAGACCTGCAAGATCTCCTGCTCTATCTATTACTGGCCCAGAAGATTGCTTTAGGTTAACATTTAACTCTTTTGATATTATATTTGCTAAAGTTGTTTTACCAAGACCAGGTGGACCAAATAATAAAACATGATCAAGGGCTTCATCACGTTTATTAGCTGCATCAATATATAACTTCAAATTGTCCACAACATCATCTTGCCCAACAAAATCATCAAAATGAGATGGGCGTAAAGTTTTCTCAATAGTTATATCATCTTCAATAATAGATGGATCAGTGATATGTGTTTCAGTCATTAATTTTTGTAGAAAATAGAGATAATATTACCATTTAAAGCTACTAAAGATAACATATGGAATGGGGGGTCGCCAAGTTCGTAGTAAATAAATTCAAAATTTTTATATTATAAAATTTTATCTAAAAATTTACCTGTATAGGACCGTTTAGCTTTAGATACTTTTTCAGGAGTTCCAGATGCTATTACTTGGCCCCCCTCGTTTCCTCCTTCTGGCCCTAAATCAATTATCCAATCTGCGCTTTTAATAACATCTAAATTGTGTTCAATAATTATTACAGTATTTTCTCTATCTACTAATTTGTGAATAACATTCATTAACATTTTTATATCTTCAAAATGAAGACCCGTTGTTGGCTCGTCTAAAATATATAATGTGCGGCCTGTTGATACTTTTGATAGTTCAGTTGCAAGCTTAATTCTTTGCGCTTCTCCGCCAGATAAGGTAGTTGCTTGTTGCCCAAGTTTTATATATCCTAATCCAACTTCATTAAGAGTTGATAATTTTTTCTTTACAGATGGTATGTTCTCAAAAAATATCAGCGCCTCTTCTATCGACATTTTTAAAACATTATCTATATTTTTCCCCTTATATTTTATTTGTAATGTTTCTCTATTATATCTAGCCCCTTTGCAAACTTCGCATGTCACATATACATCTGGTAAAAAATTCATTTCAATTTTTATTATACCATCCCCCTCACACGATTGACACCTTCCTCCTTTTACATTAAACGAAAAACGACCAAGTTTATAACCCCGGATTTTTGATTCTGGAAGTTGGGAAAATAATTCTCTGATAAATACAAATACTCCCGTATAGGTTGCAGGGTTTGATCTTGGGGTGCGACCAATTGGCTTTTGATCAATATTTATTATTTTATCAATAAATTCTAACCCTTCAATTGATTCATGATATAAAGGAAATTGACGAGATCTATATAACTCCTTTGATACTGCAGGATAAAGCGTTTCATTCACCAACGTGCTCTTACCGCTTCCAGATACACCTGTAATAACGATTAACTTTCCGAGAGGAAAATCAACATTTATATTTTTTAAATTATTTCCTGTTGCGCCCTTAATAGATAAAGAATATGAGCTCCCTATGCGTCTTTTAGCTGGGACTGGTATGTTTTTTTTTCCTGATAAATACTTCCCTGTAAGAGATCTAGAAAAATTTACTATTTCTTTAGGTGTTCCCGCATAAACTATTTCCCCTCCATGATGTCCTGCTCCTGGGCCAATATCAATAATATAATCAGATGACTCCATAGTTTCTCTATCATGTTCAACTACAATCACTGAGTTACCAAGATCTCTTAGTTTCTTTAATGTTGTTAGTAAGCGATTATTATCTCTTGGGTGTAATCCTATAGAAGGCTCATCTAAAATATATAGAACCCCCATAAGCTGTGAACCAATTTGAGTTGCTAATCTAATACGTTGTGCTTCTCCACCTGAAAGAGTAACTGCAGATCTTTCAAGCGTTAAATATTCTAAACCAACATCAACTAGAAACCCTAATCTACTATTTATTTCTTTTAATATTTGTTCCGCAATTTTTGAATCTGTTGAATTCAAGCTCAAGCTCTTAAAATAGTCTCTACATTTTTTGATGGTCATTGCTGAAATGCTGCCAAGGTTATTTCCTAAGATTTTTACTGACCGACTTTCTTTTTTTATTCTAGTTCCTTCACATTCTGGACAAGGCCTCATGCTCATGAATTGTTCTATCCATTGTCGAATATGTGATGACTTTGTTTGCTTATATCTACGTTCCATATTCGGGACAGCCCCCTCCCAACTTCCAGTATAAGTTCCTGTCCATCTTTTTGATGAATATTCCATCTTTACTGTATCTTTTCCTGTTCCAAATAACAAAACTTTGCGGATTTTTGGATCTATTTTTATCCATGGAGTTGTAAAATTAAAATTATAATACTTTGCCAAACTTTTTAAAATTTGACCATACCAACTTTCTCTTGGTTGCTCCCCCAATGGAACAATTGCCCCTTGTATAAGAGATTTTGATTTATCTGGGACTAATAAATTGGGATCTATATTCATTTGGCTTCCCAATCCATCACATTTTTGACAGGCGCCATATGGAGAGTTAAATGAAAACATTCGTGGCGATAGCTCATCTAGTGATGCTTCTGGGTGCTCTGTACATCCAAAGTGTTCACTAAATAAATGATCTTTTTTGTTATTTAGATCATGAATGATTATTGCGCCAGAACCGACCTTAAGAGCAAGTTCAACTGATTCTGTTAATCTATCTTTATATTCCCCATCAAGTATTAACCTATCAACCACAACTTCAATATGGTGCATTCTATTCTTATTAAGATTAATATTATCCTCAACATGGAGAATTTTTCCATTTACTCTTAAACGTAAAAACCCTTCTCTTCTAATATCCGAAAACACACCTTTATGCTGTCCTTTTCTTCCTCTTATAACCGGCGCTAATATATAAATCTTCGAATTTTTATTAAACTTGCAAGCGCTATCAACTATTTGTTGTACAGTTTGCTTTTGGATTGGTTTATTACATATCCAACAATGAGGTTTTCCTACATTAGCAAATAATAATCGTAAATAATCATGAATCTCTGTAACTGTTCCAACAGTTGATCTTGGGTTGCGTGCTGTGGATTTTTGTTCAATAGAAATAGCAGGTGAAAGACCTTCTATATAATCAAGATCAGGTTTTTCCATTAAACCTAGAAATTGTCTTGCATAAGAGGAAAGAGATTCAACATATCTTCTTTGCCCCTCCGCATATATTGTATCAAAAGCAATTGAAGATTTCCCTGATCCAGATATGCCAGTAATAACCACTAGTTGATCTCTTGGTATAGATAGATCGATATTTTTCAAATTATGCTGACGAGCACCTTTGATTACTATGTGCTTTGGTGATTGCTTCAATTATTTTGTTTATTATGATTCTATTTATTTCTAGGCAGACAATGAATATATGTTAATTAATTATATCTTCAAATTTGGATTAGCTATATTTATTAAAAGGAAATTTATAGAGTATAAAATAAATGAACTATATTTCGCTATGGGATCACTCAAAAATCATATATTAATATCAATGCCACATTTACAGGATCCTAATTTTAACAAAAGTATAGTTCTAATATGTGAACATAGTAATGATGGCGCTCTAGGGTTAATCATAAATAAAGCATTCGAAAAGGCGAAATTAAAAATGTTATTTAATAATATTGATAATGAAGATGATGATATTTTAAAAATTTCTCCAAAATTATTTTTTGGTGGACCCGTATTCATCGAAAGAGGAATATTATTACATAGTAATTCTTATAATAGTAAGGATAGTATAAAAATTTCGGATCAATTTTCTATAACTAGCAGTAATAAAATATTAAAAGATATACATAATAGTAATAGCCTAAAAAATTATAAACTCATGCTAGGGCATGCAGGGTGGACATCTGGCCAACTAGAAAAAGAAATTGAAAATGGTGATTGGCTAATGCAATCTACTTCAATTGATTTTGTATTTAATACTAATGAATCAAAAATGTGGCAAATTGCCGCAAAATCTTTTGGAGTTGAATTATCTGAAATTTCAGGTTTTGGTGGATCAGCTTAAACCAATAACTATATAGTTTATGAAAAAAAATTTACCAAAACTTGCTATTATTTTTGCAGCAATTTTATGGAGTTTTGACGGCTTATTAAGACAGGCGCTTTATAGCGTACCATCGCTAATAATAGTTACAATTGAACATATTATTGGAGCAGTTTTATTTATTCCATTCATTTTAAAAGCTAGAAAAGAAATAAAAACAATAAATCAACAAACATGGATGTCTGTATTTTGGATAAGTATATGCGGTGGAATTTTAGGTACTTTTTTTTATACTAGCGCTCTAAGCTATGTAAACTATATAAACTTATCAGTTGTTGTTTTATTACAAAAACTTCAACCGTTATTTGCAATAAGCTTGGCTTCTATAATTTTAAAAGAAAAGCTTTCAAAAAAGTTTTTATTTTTAGCAAGTATAGCAATTATTGGAAGCTTTTTAGTTACTTTTGGATTGCAACCATTATCTCAATGGGAAGATAAAATGATCATTGCATCATTATTCGCATTGCTTGCTGCATTTAGCTGGGGAAGCTCAACAGTATTAGGCAAACATGCTTTAAAAAAACTATCATTTCAAATTGTTACATCACTTAGATTAATTATTACATCGATTACTTGTCTATTTATCATTATTGGAACACAGGATTTACATATAATAGTTGATTTAACCAAATTCCAATGGTTATCAATATTTATCATAAGCATATCCACAGGGTCTATAGCATTGTTTATTTATTATTACGGACTTAAAAACATACCAGCATCTCATGCGACTCTATATGAACTATTCTGGCCGCTATCAGCAATGTTTATAGATTGGTTTTATAGATCAAGAACTCTTGAAGCTGCACAATTTATAGGAGCTATCTTATTATTATCTTCAATTATATTATTATCAAAAGATAACAATGAGTAATTATGAAAGATATAAATAATCAAGACAGGCATAATCTTATATTAAACTGTGCTCATGAGTTCTTTTGGGGTATAGGTCTATCTTTTCACACTGTGTATGCCATTATTCCATTATTTTTAAAACAACTTGGTGCTCCTCAGGGCATTTGCTTATCTGTTGCGGGATTGTGGTCAATTTTAGTTGCATTTCCTCAATTATTTACAGCAATTATTGGTAGAAATATTAAAGATATAAAACGTGCAGTAATTAGAGTTCATGTTTTTGCTATGCCGCCAATATTTTTTGCCGGGTTCATATTTGCCTTTTTTGCCCCCTCTGGTCCTTATTCTTGGGTGTTATATTATATATGCTTTATTCTTTATGGAATGGGGATTGGCATCATTATTCCTATTTGGACTGAATTTCTTAATCATACATTTTCAATTAATAAACGCGGTAAGTATCTTGGAATATCTTTTGCATGGAATAGCATCGGAGGTTTTTTTGGTGGATTTGCTGTCCGATTAGTTTTAAATAGCAATGTACCGTTTCCACAAAACTTTGGATTGGGATTTTTAATTTTTTTCACCTGTATTTTAATAGGGACTATATTATTTAAATGGTACCATATAAATATTGATACAAATAATGATAATAATAGATCTATAAGTGAATTTTTAACTGAAACAAAATCTATAATAAAAACAAATTATAATTTTCGTAATTATCTTATATCTAGAATCTTTCTTACTGCAAATTATCCTGCAATTAGTTTATATGCAGTATATACACAAAACAAGTTTGATTTTGATATTAGTGAAGCTGGTATATTTGTTATTATAAATGTTATTGCTTCAGGTGCTGGCAGTCTTCTTTCAGGATGGATTGGAGATTTGTATGGTCACAAAATTTCAATTTTATTATCATTCATATCCTACTTAATAGCTCTTGTAGTTGCATTATTAGCAAAAAACATGTTACATGTTTATATTATTTTTTTATTTCTTGGCCTTGGATTAGGAGCATTTATGCCATCAGCTATGAATTTGATATATAAGTTTGCAGATGGTGGGGATAATAAAATTTATATGGCTTTAACGGATACAGCTTTAGCGCCATTCACTTTTTTAGCGATTGCAATTGTTGGAAGTATTAGTACTATCATTAGTATGGAAATTATATTGATGGGAATTGGTGTATTTTTATTAACAGGAATACTCACTATGATATTTTTTGTAGATGATCCAAGCAATATGGATAAAAAGCAAATTATATCTTATAATATTAGATAATATATTTTTACTTGCATTTCGAATAGGACAGAGCTGAAATTATACCGTAGTCAATCGCAGATGTTTAGGCTTAAATCATACCAAATCATCATTACCTCGGTCATCTTGATGGCGCTGTATAGCTGTGCGGATAATGATCCAAATAGACATTTGGAATTAGCAAAATGGTATAATTCTAAAGGTTTGTACGATGAAGCAATATCTGAATATCGTGAAGTTATACGTCTTTATCCTGAGTCAACTCAAAATCTAAGTAGAGAAGAATATAATAGTTTATCTACTGCACATTATCATTTAGCTTTAATGTATACAAAAAAAGGATGGTGGGAGTTCGCACTAGATGCTGCAGAGTCTAGCTTCCAATTGCAACCAAATAATGATGTGCATGAACTAGTAGACTTGATAAAAAAGCAAATAAGGTTAAACAAACCTTCCGACTCTTCATAAGCTTAGGAAATATATCTAAACTTTTACTAAAATGTACCAGAACGGTGTTCTCCACCATCACAATAAATAATAGAGCAATTTATAAAATCAGCTTCTTGCTTTAATAATAAAGAAATTGTATTTGCTATATCACCGGGGGTAGTGGTTCTTCTCATTGGATTACGTTTCTTTGTTTTTTCTATCCAATCTTCCCAATTATCGGTTATTTTTGTAAGAGCCCTTGTTGGCGTAATGCCAGCTTGTAAAGAATTTGCTGTTATACCGTATCTCCCAAGTTCCCAACCTATTTGTCTTATTATAGCTTCCATTGCAACTTTTGCTACACTTACAGGGCCATATCCATCCATGGCTAAATAATTACCTTCACTTGTTAATCCTAAAATTCGTGATCCCTCTCCTAGCAATTGCATATTAAATAATTTTTGTGTCCAGTATAATAAAGAATTGCCCATAACATGAACAGTCATATCCATTTGTTTTTGAGTAACGGGCTTATCAGAAAAAAAGTTTGTTGTTGTTCCAAAAGCTATTGAATGGAGGAGTAGTTTTATTGACTGTCCATTGGTTATCTCACTTATTTTAGGAATATATTCATCCATAACATCAATAGAAGCCGCATTTATGTTCCAAAAAAATACTTTCCCATCGTTTATTTTTGATATTTCTTCCTTTAATAATTCAGCTTCTTTTTTAACCTCTCCGCGATCAAGATGAAATCCAATAATTCCATAACCATCTTTTGCTAATCGTTTTGCTGTTGCGCCCCCGTGCCCAGTTGAACAACCTAATATTAAAACCCATTCTGACATAAAAACTCCATTATTTATTATATTGAATTTAGAAAAGAGTAATATGGAAACTAAGTTTCTTATATAAATTCCTAATTAATATATTAGTGAACTATGAGTCGTAAGTCTTCATTTAACAAAAAAGATCTATTAGAAATTGCTAATGGACAATTCATTGATAAGAGTATTGGAAAATTGCCATTACCACCAATGTTGATGATAGATCGTATCCTAGAAATTTCAGAAACAGGTGGAAACTATGGAAAAGGTTATATAAAAGCTGAGCTAGATATATCTGAGAATGATTGGTTTTTTGAATGCCATTTCATAAATGATCCTGTAATGCCTGGCTGTTTAGGGTTAGATGGGTTTTGGCAATTAATTGGTTTTTTTCTATCATGGGGTGGGGGGAAAGGAAAAGGCAGAGCCTTGGGTGTAAAAGAATTAAAATTTAAAGGTCAAGTAAGACCATACCATAAAATTATAACATATACGATACATATCAGAAAATTTATTAAAAAACCAACTTTTATGGCATGGGGAGATGCTAGCCTGTCAGTAAAAAATAAAGAGATATATTTTGCAAAAGACCTACAGGTTGGATTATTTGAAAAACTAGTCTGGGATATGGGCATGGACCCATCTCTAGACCCCTTTTAATAATTTATATAAGTTAATATTATTATTTAATGTCTTTACGTTGTGGAATAATTGGGCTACCAAATGTAGGAAAATCTACACTGTTTAATGCTTTAACATCTTCAAATGTGCCAACAGAAAACTATCCATTTTGTACAATTGACCCTCATGTAGGGGTTGTGAAATTACCTGACCAACGATTAAGCTCTTTAAAAAGAATTTATAACCCAAATCTTGTTACAAACTCAACTGTTGAATTTACAGATATAGCTGGTCTGGTAGAGGGCGCAAGTAAAGGTGAAGGATTAGGTAATCAATTTTTAGGACAGATACGCCAAGTAAATACAATAATTCATGTAGTGCGTTGTTTTAAAGATGAAAATATAACACATGTGTCTGGGAAAATTGATCCTATTGGAGATGCTGGAATAATTGAAACTGAATTGATCTTAGCTGATATACAAACACTTGAAAAACAATATAGAAAAACAGAAAAACTTGCAAGATCCGGAGATAAAAATAATCAGATAAAATTTTCATTAATTAGTTCTCTATTAGATCATTGTAATAATGGAAATAAAGCTAAAACTTTTACTACAAATAGTGCAGAAATAGAAATTATCGGAGAACTAAATTTACTAACGTATAAGCCTATTATGTATATTGCCAATGTGAGTGAATCTGATATCGTAAATAATGAAATAAGTGATTTAAATAATAAATTATCTGAATACGCAAAAAAGGGGGGCGATATTTCTATTTCGCTATGCAGCAAGCTTGAACAAGAAATTGCAGTCTTATCTGAAGACGAAAAAAAAATCTTTCTTAAAGAATATAAATTACCTGAGCCAGGATTGAATAAGCTCATTAAATCAGCATTTAATCTTTTAGGTCTTGAAACTTTCTTTACGGCGGGACCGAAAGAAGTACGAAGTTGGACTATAAAAAAAGGCTCCACTGCGCCATTTGCAGCTGGTACAATACATACAGATTTTCAGCGAGGATTTATTAAGGCTGAAGTAATTAAATATACCGATATAATAAAACTTGGGTCTGAAAAAGCCGTGAAAGAAGCTGGGCTGGCAAAGCTCCAGGGTAAAGAATATGTTGTATGTGATGGAGATTGTATTTATTTCCATTTCAATGTATAGGTTTTTTTTATGTGGTTTTTTATGATAACATCATATGTATTAATTTTTCTTTCCGGTGCCGGTTTAATATTAATTGGTATAAACCACTATGTTAATATTTGGCCTACACAACATATTTCATTTGATTTATTTGTCAGCTTAATTTTTATTGCTACTCAAACTTTGATTATTTTCTTTTTTGTTGGTACTGGAGTAAATATAAAAGATTACACGCTATCAAAAGATAATAAATTTTATAAGGGCATTCTTTCTATTAAAAGAAGGTTATATCCACCGACTCTTGCAGTAACTATATTATTTATGATTACTGTAATTATCGATGGAGCATTTTTTCTAGGTAAAGTAAATGAATGGTGGTTTCATATATCTTATGTGCTCACACTATATTATTTTGTTAAATCGTCGATTGAACAACATAAAGCATTTATCGGTAGTACAAATATTGTTATAGCTATGACTGAAAATGAAAGGGGGAATTAACTTCGATTTATCTATAAAGCTATAATATTTTATTCATCATCTTCATATTCATCATCTTCGTATTCATCATCATCATAATAATCAGGTGGATATGCATACATTTGGGAATAATCCCATTCTTCTTCATCTTCTTCATCTTCTTCTTTAGACGTTTCTTGCTTTACCACAATAACTTTTGGATCAGATTTTGTTTGATCAATATTTTCAGATTTTTTTAAGGCTCTATTAACTAAAGCTAGGTCCTCTGAGCTTAATGAAGATGCTGGAGCTGCTGAAATATATTCCCGGAAAACCATAGCAATTAACACGCCAAAAAATAAAACGAGAAGAGCTATTAATGAACCATCAGATTTTAGTTCATAACCGCCAAAAATATTTTGTGATAGGCCATAGTTTAGAAAAATAGCTAAGGATAATAAAACAACAAAAAGGATTAAAATGTTCCCCATTAAAGCTGGTGTAGTTGATTCAACAACAAGTATATAGAGCATCCATACTATCATACCTGCTATAATAAAAATAATACCATTAAAATAGGCACTTGATAAAATAGATAGAACAAAGCCAATTAACGAGGCAGTTGGAATGATAAATCCAATACCAGTTTTTATATTATCGGCCATTAGCAAACGGGATAATCTTTGTAATTATAGTTTACCATGCTTGGAATTCTGTTGAAAAATTGAATGTAATTCTTCCAAAAAACAAGATATTTCGAAATGATGTATTATTTATTTTATTTAATGAACAATTAGTTTCTTTTAACATATAAAAGATTTTAATACTTAATTTGAGTTAGCATCTTTTTTTAATAATGAATAAAACTATAAAGAAAATTAATATTGGTGTCGTTGGCGTTGGTCACTTAGGAAAACATCATGTAAACCATTTAAAATCAATTGATAGTTTTAAATTAATTGGAATTCATGATATTGATGAAAGAAGGGCTAATTCAATCGGAAAAAAGCACCGTGTTCCACTATACAATAATATCTATAAATTAATTGAAGCATGTGATGCAATCTCATTAGTTACCCCTACAGAAACACATTATGATATTGCATATAATTGTCTTAAAGCTAAAAAACACATATTTATTGAAAAACCAATAGCTAAATCTGTAAACGATGCTGAAAAACTGATAAAATTAGGAATTAAAAATAATGTGATAATTCAAGTTGGTCATATTGAAAGATTTAACCCTGCATTAATTCCGCTAAATAATTACACGCTAAAACCAAAGTATATAGAAATACAAAGGCTGGCTCCCTATAATATTCGTGGTACAGATGTTCCAGTAGTCTTAGATAAAATGATTCATGATCTTGACATATTATTGTTTTTAGTAAACAGCGATATAGAAACAATTTATGCCAATGGCATATCAATATTAACTGATTCAATAGATATTGCTAATGCAAGAATTCGATTTAAAAATGGCACAATTGCTAATGTAACATCAAGTAGGGTGGCTCAAAACGATGTGAGAAAAATCAAAATATTTCAACAAGATCTCTATATTACAATTGATTTATTAATTGGATTAACAGAGGTCTATAGCATTGTTGAGAAAAACAAAAAAAATATAACTGCAATAAAAGATGTTGATTTTGACTATCATGGAAAGAAAAAACACATTATATATGAAAAACCTAAAATATTATCTTTTGATGCATTAAAAGCTGAACTTGAAAATTTTGCTGATAGTATAAATGGTATGTCAAAGCCAATGGTTGATGGCGCTGCAGCAAAGGATGCATTGGAATTAGCAATAAAAATTGATCAGATGATACGTGAAGATCTCCATTGATGAACACAGGTAATTTACTATTTAAGTATAGAAGTTATACGCCTATTCCTTTAGCTCTATATATATTATATAATTCTCATCCAGAGATTCAAAATATGTTAATAGGATTTATATTAATAGCTATTGGGGAATCTCTCCGTATGTGGGCAGTGAGATATGCAGGAGGAGTCACAAGAACTACAAAGGTTGGAGCTCCATCATTATGCACATCGGGTCCATATAGCTATACAAGAAATCCTTTATATATAGGAAATGTGATTATTTATTCTGGGGTTGTGTTTATAGCAGGTTCGCTCAATATTTTATCCATGTTAATAATAACATGGGCCTTTTTTATCATACAGTATTACTTAATTATTAATCTAGAGCAAAATACGTTAATTGATATTTTTGGAAAAGAATACAAAAATTATATGAATAATGTTCCAATATTATTCCCTCGATTATCATCATGGAAAAATCAAGATAAACATGTACCAATAAAATTTTCAAAAACAATAAAAACCGAAAAAAGGACCCTTCAAAATATAATTTTATTAATGCTGATTATATATTTTATACACTATTTAAAATGAAAAATAATAATTCTTATAAAGTGTTTATAGTAGCTGGCGAAGAATCTGGGGATTTGCACGCATCTAAATTAGTGCAGCATATAAAAAAATATAATCAACACATTGAATTTTACGGTCATGGTGGCGATCGAATGGAAAAAGAAGGTGTTCAGATTATTGAACATATCAATAAGCTAGCAATTGTTGGATTTATTGAGGTTATAAAGCATCTGCCATTTATGATGAGTGTGATGGGTAAAACAATTAATTGGATAAAAGAGAATAAACCTGAACGTATTATTTTAGTTGATTATCCAGGTTTTAACTTGCGCTTAGCAAAAGAATCAAAAAAATTGGGTATTCCTGTTACATATTTTATCTTACCACAAGTATGGGCGTGGAAAGAAAAAAGAGTCTCTATTTTAAGAGATAACGTAGATCAATGTTTATCAATTATTCCTTTTGAACAAGAATGGTTTGAAAAGCGCAATGTTAAGACCAGCTTTATAGGGCACCCATTTATAGAATTAAAATATCCAAATTCATCTTTAGATTTTTATAAAAAGCATGACTTAGATCCCAATGATAAAATATTATCAATTTTCCCAGGGAGTAGACAGCAGGAAGTAAAGCAGCATTTATCAATTTTAATCAAGACAATTGAAAAAATAATGTTAGATATTCCTAATCTAAACGTTATACTTGGGAAAGCGCCTGGCGTTACCATTGATAATATTCCCAATTTTATTAAAATAGAAAGAGAGCACCCTCAATTAGCACTACAGTACGGAAATGCAGCATTAGTAGCCTCTGGTACAGCCACATTAGAATCAGCAGTTCTAGATATTCCAATAGTTACCTTTTATCGTTTTTCCAGCCTAACATGGTTATTAGCCAAAAATATGTCAAATGTGAAGTATGCATGTATAGTAAATCTGATTGCAAATAAAATGATAGTACCAGAATTTATACAAAATAATATGACAGTAAATAATCTAGCAACCGCAATTATCCCGCTATTAAATAATACTTCATCACGAAAGAATATGCTATTAGGATATGATCAAGTAAGACGAACCTTAGGAATCCCTGGGGTTTATGATAGAGGCGCTCAAGAGATAATAAAAAGATTACCTATATGAAATCGATAAAATTATATTTACTATCTAAATTAGGTAAATGGATTCTATTATTATTGTATAATACAAATAAATGGCGCATTGAAGGTGAGAATAATTATAAGAATTTAATTAATAATAATCAGTCGGTAATAATTTCAATTTGGCATGGTAGAGTTTTAACTTTTGTAAAACAATTATCAAAAAAACAATATTATGCTGTTGCAGGGACGCACAATGATGCAGAAATCATTTCTCGTATATGCCTAGATATAGGATGGAAAGTTATAAGAGGATCAAGCTCCAATAAAGGAAAAGAGGCTTTAGAAGGCATAGTTAATGCTTTAAATATTCCAGGTTCATTAGTCGCAATAACTCCAGATGGGCCAAAAGGTCCTGCTAAAATACCTAAAGCTGGCGTTGTTAAGGCCGCACAATTTACTGGTTCGCCTATTATTCCTGCTGCAGCACATTGTACAAAACATTGGGGATTTACTAATTGGGATACTTTTTATATCCCGAAACCTTTTGGTCGCATTGAAGTTATATATGGAGATCCTATATATTTTGATAAAGAACAATCTTTTGATGAATGCTTATCTATAATTAAAGAAGCAATGGATAACTTAGAATTATTAGTTGATAAACGTGTTCTTGTATAGTTTTCTTTACAACCCTCAATTCCGCATATTCCTTTTCCCCTTATCCCTATTTTATTGGGTTATAATATTTTGGCGTAATATTTTTTATAATTTAGGAATATTCGTTTCATATAATCTTCCATGTAAAGTTATTAGCATTGGAAATATAACAACAGGTGGAACTGGAAAAACGCCTGCTGTAATATTTTTTGCAGAATTTTTAAAAAATCGAGGATTTAAAATTGGTATTTTAAGTCGAGGGTATGGAAGGAATTCAAAAGGAACCATTGACTTAAAATCAGAAATTTCAAACAAAAAAAATTGGAAATATTTTGGTGAAGAGCCGGTTTTAATTTCACAGAAATTAATTAACATACCAATCGTTATCGATAATAATAGATATAGGGGGGGTAAGTATTTATATAATAAATATAAACCACAATTAATCATCTTAGATGATGGTTTTCAACACCGATCATTAAATAGAGATCTGGATATAAATTTAATTAATGCAAATCAACCAAATCATCTCTACAAATTATTACCGTATGGATTATTACGGGAACCATGGCAACACTTGAAAAGGTCTGATATTGTAATAGTAACTAAAATGAACATTAAAGCTCCATCAAGTTTTATTATTAATAAACTAAGATCATTAAATATAAATCACTATCATAGCAAATATGAACCATCTAATAACTTATTAGATATTAATGGAGAGAAAATTAACTTAGCAAAAATGAAAAATAAACGAGCATTAGCTATCTCAGGAATTGGGGACCCATTAAGTTTTGAATTAACGCTAAAAATGCAAAATATAGATTTTATTGATCATATCACTTTTAATGACCATCATGAATATAAAAATGATGACTTCCGTCTTATTGAAAATAAGATTATAAATTATAATCCTGATTTTCTTATTACCACAGAAAAAGATTTAATTAAACTGAAATATGCTAATAAAAATATTATTAATAAGCTGTTTGCATTGCCAATGCAATTTTCAATATCAAAATTATGCTTAGATAGTATATTACAAAAACTTGATCTTAATTAGATTTGGGCTGCTCCCCAAGCAAACATCATTCCTACAAAAGTTAACATAAGTGGCCACCCTGTATTAACAAATTGTCTTGCACTTGGGTTTTCAAAGGCATGTATTTTAAACTCATGAGCAGTTGTAGCCCCTCTTTCATCTATAGCTGCAATAATTACGTCGTTTGGCCCAAGCTGATTATTCCTTGGGCGCCATTGTATTAAACCAGTTCGTTTATTAAATGTAGAATATTTTGGGAGTTTAATTGGTTTAAATTTTATCTTATCCTTATTCAAATCTTCTGCCACTAATTTATACGTATATTCATATCCGGTAAGAGCAACGGGTTTAGGAATAGAAATAATAGAAGGTGGAATATTTACAAAAACCTGCGATTTTTGAACATCCTCAGAATAACCATCTGTAACTCGCACTGTAAACAAATGATTGTTTATTTGTGCCGCCCGAGGTATCCATACAACTTTACCATCTTCTGTCATCTGCATACCTTGTGGTGCTTTTAAAAGCTCATAACCTAATTCAGAATTTGAGTTTTTATCTTCAACTTGAATTTGGTATCTATAAACTTCATCTACTAAAGCTGATTTAGGGGCATTAGATACAATTACAGGTTTATGGTTTACATAAATTTCATAGGTTTGTTCATCTTTCATATATCCATCTGAAACTAGAAGTTTTATTGTATGAGAATCATGTTGCTCGGGACCCGGTGTCCAATTAATTATACCTGAATACTCATCAACTTCCATCCCATCAGGAAATTCTAGGAGTGTATATTTTATAGGACTTAATCTTTCAACAATAACCTTTGGCGGTTTACCCTTTGATCCCTGAAAAAATTCCCATAAAAGATCTTTTATCCCTATCGTTCTATCATCAACCGTCTTTATTAATATATAAAGTCTTTCATTTTCCCAAAAAATATTATTAACATATTTTTTTGCATTTAATCTTGAAAAAGCACTTGATTCAGGCTTGTCGTTATCTGTTAAATAAATTTCCTCAGCGCTTTCCCATTCACCAATATACCTTCCGATATTTTCTTGATAAACATCATCAGTTATATCAATAGAGTAGATTCTAACTGAATTAATTTCATCTATGCGTATAGTCTTATCATAAGGAAGCAAGGCGCTCTTATTTTTATCCGAATTCAATATCCTATATTGATAGGGTTCCCCTAAATTAGCTGTCATAGGAGGGACTGATACTATTTTTATAGGAGCATTAACATAAAAGTCTGAATCTATAAAATATGTTTCCTTTCCATCTGTAATCTCTAGCCTCATATGTGAAAAATCAAGTTCTTCATCTGTCGGATCCCAACGTAATCTCCATGTAAAAGGGTCTATTCTCATTCCCTCCGGCAATTCTAATGATGTAATAGTTAATTTATCAGCCATATTTGGATCAGAAATTTCTAATTGAAAATCCCAAGTTGATCCAACATTGACCACATTTATAAGTGGTGGTGCAGAAGAAATAATAGGTGGATGATTAACAAATACTATCACATTTTGAGTATCTTTTGCAACGCCATGGCTAGCTTCTATAGCAAAATATTGAGAGTCTAACTGAGTGGTCTCTGGTGTCCAATTAATTAAATTATTTTTATTAATTAACATACCAATCGGGCCATGAAGCAATTTAACTTTGATTTCTTGAGATAATTCAGGCCTCCATACTTCTACTTGATATTGATAAGGTTCATTCACTTTTAAATGAACAAGTGGGCTTGAAATAATTTTCACACCAGCTCTTGCATATAATTTAAATTCTTGTATATCGCGATCAAATCCATCTGTGGCAATAAGCCTTACATCATAAACATTTACATCTGCACTGTCTGTTTTCCAAACTAAGCTACCATTTTCACCTAGAATCATATCATCTGGAGCAAATTCGAGAAAATATCTAATGTTTTTATCAATATTTCTATCTGCTACTACAGGGCTATAAGCGAATGTAGAGTTCGCAACAAATTCTGTTAAAACAGGTTTGGTTACAAATTTTGGTGGATCATTAACATAAATCCACAAATATTCATCATCTCCTTCTAATTCTGGGATCATCTGGTATGTTAATAGTGAATCTTGAATGGTTGCTTCTAATGAAACCGATTCCCCTATTTTCATCTCTACTCTATATCCTAATTTATAGGCTCCCAACTGTGTATCATCAGGGACCCATTGAATAGATCTACTTTCATAATGAAAAAACATTCCCTTAGGTGGAGGAGTTAGCCAACGAAAACTATAAAATTGGCGAGCTGCATCCTCAGGTATTTTATAAGTAAAAAGTTGGTTTTCAGTTAAAATATGTCTAGGTAAAATATCTTTTGGCAACATCTGTCCAGTGGTAACAGGAGGCTTAGGGAGCTTTGGCAAATCCATAGCATGTTTAATTTCTGGAAATAGATCTATTAAATCAATCTGTTCATCTAAAGCAGTTATGACATCTTCTTCATCTGGAGATGGAATATTAATTTCAACCTTACCAATTTCCGTTAAAAAAACATTGCTTACTTGACCGTTCCAGCTTGAAGCAACTATGGATCCAGTATATACCCCCTTTTCAGTAATAGGAATAATATTAAAAACCTGTGCCTCAGCTGTATCAGTTTCCAAAGTAAAATAGCTAGTTTTTAACCCAACTGTATCCAAAGATCCTATAGCCATAGTTATCATATTCATTTCTCCAGAAACAAGGAATAGATCATTAACGTTATCTAAATTAATATCAACAACGCTCATATCAGATAAAGGGCCTGCATCAATAGGCAAAACATCGACTGCGACAGTTGCTGGAGATAACGTCATAGCAACTACATGTCCAGACTGAAAAGGCAAAAGAATATCTTTAAATCCATCAGAATCCCAATCAGAAACAACTATAGACCTGGGCAAAAGTCCGTTTATTCCCGTTATTATTTCTTGTTTAGCGTTTCCTAAAACCAGTGTCCCATTACGATTAAAATATGGTTGAATTTTTAGAACATTACCCTCAGGGCTAAAACTAATTATTTCATCATATCCATCATTATTCCAATCAATAGATTTACCATACACAAAACCTACTCCAGTGCTTAATGCGGTTGGCTCTAAGCGCTCTATCATAATCAAATCGCCCTCACTGCTAACATCAATTAAAGCTAATGCCCTCATTGGGCTTCCAAGAGATAATAATATTTCTTGAGCATCATCATTATCCAAGTCAATAAGATCAAAATTATGACATCTAACAAAATCTTTTTGATCTCCAATATTTAAATATCCAGAGGGGGTTTCAGAAAAACCATCATCATACCATTGATAATAAAATATTATTGGTTGCAATATTGTTTCATCTCCATTAGATGATAAATTTGCAACAGCAACAAGCTCTGGTATGCCATCTCCAATAATATCAGCTAGCTTTACTCCTACAAAACTTCCCAATAATCCATCCGGCATTTCTAATTCCCAAGATAAATTCTGATACCCATCAATATCTATCTCATAATAACGTATCATAGAAATAGTATGTCCATTTAATCTGTTATACTCTAATGCAGCAAATTCATATTGACCATCACCATCTAAATCATACGTTCCTTCCATATCAATTATTTTTAGTTCCTTAGATAGACCAATTTCTACAGAACATAAAAAGAAAAACGTGATAATATATTTATAGGTCATTTATTTTTATTCTATTTTAACAGCTGCGCTGTCCGGGTCAACTACACTGGTAGAATCGCCCTGCAGTACAGCTG
>JAPYRG010000002.1:97291-181560 GCA_029936965.1 Fidelibacterota bacterium
TAGAATCGCCCTGCAGTACAGCTGCGCTGTCCGGGTCAACTACACTGGTAGAATCGCCCTGCAGTACAGCTGCGCTGTCTTGTGTAACTACATTATTATTTTGTAAAGTTGAATCTGAAGATAATGAATCAGTAATAGAAGAGTCTATTGTAGAAGTATCGTCACTTGTTGTATAGGTTTGTAAACTAGTGCTTTTTAATAGTTTTTTGCTTTCTAGAAATTGTTTATTAAACCTTACTCGATCTTTCAAATCGAAAACCCCAGCTAAAGAATTGGCAGAAACTTTTCCATAGAATTCATAGGTTGCTGTAATAGATTTTCTAGATAATGAATCCACCGTAATAATAACATCTATAGTCTTTATATAAATTTCATTTGGAAATGAAAAGGCGCTTGTATAAAAATTTTCGCCTAACGGTACAGTTACAGAAATATTAGTATAAGGATGGGCTTTTAAATCTTCATTTATCTTGAATTGTAAATTATTATTAATAGAATCCATAGAGAGGGTTTGAGGAAATCCATTAAATACATAATTAGGATACAGATACCAATCTGGATTCCAGTCTTCAGGACTATATGATTGTGGAATAGAGTCATATGTATTAGATGTTGTTATATTTAAAGTGTTGTTAATTAAGTCGTGATCCATGGATATTGTTGTAAGAGAACTATCGGGTATATTCTCTCGTATAAACGATAATCTTGAAGAAACAGACCTATCCACTAGGGAAAGATTAGATCTAATGCTTGTAGTAAGTACAGATTGTGAATTATCTTTAAATAAATCATAGCCTACATCTAATTCGAAGTAATGTTCGCCATCAAAATGATATCTAGAAATAGCGCTATCCCTAGTAACTAGCGTTATTGATGCTGTTCTATTTTCAGGAATTATAAATTCATCTGGAACGTATTTTATAATAGGGGCTAATGTATCTTTTACAAAAAGTTTAAATGCAAAAAGGGAATCAGATAATATTGGCATTATTTGATGTTGTTTACCAAATGGGGTGGATACACTAAGAACTTTTTCACCCAATCTTATTTGAGAAAGATAAGCAAAAATATTTTCTCCTGTTTGATTATCGGTTGGGATCCAATTAATTTTCCCAGTATGGGGCTTATAGACTGTACCCACTGGTGGCTTTACTAGCCATTGAAAACTATAAAATCCTCCAGCGGAATCAACTGTCGCCGGGATATTTGTAGAATCACCAACAAATATTGAATCTACTTTAGAAATATTGCTTATGAGGGAATCAATTGCTGCTTGATCAATTGAAGATTCAGTAGATAATTCCTCATCAAGTATTTTATATAATCCCGATTCAATCCTTTTTAAAATAGTATTATTTATCACTTCTGATGATGATGTGTCGGGAATATTAAACAAACCTTTTCCTGAATATTCAGATTGCCTTAAAGATAGTTTATTATCCAAATAAGATAGCATCAAAACCTCATCATTCTGAAATGGTAATAAGACTCCTTCTTCATCATTATAAGTAATATCATACACCCATATGTCTGGTGCATATAGATTTTCTTTGTCTTCTAAAACAAGTAAATCTGATGAAATTTCTGATCCATCATTAACAGAAAATATTCCTGTTTTAAGTATATTATTTTCTTTGCTAAAAATTAATATCATTTCACCGTTATTTGTTGTTAGTAAGGCTGTATAAACTCTACCATAACCATTTTTTAATATTTCTGGTTGAATAATTTTAGGCTCATTTATAGATAGGGTTCCAAAATCCTCTACTAAATTAAAAATTGCAGCCTTTCTAGAAGGGCTTCCGAAAGACACTGCAAACATAGACAGGGAATCTTCCTGATGAAAATTAATATTTGAAGGACGTAAAAAATCTATTTCACCAGGGAAATCAAAAAGTTCCATAGGAACCGAAGAAAACCTTCTTCCTGTCCACTTGAATGCTACAAGCCAAGGAGTTTTTTTATCCGAAATAATTGATGGGGAGGATATTATTGCAATTATTTCTGGCTTAGGATCTTGATTAATGTTTGCTATTACTACATCAACTATTGAGGCGGATCTTATTCCATTAGGATGATAGTACCATAGTTCTTGATGATTACTATCATCATCAATTTCTACATATTGTATCCCACCATCTTTTAATATCAGAATTTCATTGAGATTATTTTTATTAAGATCATAAGTCCCTATAATCTTAATTGGCTGAGCATAAAGACACAAAGATAGGGGTAGGGCTAATAGCAAAATCAGCCCTCGCAAATTATTCCTTAGTGCCTTCCGAGGCTTTGTGCGAAAACAATTGTACATTGATTTCTATACTAGAATATACAATAATATAATATCAACCGTCTAATATCTAATTATCATATATAATTTTAATATTATTAAGTAAATATGTAAATAATTGTTCTTTCTTTTTTATAAACATTTCGCTACCAAATTGGAATTGTAAAGGATAACTTTCCAAAGTTAAAATTTGATACGATTGCAATCTGAAGGCATAATGAAACTATATAAAGTACTTATTCTTTCTATTCCATTATTAGTTAGCGCACAAAGTGACCTCTACCCTGTGGAAGACTATTTTGGCGGAGGGATAGGGTATAGTCCCATGTATATGATGCTAGATTCAATACCAGGCACAAACCAACTAAAAAAAGTGGGGCTTAACCCCGATGATTTTAATGACCCTTTTGTTGTTCATGGTGGAGAAGGTTTTACACAAATTTCCGGGAGATGGAGATTGGGGGGATATGCCGGTATTGGAGCTTCCAGAATAAGTAATGCATTAAGTGTTACTCTTGCTATAGATAATAATGGACTAGCTGGAATTCAAGATACTATAACCCCAGCTCAAGGTGGGGATCCTCAATATAATGCAGATATAACTGAGTCTTACAGTGGGATTTTTGTCCCAACAGTTGAAGCAAAGTTTACCTTTATGATAAGTGCAGTAACCCTGGAATATGTAGTTCCAATTTTTCGAGATCTGGAAGTTGCTAGCGGAGCTATGTTTGGAATTGGAAGAACCATTATTTCAGTCGATCAGAATACTGGCACCCCAAGATGGGATTCGAGTTTTAATAACAATTATGGGTATGTTCAAAATAATAATCTTATATATGAAGTTAATACTGAGCAAGAAATTCAAGATTTACAAAATTCATATTTACCACCAATATCAATTAGTACTGGCATGACAAATTTGAGTGGATCATTTTTTAACTTTCAACCATATATGGCTGTTAAATGGCAAATAACAGATCGGGTTGGCCTCAGAATAAGCATCGGATATAATAAGGGCATTATTCAGGCCGGACAATGGAAGCTAAATGATCGTTTTCAAATTAGTGATTCACCAAAATCTGCTTTATCTGCACTTTCATTCAGAACAATGATATATTTTGGTTTATAATTAGACCATATTAATTTTAACTAATCATGAAAAAATCATATAAATCCCATGTAAATTTTTCTTTTCTCACAACAGTAATTATAATTACTATAATTATTACTCTTCCTTCTGTTCGTCACCTTTATTCTGCAACCAAGGACACTTACCGTATTATTGAAAATAAATTCAGAATTTTTAATCAAATGATACAATATGTTAACGAATATTATTATGACGATGTTGATTTAGATAAAATATGGGATGGTGCCTTTCATGGGTTTATGGAAAAGCTTGATCCACATTCTGTATATATACCGCCTAAAAAACAAGAAGAAATCGATGAAATTTTCCGTGGTAAATTTCAAGGCATTGGAATTGAGTTTGATATATTAGATGGATATATAACTGTAATAGCTCCTGTAGCTGATAGTCCATCAGAAAGAGTTGGACTTCATCCCGGTGATAAAATAATTGAAATAGATGGTAAAGATGCTTACGGAATTTCTAAAAATGAAGTAATGAAAACTTTACGTGGGCCAAAGGGAACAAGTGTTGGCTTAACAATTGCTAGGATAGGCGAGGAACCGTTCCCTGTTACAATAATTAGAGATATAATTCCCATTTATAGTGTTCGCGCATCCCTAATGCTGGATGATAAAACTGGATATATATGGTTAACAAGATTTACAGCAACATCATCAGAAGAGATGAAAAATGCGATAAAGAAATTAGATAATCTTGGTATGAAACGTATGATCTTGGATTTAAGAAACAATAGCGGAGGTTTTTTGGAACAGGCTGCTCAAATAGCAAATATGTTTATAACATCTCGAGATACTCTTGTATATACGATTGGCAAACACAACAATACCAATGAAGTCTTTATGGCAAAACCTTCTAAAGGGAGATCAGATTACCCATTAATAATTTTACTAAATAGAGGTTCAGCCAGTGCTAGTGAAATTGTTGCTGGAGCAGTTCAAGATCTTGACAGAGGATTAATAATAGGTGAAACAAGTTTTGGTAAAGGGTTAGTACAAAGACAGCTTGGACTGCGTGATGGATCTGCTATAAGGGTAACAATAGCTCGTTATTTCACGCCAAGTGGACGATTAATTCAAAGGCCTTTTAAAGATGGAAATACACGGGAGTATTATTCTGAATTGTACAAAAAAAATAGAGAAGCTATAATTGATTCATTAAAAGAACTTCGTCCCAAATATAAGACTAGAGCAGGTAGGGTTGTATACGGGGGAGGCGGCATTACTCCTGATGAATATATACCATATGAATTAAATTTAAATAAAAATACTCAAAAAATAATTGGCAGTCAAAAAAGGCCGCTATTTAATTGGGGTACAAAATTTGTTTCTGAATATGGAGATTCACTAAATAATTTTGAAAATTTCAAAGAATCATGGAAGGTTAATGATTCAAATTATGCTAATTTTTTAAATTATTTGATTGAACTAGAAATAAATTCTGATACTTCTAAAATTTCAATTGATGAATCATATATAAAAAATATGATTAAATCTGAAATTGCTGGGGCAAAATGGGGAAAAGATATGCAATGGGGCATTAGGCTAATGCAAGATAATCAAATAACAGAGGCCCTAAAATATTTTGATCAAGCAGAAGAGTTTTTATCTAAAAATTGATTTAATGAAATTAAAGGGAGCTAAATTTTTTAAGAATTTGATAATTTTATCTAAAAATTGAATTTGTGCGGTTATCTAAAAGCTTATGGATAGACAAAAAAATTAAATTAAATTCGCCCCTATTCATTTTTTTATTAATATATTTTAAATATTTAGAGGTAAAAGAAATGGAATTGAACAATATTAACGGAGGTTTAATAATATGGTAGAATATTTTATTAATGGTGGCCCATTCATGTGGCCAATATTAATTTTGCTTCTTGCAGGATTTGGAATTGTTGGTGAAAGATTTTATTCGCTTATTTCATCATCAATCAATACATCCAAGTTTTTTGAAGATGTTGAAGAAACTCTTAATAATAATGGCGTGGAAGCTTCTCTAGAGCTGTGTAAAAATACAGAAGGTCCTGTTGCGAAAATATTTAGTGCAGGCCTATCGCGAATCGGTAGAGGTTTAGAAGAGGCTGAAAAAGCTATAGCTAACGCTGCATCTTTAGAAATGTCATTTTTAGAAAAAAATATGATTTGGCTTAATGCCGTAATTACTATAGCTCCTATGCTTGGTTTTACTGGTACGGTAGCAGGGATGGTTAACGCATTCGATGCTATTGCAGCCGCTAATGATATTTCGCCTGCCGTTGTGGCGGGAGGTATTTCGCAAGCTCTTTTAACAACAGCGTTTGGATTAATTGTGGCTATGATTATTCAAATATTTCAGAACTTTTTTGTTTCAATGATCGATAAACTAATATTAGACATGGAAGAGTACTCAGCTAAAATATTAGATAGACTATACGAATCAAAATAAGTCAAATTAGATTTTATAAATTAAATGAGTAAGAAGCGCAGGTTTAAAGGTGGCGAAATCCCAACGTCATCTATGGCAGATATTGCATTTCTGCTGTTAATCTTCTTTTTGGTAACTACAACCATTGATATAGATAAAGGGCTGGGGATTATCTTGCCAGCTGAGGGTGAAGAACTAGAGATTAAAAAAACAAATATTTTAAATTGCCTAATAAACTCACAGGGGAATGTTTTGCTTGGAGGTGACCCCATTGCGCTAAAAGACGTAAATAAGGAAATACGTAGGAGGTTAGCTGAGAATAATAAATTAATTATATCTGTGAAAGCTCATGAAAAAACAAAATATGGGGATTATGTTTCTTTAATTGATCAATTAAAGCGTGCGAATGCGACTAGAATTTCTATTGCAGATGCTGAATAATGAAGCTTGATAGAAAAGTAAATATTAACAGTGATATTCCAACGGCTTCAATGCCAGACATTATTTTTATGCTTCTAATATTTTTTATGGTCACTACAGTTTTACGGGAATACTCCGGTTTAGATATTGAACTACCTAAAGCAAAACGAATTCAAAAATTGAAATCGAAAAGGCATACTGCTCATATTTGGCTATCAAAACAAGGGCAGATATCTATAGAGGATAAACTTATCCGATCTGAAAATATTAGGCATATCATGTACTCTAAGCGTGCTGCTGATCCTCAATTAACTGTTTCCATAAAGGCTGATAAATCAGCTCGTATGGGCTTAGTTTCAGATATTCATACTGAACTTCGTAAAGCTGATGCGCTTATGCTAAATTATTCATCCAAAACTTCTGTAGAATAATAATATAATGTCAGATCAAGCAGCTATTTTATCCTTAAAGTTTAAGTATCCTGTAATTATACGTCTTGCAACTCTCTTTAGCATAATACTATTAATTTTAACATTTTTAATTTATCCTAGGTATTTAGGATTACTTGAATTTGAAGATTTTGAGCTTCAAGAGATCATTATAGAAAATATTCCTCAAACTCAGCAAATAGAAAGACCTCCGCCACCTGCAAGGCCGTCTGTCCCTGTTGAATCTGAAGATGAAGACATTGCTGATGATTTAACTATTGAAGAAACTGATTTAGATAGTTTTGAGGCTTGGGATGCTCCACCTCCTCCCCCAGAAGGCCCAAGAGTAAAGTTTATTCCTTATGATGATCCTCCACAACCTTTATCATCTATTAGGCCAGTTTATCCTGAAATTGCTCAAGAGGCAGGAATTGAGGGAACAGTTGTTGTTCAAGTTTTTGTTGATAACAGAGGGCGTGTTCAAGATACCTTAATTCTAAAAGGAATCCCAAATACTGGATTAGATGAAGCAGCAGTAGCGGCTATTAAGAAAACTCGTTTTCGTCCCGCAAGGCAAAGGGAGAGGGCTGTTGGGGTGTGGATTTCTATACCCGTTAATTTTAGATTAAAATAATCATTTATTCCTTAATAGAATAATAACTTAATTAAAAAAGAGAACTATTTTGGTTTACCAAATAATTTATTCCACAACCAAATAATCGGATCATAATATCGATCTACAACTCTTTCTTTAAGAGGAATAATGCCATTATCTGTGATTTGGATATGCTCTGGACAAACATCAGTACAGCAGCGAGTAATATTACACATACCTGATCCATAATCATTCTTAATATTTTCTATTCTATCTGCTTTATCAAGTGGATGCATTTCAAGACTTGCCAATCGTATCATAAATCTTGGGCCGACGAATTCATTTTTTTTATCATGATCTCTCAATACATGGCAAACGTTTTGACATAAATAACATTCTATACATTTTCTAAATTCCTGTACTCTATCCACATCTTCCTGCATCATAATATAATTACCATTATTATCTTTTTTATCAGGATCCGGGGTAAATGGGGCAATATTTTTATTTTGTTTATAATTCCATGAGACATCAGCAACTAAATCCTTAATTAATGGAAATGTTTTTATTGGTCTAACTGATATTGTTTCTTCCAGGCTATATTCATTCATTCTTGTCATACAGGCTAATTTTGGTTTGCCATTAATTTCAACACTACATGAACCACATTTCCCTGCTTTACAATTCCACCTTACGGCCAAGTCTCCTACTTGTTCAGATTGTATACGGTGTATTACATCAAGAACAACCATGCCTTGATCCACCTCTACTTTGAAATCTTTCATAGTTCCTTCTCTTGAATCACCGCGAAATAATTTGAACTTTCTTAATCCCATATTCTATTACTGTCCCTTTTCAAGTAATACTTCATTTTCTAATTCTTCAATACTGAGCTCGGCAATTCTTTTTAACTCTGGGTCGGGCTCATCCCGCATAACCTTATCAGCGATCATCGTGCCTTCATTAGACTTGCTAATAACAACATTATATTGAAGCCATTCATCGCGCTCCCCTTCAAAATCAACGCGAGTATGTGCTCCTCGGCTTTCTTCTCTCATTTTTGCTGCTCGAGCTACAGATTCTGCTGTCACAAGTAAGTTTCTTAGGGAAATAGCTTGATGCCAACCTGGATTGAATTGGCTCGCGCCATCAGCTTTAACATTATTAAATTTTTTCCATAAATTGGAAAGTCCATCTAGTCCTTCAGATAAAAGCTCATCTGTCCGTACAATTCCAACATTATTTTGCATTAATTCTTGCAGATCTTCATGGATTAAATATGGATTTTCACCCTTTTCACGATTTAAAATATCGGTTGCAGAACGTATAATTTTTTGAATAGCAACATTGTTTAAGTTGAGATTATTATTTATTGATTTGATATAATTAACCACGCCTGAACCAGCAAGTTTCCCACAAACTAGTAAATCAGAAAGTGAATTCCCGCCCAATCTATTGGCGCCGTGTACCCCCGCTGCACACTCTCCACACGCAAACAAACCAGGAACTCGGGTCATTTGGGTATTAGCATCTACTTTGACACCTCCCATAAAATAGTGTAATGTTGGGCCAACCTCCATTGGTTCATTTGTAATATCTAGCTCAGCTAATACTTTAAATTGATGATACATAGAAGGCAACTTGCGCTTAATATCTTCAGCGTTTCTACGGCTGGCAATATCTAAGTAAGCACCGCCATGAGGTGAACCTCTTCCTGCTTTTACTTCTTTGCGTATTGCACGTGCAACAACATCTCTAGTTAAAAGTTCTGGAGGCCTTCTTGCATCTTTATCACCTGCCAACCAGCGATTAGCTTCTTCCTCAGAGTCAGCAGTCTCCGCTGCAAAACGACCTGGAATATTATCATACATAAATCTTTTATTTTCACTATTAGTCAATATTCCACCCTCCCCACGAACACCTTCAGTTACTAGTGTCCCTCTCACCGATGGTGGCCACACCATCCCAGTTGGATGAAATTGGGTAAACTCCATATCCATTAATTCAGCGCCAGCTTCATAAGCCATTCCGTATCCATCTCCTGTATATTCCCATGAATTGGAGGTGATTTTCCAGGCCTTCCCTCCTCCTCCCGTTGCTAAAATAACAGCACGACATTTAAATATTATAAATTCTCCATTATCACGCCACATCCCAACCATTCCGCTAATGCGATCACCGTCTTTAATTAAGTCCAACCCAGTACATTCCATATATATATCAATACCTTGGTGAATTCCATGATCTTGAAGTGTCCGTATTATTTCTAAGCCAGTTCTATCACCCACATGTGCAAGTCTTGGGTAACGGTGGCCCCCAAAATTTCTTTGATTAATTAATCCTGATTTTGTACGGTCAAAAACAGCTCCCCATTCTTCGAGTTCTCTTACTCGCGCTGGAGCTTCACGCGCATGAAGTTCGGCCATTCTCCAGTTATTTAAAAATTTTCCCCCACGCATTGTGTCTCTAAAATGGACTTTCCAATGATCTCGGGTATCAACATTGGCTAGTGAAGCTGCCACTCCTCCTTCAGCCATGACTGTATGTGCTTTACCCAACAATGATTTGCAAACAAGACCAGTGCTCAGACCTTCCATAGAACATTCTATAGCAGCACGTAGCCCTGCGCCACCAGCTCCAAGTACAATAACATCATGTTCTACAGTTTTGATTTCAGATATATTCACTAATTATTCCAAGTATTCATATCTATCCAGTAACCACTAGCAACCATTCTGACGTAAATATCAGTAAAGGCAACCCATATCATGCTTATCCATGCCCACATCATGTGGCGGCCATTTAACCAACTAACCCCTTTCCAAACCTGATAACGAAAGGTTGGTTTTCCATTTGGGCATGTAAAACAATCTTTGTGCCCACCGCTTAAATGTCTAAACACATGGCAACCAAATGTATATCCAATCAATAAAATTGGATTAATTGTTAAAATAATAGATCCAAGACCAACGCCAAATTCCCCACCTTGAAAAAACGATAAAATTGCATCATAGCTCAAAATAAATATAATACCTATAGCTATATAAAGGGTAAACCGATGTAGGTTTTGGAAAATAAGCAATGCCGTTTCCCCTTTATATTTTTTATTTCTGATGCCTTTTACAGAACATCCAGGGGGACTCATAAAATAAGATCTATAATAGAATTTTCTATAATAATAACAAGTCATTCTAAAAGATAACGGGCCAGCAAGAATTAATATTGCTGGAGAAGCGGGTATAAGATTAGGCCACCATTCGGGCCAAGACCCAAACCAGCTATGATCGATTGGGGCAGCTCCATTAACTATTGGATTAATAAATATTAGTGGAGAATAAAAGGGTGATAAATAACCGCCAAAACCTTCAACTCCTGCAGACCACCAATAATAATCTCCCTGTAACATTGCCCATGTTGTATATATAACAAAACAAAGGAAGCCGACGCCTGTCCATAATGGCTCGAACCACCATCTATCCGAACGCTGTGTATTAAATAAAGAATTAGAATCCATAACAATAATTTGCTGTAAAATATTGGATGAAATTAATTATTATCGTAAGTAAATAGAAATAATTTCTATCATGGTACATTTATGGATAATATAGAATATCTTTGTTAGAAATTAATCAATGGAATGAAAAGAATTTATTTTTTGGTGGTGTAAACACTGTTACAAAAAATGAGGCTGTTAGCGATATTCGAAGAGGCGGTTGCGGGTTGATCTGTTAAGATCTATTTTTTGCTTCACTAGTAAGCCAACTAAATAACTTTTTTTGATCAATATTATTTGGCATTAGTTCAGGGTGCCACTGTACTGCTAAAAATGAGTTTGGTGATTTAGAGTCTTCAATGGCTTCTATTAAACCATCATCAGACCAAGCTACTGGAATTAAATGACTACCTAGATCTCTTATGCCTTGATGATGTGTACTTGCTACTTCAATTTTATCATTATTAACAATTTTATTTAGTATAGAATTTTGATCAATTTTCACATTATGCATTGACCACTCTCCATTGAATTTCCCATGATTGATTGATCCTTCTAACTGTTTATTTAAATCTTCAAACAAACTGCCCCCTCTTATCACATTAATATGTTGCATACCTACACAAATTGCTAAAATTGGTTTATTCAACTTGAACATTTCTGAAAATATATTTCTATCAAATATTTCACGTTCAGCTGACATAACATCTGAGTCAAGTAATTCAGGAAATTCTCCATTGTATAATTCATTCGGAATATCAGGTCCACCTACTAGCAATAAAGCATCTATAATATCTGCAATCTCACTCATTGCAGTATTGTCTTTTGGGTAATTAAGAGTAAAAGCAATACCGCCAGCATCCCATATAGATTCGTAATAGTATTCTTTTGTTGCATTCCACATAGCACCATTATGCTCATAATAATAAGGGGTTATTCCTACAATTGGTTTCTTCATGCAGGTTCCTTTAAAAATTCTATCAGGGGTTTATTACTATTCATATACTCATGCTGACGAAATAATCCCGGTATTCCTTTATTCCGGAATAATTCTAAATATGGTATAAATAAATCTGCTTCATTATTAATAGATAAAAGTTGGCTTCGGTGTGATAGGCCTTCTAATGCTAATTCAACAAAATAATTAATCCAATCAAACATGCTTGTTTTTTGCGGTCCTATTTTGTCTAGATTTAAATTATCAGCATTCTTAATTGCTAGCTTTCTATCAATAGTATTCCATGATAGAAATAATTCCATCAACTTATCTCTTATGGTATCATCAGCAAATATACCAACCCAAAAGGCCACTGGTGCAAATTCATATCCACCCGGAGGTCGGTCAGTGCAGCGAAGCTCTAGCATGCCTTGTTTAAATCTAACATGAGTAAATATTTGATGAATAGCAGCATTAATCATTTGATCATCTAGTTCATTATTATCATTTAATAAAGAGAGCCACTTATTTATTGGTCCCATAAAACGTTTTATATCATATTTTTTGTCCATAGAAAAGATTGATGGTGCATTTAAAACTATACCTGAAAATTTTTCAATGAGATTTTCTGTAGAAAAAATATCATGTTCAAATAAGTAGCCGCATCTCGTATTATCTGTGTTTGCCCAGATTGTATGTCTAAAGTTATTTTCCTCAACTGGATCCGAATTAATAAATGGAGAATTTGCAAATAATAAGGAGGCGAATGGATTTATGCAATCGGATAGAAATGCCATTTGTTCACCATCTACTCTAGAAAGAATATCTATATTTATTTGAACACTAGCTGTGTTTTTCATCATCCAATGTCCATGAGTCCCTGTTTTTTCAAATAGATTATCCATTAATTGATATTTAATATTATCAACTAATTCAATAGAAGATGGCGAATATAGTGGTTCAACTGTACAATCAATTGTAAATAAATTATTATCAACTAATAGCCCTCTAAAGATTTCCAAATGTCTAGTATATTCCTTGTGAATATCATGTAATGATACATATGGTGCTGATGCCCATTCAATTTGACCTCCAGGTTCCATAGAATAATCATATTTTTCATTCTTATTGTTTTTATTTTTAATTAAATCAATCAATAAATCGGATGCAGAATAATCTTCAGATGGATTTACAGGAATTCTATTTCCGCTTTTCGTATATACAATATTTTCAATTTCCACGCCAATTAATCTGTCATTGTTTGTTGATGATTTTTTTAAAATTAATTCTATGATCTTGTTTTTCATTAATAAAAAATAATGTTATTAATTATGTTAGAAATTAAATAAAAAAAAACCCCCTATATGGGGGTTTTATATAAAATAACAATAACTTGTTACTCAACCATTTCTCCGCCACCAATGAAATCTTCTAACTTAAAAACGCCATCTTTTTCCATCTGTTTTGCGGCCTGAATAATTCCTTTTCTAGCATTATCAACTTCTCTTTTAGATACTGCTCCTTCTACAGGTTCATACATAGCTTGTTTTTTCTGAGGTAAATTATTTTTAACTCTTGTAACCACTTCTTCATCCATTCCTTTCATTGACATTGCAATAAGGTCAAGCTCTACTGAGTTCATAAGATCTCGTATTAAATTATCAGGAAAAAATTCGAAAATATCATCCCATTTAAGATGGTATTTTTTTATTTCTTCTGCTAAGGCAGGGGCGTCTCTTGATATAGCTTCTAAATATTTTGATTCATCCTCTGGATCCATTCCCCCCAAAATATCTGCAACATCTTTACCACCTCCCCTAGAAAAATCAACAGTTTTAGGTAAAAAATGTGATTTTTCCTGCAAATCTGAAGCAATACTTACTACAGCTTCTAGGGGGACTTCATCAAGTGTACCCATTTCAATCAACACCCTACCTTTTTCCTCTGGATCTAGTCGTTCTAAAACTTTTGTTCGCTTCTCAGCATCAACCTGAGCCATGACAATAGCCTTTACTCTTGTATCTTCTGGCAAAACCATAGAAATTAACTGCTCATCTGTTAAATCGACTAGAAAAGCAAATGGCTTCTTTGGCGCATCTTCTGCTCCCTCTTCAGACTGAAATTTTTCGCTTACAAAACTATAATAGAATTGCTCTATGACATGTTTTTTTACTTTAAAAGAAACACTATCCATATCTCGCGCAACAGATCGAACTTTTCGTATATCAGTCTTTGTTAATTCTTTTAATAAGGTTATTGACAAACCTTCTCCAAGAATATTAAATAATATAGCTACTTTTTGTAGACCAGATAATCTTTTTATATCAGTGATCATATAATGACCTCTTTATTTCTTCTTTTTCTTCTTTTTATCAGAATCATCTTCTTCTGGTTCCCCTGGTGGGGGCTCAGGTTCCGGAACAACATCATCCTCTAACCATTCTTTAACAATGCGAGTAGCAGTTTTTGGCTGTCCAACGCTCATTGAAACTACAGACTGTCGCATTTCACCGATTTCACCCCTAATAACATCGGGATCTTCTTGTGGCTCATTATTTGCTACAGGTGCACTTTTACGCTTTTTTTTTCTACGTAATGGTGGTGGATACGGCCATGGCATTGGAGGTTGTTGTGGGCTTTGTTTTTTCTTAAATAATAAAATCACCACTAATACGAGCAATACCACAACAAGCGCCCCTAAAATTGAAACCAAAATTATAAGAGCAGATGAGCTTTCTACATTTTCCATTTCTTGCTCAAGGCCCATTTGAACAGAATCAAGCATCGCAATTCTATTTGTTAATTGCGAATCTACGCGAGCGTCATTTGTGAATGATAATACATTCTTTAATGAAGTTATCTCCTCTTTTAATGCTCGTAATTGTAATGAGTCCCGTAATAATGCTGTTTTTCTCTCATACTCAAATTTATCTGCGGCACCTCTTCGTTCTAAATTATTTAGTTGTTCTTTTAATTCTAGCAATGGACCGCTGATTTCCTTCTCAATAGATTTTGTTAATGCATCATCTCCTTCACCCGATTGAAGCATCTCTAACTTATCAGCAATATTCTTTAATAAAACTTGTTCAGCGCTTTTTTCATCTCTTCTTTCCTTAAAAGACGCTGTCATAATGCTAAGGACATCCCCTCTTGTGCGATCGAACCTAGAGGCCACCATAACTATTTGACGAATGTTTTCAATTAATTCTGGAGCAGCACCTTCTTGGAGAATAATACTGATTTGTAAACGTTTGACTGACGCTATAGCAGGCACTCTTTTTGTTAAAGTTTTAGATTGAACTCTTTCGGTTTTATTCCCAGGCTCTTGAATTGGCACAACCATTCCTGGTCCCTGCTGTCCTTCATTAGAAGACCCTTGAACAACCTGAGGCTCTGCTTCAACTTCAAAATCAAAACCAGGGATTGGAAGTCCCATGCTAGAAAATTCAGATTCAGCATCAGAACCCCCCCTTGGGGCTGCTTCACCAATTATCGTTGTTAATTCTTCGAGAGCTGAGGCTTCATCATAAATTGCCCTGTCGCTAGGTATAATTGTGATTTTCTCTTCTTTCTCTCCAGTTACTTCAATATTAACATCCACATCAATTACATATTTTTGATCATCGATAATCTTAGATAAAGCACTAGCTATTCTAGATCTTAGATCGCTTTCTACCATTAACTTTTGTGTCAAATAGGATGAATTTTGCTGACCTAATAATAAGCTTAGGCTTAAAACAAATAACCAAATGAAAGGATATATTTTATGTCCTCTCTTCATATTCTACTCCTTTTGTAATTCTTAATATACTCATAATAATCAACTATCGTTCCCCACATAACTTGTTGAGTGATGTGAAGGTTTTAAAAATGTGATCTCTATTCTTCTGTTTCTACCTTTTTTTTCCGGTGTATCATTCAATTCCAAAACAGTGTTTCTATCTACCTTCTGTGTCAGGTTTTGAGCTTGACCCCTTGGAACCCAATCAGCATATCCCGCAGCAACCAACCGGGTCGGGTTGACTCCCTGATCAATAACATTTCTTACCACTGCCGAGCCGCGTGCCGTAGATAGCTCCCAATTTGATGGGAACAGTTTTTGATATGCTTTGGGCAACGCATCGCTATCTGTGTGCCCTGCAATTTCAATTTGAAAGATTGAATTCTTAATCTCAGGTACTATTTTTTCTGATAATAATTTCTTTAGGCCTGGACTTATTCCAGCGCTTCCAGATCCAAAACTAAAATCACCGCTTATCTCTAATGTAACACCTTTAGAACTAGTGGTGACTTCTACTGGCGGATCTCCTTTACTATCCTTCATTTCTGCTTCAATTTTTTCTACCATTTCATCCAAAGATGCTTTTACCTCTGCTAACTTTGTAGCTTTTTTTTCAAATTTCCCCTCAAGCTCTGCAGCGCCTTCTTTTTTAATTTTACTCCCTAATGATTTACCTGTAGAATTTGCCATCTCCATTATTTTTACTGGATCCATTGTAGATAGAGCAGCAAGAAGAACAAAAAAGGCAAAAAGAAGTGTCATCATATCTGCAAATGTGCCAAACCATCCTGGCAGACCTTCTTCTACGAGGCTCATTCCTTTTACTATGCCAGATTTAAAGGCCTTCTTTTCTCCTGATGTTTTAGCCATTAATTATCATTCACCTTCTTTCTTCCATTCTGCAGGTGGTATGAATGAATTGAGTTTTTCCCTAACAATCAGGGGGTGTTTTTTCTGATGTATCAAGCGCGAAGCCTCCACCAGCAAACACTGAACTGTTGTATTCGCTGAAATTCTAACATTTATTTTATCAGCCATTGGTAAGAAAAATAGGTTAGCAAAAACAGCACCATAAAATGTAGTTATTAATGCTGCTGACATGCCGGGGCCCAATGAATCCGCGCCACCTTCGCCACCAAAACCTGATAACATAATCACCAATCCAATTAATGTACCAACCATGCCCCAGGCCGGTGCCATGACACCCATAGATTTAAAAAGGGATGACTGTGTTTTTTCACGTATTTCCCTGTATTCTATTCTTGTTTCTAATATTTCTGTTAATTCTTCTAATGAATATCCATCAACTACCATTTGCACTCCATCGCGGAAGAAAAAATTATTAATTGAATCAACGTGCTTTTCCAAATCTGCTGCGCCTTTTCTACCAACGTCTGCGGCTTCAACAGCCTCATCAACAAGTGTTCCTAGTTTTATCTCGCCTCCCTTTAAAACTGCGCCCATTGCAGCACCTAATTTTAAAACATCAGAAAGAGGGAAGGCTACAGATATAGAAGCAAGCATCCCTCCAAATACAATTGCAAAACTTGGACCAGAGATAAATCCTCCAGTACTAGCACCAGCTTCAGCTGCAGCTAAAAATATACTACCGGCAATAGCTCCAAGTCCTAAAACAATACCTACTAAGGTTGCAATATCCATAGAAATTTACTCCCTAACGAAACTTGTTGTTTTTAATCTATTCTCATGTAACGCTTTTAAAATATTACGAACATCATCATATTCAGGATCCATCCTTAAGGCAAGATTCCAATTAATTGTTGCTCTCTGCACGTCTCCAAGTTTATAGTATATTGACCCTCGCCTAGCATACGCAAGAGCAAGGTTTGGATTTAAATCTAAAGCTGTTTCAACTTCTTGTAATGAGGCTCGATAATCACCTCCATAAAAATATCTAAGCGATCTGGAAAGATGCCTCATGGCTTCATTCATATTTTTTTCGCCAACATTGCTCGATAGTTTTAATGAAGTAAGAGAATCTTCAAGAAAATTGGAACGCTGCTCCATTGCAGATAACCTTACCATTAAATTTCTCATTTCATTATTTACCATCACTACAGAATCGCGAAGAGAACTAACCACAAAACTTGCCATTGCTAAAGTAGAGTCAAATTGATCAGAGAATTCATCGTCAAAAACTGGAAAATCTCCTTCTGATAATGGAGGCATAGGCCCTGATACGTCTCCAAGCACACGCCTAGCTCTTCTTGGAACAGCCATATCAAATCCAATGGTTAATGCTGGATGACCAGGCCAATAACGAAGCTTCCAGCTTGGCAGTTTATCTATGTGGGTGAACCCAATGTTTAGGCGATAATCCGAGGTAAGGGGGATGCGGAGTCCCACATTGATTCCTATACCATCAAATTCACCCACAAAATCCAAACCACCCCATTTATTAAAAAATGGAGTGTTTAAATGAAACCCTGCAAATACTCCCGCAGGCGTACCTGTAGAATCAGTAACTGGAAGCGAATCTTGTGCGCCAAAACCCCCAGTACCAAAACCTAAAAACGTCTGTAAATTATATGATCCCAAAGTTTTTGCGCTACTAACAACAGCAAAAAACGATAACTGTTTAGGTGATAAGCTTAAGCCGCTTTCACTTTCAGAATTTTTAAATACTATATCTTGTAATCCAATAGATACGCTTACGTCATTGTAAGTATAAACTCTTTGCTGTAAATGAAAACCAAATTCAACAGGAGGGGCGTATGTAGATACATCTAGATTGGCTAGATTAGTTGTATCAGCAGTTTGTACAGAAGAAAAACCAACAGAAAAGTTTTTTCCAGCTTCCATATCAAAGAAAATTCCTGCAGTACTATTAAAAGGGCTAAGGTTGTGGAACTCTGTTCCAAACCCTGTTCTGAATAAATATGGAGATCTACCAACTGTGCTAAATGGTATTTTCATCATAACACCTGGTCGCGTATATGCTACACGGGTAGCTGCAAAGACTGTATTAAATAGACTAAATAGAACGGTGGCGGATAATAATAGTGCCCTAATCATTGATATATTTCCGCGCGCTTAATTTCCATGCGTGCGAGCTTAGCATACTCACTTTTTGGATAATTATTTACTAATTTATTTAAAACAACTAAAGATTTATCTAACTCTCCTCTTTTTCGAAATAATAACCCTTTTTTAATCAACGCATCATCAATATGGTCAGAATTATTATTTTCAATCACCATATCTAGATAGATCATTGCATTATCAATATCACCAAGATGCTGATAAGAATCAGCCATCCAATAGATAACATTACCCGATATATTTTTATCAGTATCTATTAAATGTAAATTTGCAAAATATTTTATTGCTAATTGAAAATTATCCTGTTGATAAGCAAAGACTCCTGCCATATAGTCCTTGCTATTAAATTCTTTAATTAACTTTTTAGATTGCTTCTCATTTTTTGATTTCATAGCTACGGTAGACTTCACTTGATCGTTTAGCGGTTCTATTAAATGCGCTGTTGGCTTAACATCAGGATCGATCCCCACTTCATCTACCATACTTGGTCTTTTATTAATATCAGTGATCATGTTCTTTAACAATTGATTTTCTTGTTGTAAATCAAACAATTTCTCTTGGAATGAATTTTCTAATTTTGCAATTCGATTATTGATTCGCTCCAGGCTGGCTAACATTTCTGAAGATGCAGCCATATAAATTGATCCACTTTTGGCTTTTTTTACCTGAAAATTAATTTCTTCACTTGGGGCCTCAACTAATCTATTATATTCTTCATCTCCCGTAGAAGGTTCTATAACTATCCCCAAATCAAGAAAAAACACTTCTGATATCGTAGCATTTGATTGTGCAAAAATAGTATTAAATAAAAACAGGAGAATAATTAATCTGCGAAAATAAATCACTTTTATTCGTATTCCTCCCAATCTATAACATATGAGTATCCTATAAATGATCCAAATGCATGCGGAACATATAATTCAAAAGCTCCTACAGCGCCAGGAAGAAGCGTAGCATCTGTAGTAATTCCTGAATCAAATGTATGATATGTGCCTCTGGCAAAAGTAGTGAGGGTTTTTGTTTCACCACTCCAGTTTTTACGGAAAACAAAATCCATCTTTACAAAATCTGCACGTCGGCCTCCAATATTTTTCACTTCTCCTGTGAAAATTGTATTTCCTTGATTATCTTTTTTTTCTGTTATATTTCCTACTAAAACACAGTTGGCTGCATATTTTCTACCTGCACTCCTATTTAATGGGTCAGCAGATGTATATTTTGGTTCAGATAAGCGAGGCATCGGTGGTGGAGAATAACTATCCCGAACTTGTTCAGGTACATACTCTTGAGTGTCTTCTGTTATCACATTATCTATCACCCGAACAATATTATCACGCTTAATAATAAGATAGCCTACTAGAGTTTCTACTTTAAGCTCTGATTCATCTTGATACACAATCTTACCAAAAATTGTGCTACCATTTTTCATAATAATCTCTTTTGAATAAATTGCTAGAGGGTTTACCCACATTTTACTCAATGATTTTAAGTTTTCTAACTCGGAACTAAGATGCTTAACCTCAGCAGATAGTTTTTTTATTTCAAAACTAAGTTCATTCATGATATAGGTGGACCCAGCATCTCCAGGTTCATCCTCTGCGGCAAGTTCGGGGACCAAGGGGCCATCATTAATTGGGGGCGCAACTGCAGCAACGCTTTGCTTTTTTACTGGAGCTTCTTCTTTCACCACATTGGCTGGCGCAGTTTGCTGTAACGAAACCTGTAGATCTTTTATATCATCTTCACTAACAGCAACACGGACATTTGCTTTTCCAAGCTCCCCTCCATCTACCCGGATAAAATACTGACCTGATAGAACTTTTTTAAATTTGAATTTCCCATTTCCTTTTGCTTTAGTGCTTTGCACTTCAAGCTCGCTTTTATCTAATAATAAAACGGTTACTTTTCCGGCTTTGTCTCCATTGCTGTCAAATACTTGTCCGGAAACACCATAGTCTTTTGCTTGTAAAAAGCTAAATATTAAGAGATAAGATACAGCTAGAAGAATGCTATTTTTTGGTCTGTGGATTCTCATGCCAATATTCCTCGGTTTTAATTAATAAAAGCAATTATAATATAGTTATGTCTTAATCATGCTTTTTTCTTCCCAATAATTGATTCCCACCGAAGGTAAATATATTACAGTATACCCGCGCTATCAATAGAAGATGTTAATAAAGTGATTAAAAAATATTTTGTATAATTAACATAAAAACTGATAAATGAGAGTTGAAACATCAATGCAATTAATTATTTCCAAAAATTATCAAAGGTCTTTTTCTTCCTATATGCAGCATCTTTAGAAGCTTCTGCCTCTTCTCGCAATCCCTCGGGCAATGTTTTACTTAATGAGTCTTCATAGGCTTCAATAATTAAATCATAATCTTTGTTATCCTTTTTCTCATAAGATTTAGCTATCCAATAACTTGCGAGACCATCTTCTTGATCAACCATAGATGCTTTTGAAAAAAATTCTATTGCATCCCACAAAGATGATTTACTTCCTTTTTTGTACAATGATAATCCTTCAAGCATTAATAGCTCATAGCGTACCGTTTTATTCATAGGATCAATAGCTAATACCTTTTTGTACTCTTTTATTGCTGTCTCTCTATTACCAGAACTTTCTGCTTTTCTCGCAATATTTATATGCGCCGTGGACAAAATTGATACAAATTCTGGGCGCCTTTCTTTACTTAACGCAAGCAAAGAATCTTGTTTTGATACAACTTTTTCTGGCTCCGTGATTGATAATTTTTTCAAGCTTGGCTTAGATGGTGCGCAGCTTTCTAATATTATGAGAAAGAAGAATACACTTAGAAATAAACCGGGCATATTTAAGAAAATGAATCTATCCTTCATAAAAAAATAAGCTTTTATTTTTATAATATGCTTTATACATATCTTCCATGGAGTCTATGACATAGTATCTTTCTTGAAGATTGCTAAAATCATATCTAGTCATAATTATTTCTTCTATATCAAATGGTAAAAACTTTGATCTTTTGGATTTTCCTTTAGCGCACTGGATAATATTATTTGTTTCATCGCATGATGATATAATTCCCGCTCCATAAATTTCATAATCTATATCATTGTTGTTTCTACGATAACTGTCAGCGTTTCCATTATTTTTTATTACGCCAAATTCATATGTCCACCATGCAAAATTCTGTAATCGTTTTAAATTATGAGCTACCAACTCTGGACCAAGTTTTCTAGTGTCAACAATTATCTCATGACCAAGCCTCCCTACATCTGCTAAAAATTCTGCAAATTCTTTATTCATTAAAAAAGGCACATGTGCTTGTATATCATGAAAAATATCTGGTTCTGGTGTATAGCCTTCCTCATTTTTAATTGTCCGGTCATGATATTTTTTATCAAATCGAGGAGATTTTCTTATAATATCTGTAACAGGAAATTGCTTCTTTGCATTAATTTCAAAAAATAATTCTTCATCTAAAAAGCCAGCGACTGGCAGTAAAGACCATCCAGTTGAATTCTTAATTATTGGAGAGATGGCTTTAAAATCAGGAAAACGATCCCGAGGAATTGGCAATGATTTTATGCCTAGTAAATATTCTTTTGATGAATATTGATCTAAAACTAATTCTAAATTAATATATAAATCTGACCAAATCTGATTCTCAAGATTAGTAATTGAAGAATAATTCTGATTAATAAGGTATTGATCATCCTTTCCAAAAATATATATACCTTCAATAGTCTGTGTTTTGAGATTGCTAAACAAGTAATCGTATTTTTTATTATCTATAGCCAAAAGCTTATTTACCTTTCAACAATCATTAATTTTACCTCAACCAAATATAAGTAATTGCGCTACTTCTTCGACCAAAATCTTTATCATCCGGTAATCCGCAATCAGACCTCATTTCCATAGATTCTTTATCAAACATGTCATAGTTCTCACCAAAAATTACGGCATTAAATCGCCCTTTTTGTTCTATACACCATTCTCTTACTGCGGTCTTTAATGCTCCTGTTCCATGTCCATGAATTATTTTAATTGCTCTCGTATCTCCTTGAAAAATAAGACTACTTATTTCAGACTCTAATACAGCCATTGCATTATCAAGGGCAAAGTTTTTATGTCCAATATCTATTGTGGTTAACAAAATATAATTTTTTATAGTTATGAAATTGTAATTACAAAGTCATAATTATTTCAATATAATAAAAAGAACTTTATTATATATCTAAGTTATAATTTTATTATCATTAATATAAACAAGTACAATAATTATGCGAAAAATTATATTAGGGAAAACTGAGCAAGAAATATCAACGATCAGCCTTGGGACATGGTCTTACGGTGGCGCAAATAAACAGGGGGAAATACCTGTGGGCTGGGCAGACCAAAAAGACAGTGATTCGATTAATGCGCTTAAACATTGTTACAAATCTGGAATTAACCATTGGGATACAGCAGATGTATACGGGAATGGCAGATCAGAAAAAATTATTGGTTCGCTTTGGAATGAAATTCCTAGAAATGAGATTTTTTTGGCAACAAAAGTAGGGTGGGATATGGGTAGTTATGAATATTTCTATCACCCTGTTCACATGAGAGAACAAATGGAAAAATCTTTGATCAATTTACAGACCGACTGTGTAGATCTTTTATATTTACATCACTGTAACTTTGGCAAGAACGGTGAATATTTCGATGATGCGGTTGAGACCATACGACGTTTCCAAGAAGAAGGAAAAACTAAGTTTCTTGGATTATCTGATTGGGATTTATATAAAATAATGAAATATATAGATGATGTTGATCCTGACGTTGTTCAGCCATATCGTAATGTAATGGATAATACCTATTTATCATCTGGATTAAAAAGTTGGATAGATGAAAAAAATGCTGGGGTATGTTTTTTTTCACCAATTAAGCATGGCCTGTTAACGGGTAAATATACTGAACCCGTAAAATTTGGAGATGGTGATTTTCGATCTCAAGTAAGCGGGTTTAACGATGATATAATAATTAAAAAAATGCAGAGAAATAAAATTCTTTTAGAAGAAAAGTTTTCTGATCATCCCAACCCTGTTATGCGAGGAATTATTGATTCACTTTTCTTTGATTCTCCATCAGGATGTGTCCTGCTTGGTCAACGAAATATTGAGCAAGTAAACATAGCAACTACATTAGGTGGAGTTTTATTAAAAGAAGATGTAGATTGGGTAAAATCACTATATAATAATACTTAATAGAAATAATCCTAGATATATGGATATCGTTAAATATCTAAATTATAAAATATCGTTTTATAAAATTTTACTCCTGTTTTGGGGTTTATTCTGGCTATTAAATGGTATGGATAAATTTTTTAACGGAACATTTGTCCCTAACCCTAATTCCTATGCAACAGAATCTATTATTTACAATATGGATGGGGAACAAGTATACAAGATTCAGCCTGTAGAGCCACATGGTTGGTTTGGTGTTAATAGAGACGCTAAAATGGTTGGGTATTTTAAAAGAATAAATTTACCAAAGTGGTTAGCAATATCCTGTTTATATACAATAGCAACAATTGAATCAATATTAGGTTTTTCTTTACTGCTGGTATTGGTTTTAGGAAAAGTTCATTCTGATTGGAATAGATTAAATATGAAAATAGTTATAGGAATATTTTTTGCTTTTAGTATTTTTGATATATTGTTTGGTGATCGTATGGAACTCTGGGAGCATGGCACGTTTCTTATACTTGCTACAATCCATTATATTTATTTCCTTTTTGCTATGCCAGGAGAGGCCTTTGATATGCTCAAAGAAGGTTTATATAAAAAAACTAAGGAACAATTATCTAAATAACTTAACCGCGTAATGCATCAAAAAACAGGCCTGGTAAATGGCGCGGGCCTGGATTCGCCTGGAAATAAGTAAACCTCCGAGAAACATTATGGGCTTGCTTGTTCGTTACAAACCATGGTGGTTTTGGAAACATATGAAACTCACCTTTTAACAGATTTCTTGGAAACGGGGAAAAGGGAGCATAAACGACAGTCTTTTCAGGCTTATCAAATAAACGTGTATTGTGAACTACGCCATTTCCACTTTGAATATCATCAATTGAATGCCCCGGGAAAGCCCCCCATGTACATTCAGCAGTTAAGAAGGCAAGCGCGCACCAAGTATTCACCCCTATTGAACCATACTTGAGTTCTGCAATTATTTTTTCCCAATCTGGTCCTAACTGATTGATTGTTTTTGGATGTATAATAATATTTGCTCCAAGCGTCCCCCACAATTTTTCATTACAGAAGTTTATGGTATTAAGCAGATAATCCTTTGGTTCCTCTCCTGGCAAATAAGTTTGTGCAAGAGCCCCCACAAACACTTCATTTTGAAACAAATATTCATTATTACTTTTATGATCTATATCAGCAACTAATAATCTGGAAAGCTCTCCATCTCCATCAATATGATCGCAATTATCATAGTTTTGTTTAATACCTTCATGCCTATCTTTTGCCCCCGGATAATATGGCTCTCTTGCATTAGTTTTGGAAATTGTTGATTTTACTTCTGCAAGCAAATCTTTTGATTTAGTCCAAGATTCCGGCAATATTAACACTTGGCCTGCAACACAATTGAAGCTTGCATTGTGAAGCTTTTGGGTGGCAATATTTTCAGCCTGGTATTTAATATCTGCTTTCGACCAAGGCCCAGGAACTACAATAATTGGCGTAACACACCCTAGCTCTGCCGTTATTGATTTATCAATTTTCTTTTCTCTGCGCTCTTTTCTTTCAACGCCTTCTTCGCCAGAACCAAATACGATAGAATCATATGTTTTAGCTCCACCAGTAATATGGATGTGATCTATTCCATCATGCTTACACAAGTATTTACCTACATCAGCCCCACCAGATACAATTTGCACATAACCTGCAGATATAAAATCCTCAAAAATTTTATCAAAAATTTCTTTTAAGTAATTATTTACAGGATGAACCTTCAATAAAGAAACAGACTGATGTGCAAACAGCCTATCTAAGACGTCTAATGGAGCAATGGAGGATACGTTTCCAGCACCTAGGATCAATGATATATGGCCATTTTGAGAATTTAATTTATAGACTTGTGCAATATGATCATTGAAATTGTTTTCATTTACGGTTTTTTGCATCCACACTTCTGCTCTAATTCCACTTAATAATAAACGATGGTATATATTGTAAGGGAAAATGTTGGCAACTAATTGTCCATCTGGTCGAGATCTAATTTTTCCTATAGGAGGATTTTCTCCTTTATCTAGGGCTTTTAAAGTTTCTACCATGCTTTCTACTCCATAGATAAGAGCCCATGGGCCAGATGCCCATTCTTCACCGGATAATGGTGAATCAATAGGGATGGATTTTGCTTGATTTGCAGCTTCTGCCCAATCTTTTGCAACTTCAATGGTTTTACTAGATAGAGATTGAAATAATGGTATCTTTTCAGCTATGGTAAGATTTGCCCAGCTATCTTTATTGGCCTTTAATAAATCAATTGCCTTATCTAAAACTAAATTATCCAAAATGATTAAACCTCCTCATCAAAATCTTATTTCAAAAACAACATTTTCCTAGTTTTAAAATAATTTTCAGCAGTTAAACGATAAAAGTATACCCCACTAGGAATAGAATTATGATCATAATCATTTGCCTCCCAGCGGACTGTATGCTCTCCAGGTTGAGCTATCCCTTCATAAATAATGTTAATTAATCTCCCTTGTAAATCAAAAACTTCTATTCTAACCATTTGTTTTATTGGTGTAGAGAAAGTTATTGATGTTATTGGGTTGAATGGATTTGGAAAATTTTGTGATAGATGGAAATTGATTGGAATATTTTTTTCATCATTATTTGATAAAATAACTAAGCTAGTGTCTACTAATAGATGAATATCATCAACATACCATCCGCTCGCAACACCAGAAGCATCTGTTGAAATATGAAATCTTAGATACACACCGGAATCAATATATTCCGTAACCTCTATTTTTACAGTATCGACAAAATTAATTCCTGATATAGAATAAATAGATTCCCAAATACTTCCATCGCCAGATATTTGAATTGTACCAATATCATTTTCCCTTAAGAAACTACCTGTCCAGAATTGCAAATACGCAGAATTATAATCTGACAAATCAAAAGGATCTAACAGGGTTAGATAATCAGATTTATTATTTTCATAATTCATACTAGGGGAATCATTCATCCCATATTTAACGGCAGAATTCACATAAGATAATCCCCAATTCTGTCCAGTATCCCACTGTCCAATATTTTCCTCATCCCACTGTGTAAGAATCGTTTTATTTATGATTTGGAAGCTTAAAGTGTCCGAATATCCAATATTTGAATTTGAAGAACTATCTTTGGCAGCAGCAAAATAATATACTTTGTCATTTCCAGAAAGATTTTCCCATTCAATATTCCCTTGCCAAAAATAACCATCTAGACTCATTGGTGTAACAAGTATTTCCTCTTGGTTAAACGAGTAATACCAATATAAAAAAACACTATCAATTCCAATATTATCAGTTGCTAATACAGAAACACTCGCGGTCCCTGAACGATCAATAAAATTGGGTAATCTTACTAGATCATTTACATCAGGGGCTATCATATCTCTACCTATGCTAAACTGAAACACTTCGTCCGTATTGATTGGATTTGTCCAATTATAATAACTATTGTGAACAGAAAAATAATATTCAACTAACACAGATTGATTGGGGGAAGGTGCAGTATAATAAAATCCCTCTGTTGTATCATGCATTTCCACCATGTTGAATTCTCCACCATTCAATCTATAATATAAAAAAGGGCCGTTGAAATCAGCCCCATCATTAAAAATACTCACATGGAAATAAATGTTTGAAGTTGAATCTTCATTATCAACTAAAGGAGTATGATTAATAAAGTTTAAATAATTGAGAGTTCTATCCAAAAATACGGTTTGGGATTCATTAATATCATTTGGAGCGGTAGAGCTAGAATTGCTACCAAACGTCTCTAGTCCTGTTCCAGTATAAACTAAGCGGTAATCTCCTGTATAGCTTAAGCCCATATTTAATCCATTGCTGTAGGTAAAGATAGAATTGGCATCGTCATGAGGGGAAAAATAATCTGGGTACTGACTTCCTCCGTCATATCCGGGTTGATATATATTAAAATTTAAACCATCAGATATGGGATTCCCTGGCACTCCCTGAACAGATGAAACGCCCGCATCATCTCCACCCCAATCTGCATGCAAATAATTATAGAAAAATGCGGTTTGAGATGAATCTCCTGGGTATTCATTTAACTCCCAACCCAAATCCTGGCCAGACAAATATAAGTTTCCACCATTATCAAGATATTCCATGATCACTTCACGATCTTCAAAATCCAGTGTTGGGAATGACCATTCAGTGAACCAAATTAATATTGGGCTATTTTGCACCATTTCATAAGATAGAGGACCGTTCATTCTATCCCACAAGGAATAAGGGACATACATACTGTCCAATATAGTAGTATAAAACTTATCAGTTAAGCCACCACCGTCATCATCAACAATTAATATTGGTGTTTTACCAATATTAATTGAGAGCTCAAAAGAGTTTAAATTTTGACCATCTTGTTGTACACCAATATTAAAAATACATATTCCTACATAAGCAGAATCATTAATAGTCATTGAAAAAGCCTGATCCAAAATGATAGTATCTTCTGGAACAACGGTAAGGTTCAATTCTGCTTCATCAATAATATCTATTCTTGAATCACTGCTTGTTAAATAAATATTTACATTTCCAGAACCCATTATAGAGTAATTATACAAAGAAATATCAATATCTATTGTTTCACCTGGATCAAATGCGGAGTCACCATTACCATGTAACAAATCACTTGCTGAGAAATTTGCTAATCCCAGCCTCACGGGCAACATATTAAACTGATTATTACCATATGTTACGGCATTATTTGCGTTTACGCGCCCACTTCCTAGTAGTAAATAATATTCTGGATTAATATCATAAATATTATCTGCTGTTGCGGAAAGCCTAATCGCTAATTCATTTGCTGTTAAATCAGGAAACTGTGATTTAATCAAGCCCGCTATTCCAGCCGCAACTGGGGAAGCCATAGAGGTTCCGGAAAATGATGCATAGTCATTATTTGGGACCGATGATAGTATCCCAGACCCGGGTGATGAGATATCTACTGATAAGTGATACGTTGAAAAACCAGATTTATAATCTCCTGATGCTGTTGAGGCAACGCTTAATACCTTAAGATACCCAGCTGGATAAAATAATTCATTTTCATCACTATTCCCTGCGCTAGTGATAGATAAGGTTCCTAACTCATACGCATATAGAAATGCATCAAGAAAATAATTGCTAAACCCACCACCACCATAACTATTATTAGTCACAGCTGCTCCCATGTCAGCTGCATAAATAATAGCAGCAGCTGCATCTCCGGATAATGAACCATTGTTATCATTTGAAAATTTTAAAGGAAGAATCTTGCATTTCCATCCGGGGGCTGAAACCCCAATACCATTATCCGTAACGGCAGAAGCACAACCTGCAACATGTGTCCCATGGTCTTGGCTTTCTATTGCTGGATTAGGGTCATTATTATTTTCAGCAAAATCCCATCCATGAATATCATCAATATACCCATTAAAATCATCATCGATACCATCTGTGCCATGATATTCTGCCCAATTCGTAAAAATATTATCTGCAAGATCCTCATGGTCAAGATCAACAGCATCATCCACAATCGCTATTATCACACTAGTATCTCCTGTTGTCGTATTCCATGCTTGGCTTGCATCAATTACAGGGAGATGCCATTGATTCGAATAATAAGGATCATTTGGAACCGTTGTTTCAAAATGCATATATCTTGGCTCAGAATAAATGACATAATCTAAATTGTGAAATTTTTCCGCTACTTTATCTGGGGGAATATTAACAGAATATCGGATTCTATATATACGATTAATATCAGGAAGGCGAGTATCAAGATTTTTTTTATAGGGGACTACAGGGCTAATATCATCTATAGCCATTTTTGACAATATGTCATCAATTTCTATTATTCCAGTAAATGAAGAATTTGGGGTAATAATTTTTGTATCTGGAGACAGCTTAATTATGAATTCGTTTGGAACAAATTCAAAATTCTGGAAATTTTTTGCATCAACTGATACATATAAAACTAAAAGAATAAATATAATCTCTAACTTTTTTGACATTTCCAATCCTTCCTATTGTCATGCCATTGTATTTTTATTTTAGTTCAGCTTGCGCTGCAGCAAGTCTAGCAATAGGAACACGATAAGGTGAACAACTTACATAGTCTAAACCCATGCGATTACAAAAACTTATACTTTCCGGGTCGCCTCCATGTTCTCCGCATATACCAATTTTTAAATCATTTCGGACTGCTCTCCCTTTTTCAACGCCCATTTGAACAAGCTGTCCAACACCAGTTTGATCTAGGCTTTGAAATGGGTCATGTTCTAAAATTCCTTTTTCAAGGTATTCAGGTAAGAACCCACCTATATCATCCCGACTGAAACCATAAGTTGTTTGAGTTAAGTCGTTTGTACCAAAACTAAAAAACTCTGCTTTGTCTGCAATTTCGTTTGCTGTAAGAGCCGCTCTTGGTAGTTCAATCATTGTTCCAACTAAATATGAAAAATTTTCGCCAGATTCTAACTTAACATCTTCTGCTATTTTCCGAACAAGTGCTTCCTGATGCTCATACTCTTTATAGGTCCCAACTAGTGGAATCATTACTTCTGGAGAAACTTCCACATTTTCTTTCATCAATTCAGCTGTTGCTTCAAATATCGCACGCGCTTGCATTTCCGTTATCTCTGGATAGGCAATCCCTAAACGGCACCCTCGGTGTCCTAACATAGGGTTTAATTCTTCAAGTCCTCTAATTCTGTTTTCCAATACTTCTGAAGAAATATTTAATTCATCCGCTAATTCAGTTTTCTGCTGATCATTTAGAGTCATAAACTCATGAAGCGGTGGATCTAGCAATCTAATAGTTACAGGATAAGGAGACATTGCTGCTAAAATTCCTTTAAAATCTTCTCTCTGGAATGGTAATAGTTTCATAATTGCTTCGCGGCGCTTTGAAACATCTGTGGCTATAATCATTTCTCTAACTGCAAGAATTCTCTCTGGATCAAAAAACATGTGCTCTGTCCGACAAAGACCAATGCCTTGTGCCCCAAATTCTCGAGCCTGTTTTGCATCCTCAGGGCTTTCTGCATTAGCCCTAACGCCAAGCCTTTTTATATTATCAGTCATTGACATTAATTTCCCATAAAATTCATTGATGCTCAAATCTGGCTCGGTAAGATTTAATTTCCCTTTATATATTTTTCCTGTTGATCCGTTTAACGTTAACCAATCTCCTTCTTTTACAATTTCATCATCCACAAGCATTTGATTGTCAGCATAGTTTATTTGTAAGGCAGAGCAACCTACTATACAGCATTTTCCCCACCCCCTCGCAACTAGGGCTGCGTGGGAAGTCATACCGCCTTTGGCTGTCAAAATTGCTTTTGCTACGTGCATTCCGTGCACATCTTCAGGCGATGTTTCATTTCGTACTAAAATAACATTAAGCCCTTTTTTTGCCCATTGTTCAGCAACATCAGCTGAAAACACTACTTGACCAACGCCTCCACCAGGTCCTGCGGGTAATCCTTTTGCTAACAATTCTCCTTCTTGTTCTGATAAAGGATCTACCATTGAATGCATAATTTCGTCAAGTTGGTCTGGCGAGACTCGTAATATTGCTTCCTCATTTGAAATTAGATTTTCTGATTTCATTTCACAGGCGATTCGGATAGCTGCTGCTCCATTTCTTTTACCAACTCTAGTTTGCAGCATCCACAATTTCCCATTTTGAATCGTAAACTCAATATCTTGCATATCGCGATAATGTTTTTCTAGTTTTAATCTTATAGAATCTAATTGGGTATAAACCTCTGGCATTGATTCGTCCAGACCAGGAAATTTATTTGTCTCAGTTATTTTAGTGCTACTATTTAAAGGATAGGGGGTTCTTATTCCAGCAACAACATCTTCTCCTTGTGCATTGATAAGCCATTCTCCATAAAACACATTCTCACCGGTCGCAGGATTTCTCGTAAATGCAACTCCTGTTGCAGAATTATCTCCCATGTTTCCAAACACCATTGTCTGTACGTTAACCGCTGTCCCCCATTCATTTGGTATGTTTTCTATTTTTCGATAACTAATAGCCCTCTTACCGGACCAAGATTTAAAAACAGCTGATATCCCACCCCAAAGCTGAGAATTTGGATCATCAGGGAAATCACTCCCAAGAGTTTCTTTTACCTTAATTTTAAATTTAGTGCATAGATTTTTTAAATCATCAGCTGTCAATTCAGTATCATCTGTAACCCCTCGTTCTGTTTTCATATTATCCATGATTTCTTCTAATAGTTCTCGTATCCCCTTTCCATGTTTTAGCTCTAATCCCTCAGCCTTTTCCATTACAACATCAGAATACATTATGATCAATCGACGGTAGGAATCATAAACAAATCTTGGGTTTTTGGTTTTTTTTATTAGTCCAGGAATAGTTTTTTCAGTTAGCCCTACATTTAAAACTGTTTCCATCATGCCAGGCATTGATTGTCTTGCTCCTGATCTTATAGATACTAAAAGTGGATTTTCCGTATCACCAAATTTTTGATTCATAATAGATTCAACTTTTCTAATAGCATCTTCCACTTCCTGCTCTAGTTGGTTTGGATAAACACCATCGGCTAAGTAATTCATACACAGATTAGTCGTTAGTGTAAATCCTGGAGGAACGGGGATATTAAGGCTTGTCATCTCTGCAAGGTTTGCCCCTTTGCCTCCAAGCGTATTTTTATCTTCTGCGGTTCCATCTGCTTTACCCTCCCCAAAGAAATAAACGTATTTCATATAAAATTCCTTTTCTGTTATTTTGCTTTTTGAACAAACACGAAATTTGTTGTTCCTGCTATGCCAAGCGGAACCCCTCCAGTAACAACATATTTATCTCCATTATTCAATATATTATTACCATCTATAAATTTAGCAGACACACTTGGGATATCATCCGATCTTGAATATTCTTTAATCATTTTAGGTGTCACTCCCCAAATAATTGATAACTGACGGTATGTTTTTTCTACAGGGGTTAAAGCAATAATATTAGCAGAAGGCTTATACCTTGCAATCATCCTCGCTGTGCTTCCGCTATGAGTTAGAGATAAAATAATACTAATGTTCATATCATTTGCAATTTGACAGGTTGCATGACTTATTGCATCGGCAGTATGATGCTCATGCCCTATCGGTTGAAGTATGCTATTAAAATCAATGGTCTTTTCTGTTTCAATTATAACTTTCTTTAAAACTTCAATTACTTTATCCGGAAATTTTCCCACTGCGGTCTCCCCAGTTACTAATAAAGCATCTGTTCCATCAAAAATTGCATTCGCAATATCGCTTATTTCTGCGCGCGTAGGTGTAGGAGCTTCTACCATAGTTTCTAAAAGTTGAGTGGCAATAATTACCGGCTTACCAGCTTTGTTCGCCATTTTAATAATCTTTTTCTGAATTAATGGGACCTGCTCTTGAGGTATTTCTACCCCTAAATCTCCGCGAGCAACCATAACTCCATCAAAAGTATCTATTATTTTATCAAGATGATCTAATGCTTCCCATTTTTCAATTTTTGCAATGACCGGGATGGTGGCTCCTTTATCTTTTAATATCGTGTCCACAGTTTCTTTATCATCCGCGGAACGAACAAAGGACAGGGCAATCCAATCTGTCCCTTCGTCAATTGCTAATGATAAATCTGTATAATCTTGTTCTGTCAAAGGCGGCATGTCAATCGCTACTCCAGGAAAATTAACCCCTTTTCCTTTCTCTACGCTTCCACCAATTAAAGTTTTAACTTGAATTGAATGGGAACTAATCTTTTTTAGTACTTCAAGCTGAATACGACCATCATTAATTAAAATTCTTGCTCCTTTTGAAATTTTTCCAAACGTAAATCCAGAAGATACTATAATCTTATCTTCATCTATATCTTTATCATTCGCAATAATTATTTTGTCATTTTCCTTTAGTATCAATCCTTCCTTAACATTCTTTATTCTGATTTTTGGTCCTGCTAAATCCGCAAGAATAGTTGGATGAAAAGATTTGTCCGATCGCAGTTTTTTTAATTGTTTGAAAAGAGATTTTTTATCATCAATAGATCCGTGCGACATATTAATTCGAAACGCATTTACCCCTAAATCAACCATTTTTTGCAATGTTGTTTGATTAGAGCATGCTGGTCCAATGGTCGCAAGTATTTTTGTTTTATTTAATATCATAAAATTAATTTACAGAGAAAGGCACTGCTAATTTAAATGGTTTGATTATTGCGTCAAATTTTTGACCATTATCTCTTACCATATGGAATTTTCCATACATTACTCCAAACTCAGTCTTTAATGGGCAAAAGCTAGTATACTCGAAGGATTCTCCTTGTTCCAATCGGGGTTGACGCCCTACTACTCCAGGTCCTCGAACCTCCTCTATGTTCCCTTCCGCATCCGTAATATGCCAATACCTACTTAATAATTTTGCAGGACAATTACCTTTATTTTGTATGGCAATATGATATGCAAAAAAAAATCTTTTTTTTAACGGGTTTGATCTCCCAGATATATATTCTGAATGAGTATTAATTGTAATTCCATCATGTTGGTTTTGGGGCATTAATTACTGTAATAATCTCTATTTATTTTTTACCTTGAATATATAGAATCTAATATTTATTAAGATGAGTATTGAATTATATAAATATTAATAGAAAAAGATGAATGAACTTCTTAAAAGAATTGTAATCACTTTAATAATTATTGTGTGCGGTTTAATGATCATTAGCAAGTCAAATAAAGAAAAAATTGATCCTGGATCCGCAGAAATCATGACATTTGAAATTCTCGAACATATTAAATATTTATCTTCAGATAAATTAGAAGGCAGGTTCCCGGGATCTGTAGGTTCAAAAAAAGCAATAAAATACATAAGCAAACATTGGGAGGCGCAGGGGGTTCTACCTGCGGGGACAAAAAAATACGAACAACCATTCTCTTATATAAGCAAGGTATCACTTGGTAGTAGAAATATTTTGCGCGTTCGTAATTCAAAATCGCGATATAAAATAAAAAAAGACTTTATTCCTATAGGGTGGTCTGGAAATGGAAATATTGATGACAAAGTTGTCTTTGTTGGATATGGATTTGATATTGATGATAGTTTGTCATGGAATGATTATATAAATGTTAATGTAAAAAATAAATGGGTGTTAATGTTCTTAAACGGACCTGATGGGAATAGTACACATTCACCATATGGTTATCATAAAAAGCTGTATAATAAAGTGATCGCAGCGCGGGACCGCGAAGTTGGTGGAATATTATTTATGGAGCGAGAAGAAAATGAAAATAATAAACTAAAACCATTAGTATACAGACAGAGCGCATCTTCAGCTGGTTTGCCAATAATTCAAATAACCCATGCCGTAGCTAATAATATAATTAATGACAATGATAGAACAGTAGCGGATTTACGTTCCCAGATCGATCAGGGGTTGGCATCTTTTTCTTTTGAATTGGATCGCAAAGTCTCTGCAAGTGTTAACTTAAAATTTGAAAAAGAAACCGCAACCAATGTTATTGGGTTTATTAAAGGATCTGACCCAATTTTAAATAAAGAATATATAATTATTGGCGCACATTACGATCACCTGGGTTATGGAGGACATATGTCAGGTTCTTTAAATCCAGATTCTATGCAAATACATAATGGTGCAGATGATAATGCCTCTGGTACTGCTGGCATTCTTGAATTAAGCCATAAATTAATGATGAATAAAAAATTATTAGGGAGAAGTATAATTACCATATGCTTTGATGCTGAGGAAAAAGGGCTGTTAGGATCAAAGTTTTATACACAAACCCCAACGAAAGATTTAGAACAAACTGCTATTATGATAAATATGGATATGATTGGAAGATTAAATGAAAAACCAATTACTCTTGGCGGTGTTGGAAGCGCAAAAACCCTTAGTAAAACTATAGAAGTAGTACAACAAAATCATACATTAAAAATTGATAAAAATATAAGTGGGATGGGTTTTGGTCGAAGTGATCATGCGAGCTTTTATAGAGAAGATATACCCGTGTTATTTTTCTTTACCGGAGCCCACCAAGATTATCATAAACCATCTGATGACTGGGATAAAATTGATTATCAAGGAGAAAAAGAAGTTTTGAATTTCGTATATGATTTAATTGTTCAATTATCAACAAATAAAGAAAAGCCTATATTCGCTGAGATAACCAACGACAATTCAGATAATCAATCTCCTTCATTTAATGTTACATTGGGTGTAATTCCTTCTTATGGTAGCCAAAAGATTGGTATGGAGATTGATGGGATTTCAAGAAAAAATGGTCCTGCAGATAAAGCTGGAATGAAAAAAGGGGATATTATTATTGAAATAAATGCTAAAAAAATAAGAAATATTTATGATTACATGGCAAGATTAGCAGAATTAAACAGCGGTGATAGAATAATAGTAAAAATAATTAGAAATAAAATAGAAATAGAATTAATGCTAGAACTATAGTTAGTTATTAAATAATCCTTTTTTTATTTCTTGTCTTAACTCCATAATAACCCCAACATAATTATTTGACCTATTATAAGCAAAAACTGATTTCCAAGCACTTGAGCTTTTTGAATAATCATTTGTATTGGGTTTATATCCGTTCTTTAATAAATAGTTGGCTACACTCCCTAGTACATCTGGCCATTTATTATGGTGACGGATTTTATCTCCATCAAAATCAATTGCATAGTAATTAAAACTTGATGGAATAAATTGACCAAAACCAAATGCGCCTGCATAAGAACCTTTAATTGAATGTGGGTTAATCTTGTTTCTATGGCATAAAATTATGAATTCAGATAACTCCTTTGCTGCCCATCTCTTTTTTCTTGGTAATTGATGAATCAATGTATATAGGGCGTTAAAAACAGAATATTGTCCGTAATGTTTACCATAACTGCTCTCAACGCCAACAAGGCTTACCAATAAAAATTTATCAACTTTTAAACTATCTGATACTTGTTCAATCAAATCTTTGTTATCATTAAAAAAATTTATTCCTCCTTTGATCCTTTTTTCAGTAATAAATATTTTTCTGTATTGCTCCCATTCTTTTTTCTCATAGGGGTTATTAAATGAATTAATAATCTTAGGGTGAATTTTTATTTCCGAATTCAGAAACATCTTTATTACATATTCCTTTGGGACGTCTTTTTTCTCCAGATGATTCCAAACTACTTGAAAAGCAGGGTCATTTAATACAGTATCTAATTGGGATTTTTCATCACTAATTAGAAACACATATAAAAGTAAATACAATATAAATGAGGGCATCTTAACTTAATTATTATAGTTAATTGTTTGTTTTAATCTTATATCTTTTGATGAACTACCAATCAATATTTCAAAATCTCCTGGTTCTATTATCCATTTATTTATATGATCATCAAAAAAAGAAAATGATGATTTATCTAGAGATAGATTGACCATTTTTGACTCTCCAGGTAAGAGAGATATTTTTTGAAATTCTTTTAATTCTTTTAAAGGTCTATCCAAACTTGAGCTTATATCTCTCACATAGCACTGAACGACTTCCTGGCCTTTAACTTTGCCAGTATTCTGTACAGAAAAACTTAATTCTATATTATCTAAAGATTGAACCTGTTTGGGGCATTCCAATTCTTTATAGTCAAATTCAGCATATGATAACCCATGACCAAAAGGAAATAAAGGTTCAACCTTTCTGGTGTCATAGTGTCGATATCCAACATATATACCTTCGTTATAGATTACTTTATCTTCTCCTGGATAGTAACCAAAAGAAGGGTTGTCTTCTATTCGCTTAGGAAATGTAACAGGAAGTTTTCCAGAAGGATTTACATTACCAAATAAAACATTAGATAATGCATTGCCATATTCTTGCCCTGGTAACCAAACTTGTAACACCGCTGGGCACCGATCAATCCAGGGCATTTCAATGGGCGATCCTGTATTCATTATTACGATAGTATTTTTATTCACATTTAAAATAGATTCAATTAGCTTATCTTGCTTGCCAGTTAATTTCATTGAGGGCCTATCTTCTCCTTCCGTCTCGTAATTATCTGATGAGCCAACAACAACAATCGCTACATCTGTTTTTTTAGCCAAATCGACTGCATCTGACATAGAAGGCTCCGGGAGCCGACATCCTATTTCAAGATATCTAAATTTGTTTAGCATGTTGGACATAGCTGGCATAATAATTTTTAAAATAAATGAAATAATAGAATTTGGTTTTGCTGAATATTCGATCCTTATCGAGTGTATTCCAGCGTTTAGAAATATATTGCCAATTCTTGGTGCGGGTAACAACCCTCCAAAACCAGGGCTGCCTTTTTCATTAAGAGAAAGTTTTTTCTCATCAATATATATTTTTGCTTTCCCTAAACCTGGGTTTGCGCTAAAGCGGTATTGTCCATCATTTTGTGCTATAAACTCTCCTGTCCATTTTACAGATCCAAATATATCTTTATCTAAAATACCAAAAATACGAAGCTCTTCATCTGTTTCTATCTTATAAGGGTACCCGCTAAGATCATATGAACGATAATATTCTGCCCTAAGTCCTTTGTTTTCAGACCCCGCTTTTGTTCTTAATGAATTTTTTTCCATCAAGGGTACTGTAGGATGATTTTCAACCCCTTTTTCATAATAAACATCAATATCATTTATCTTTGCTCCATCTAATATTCCCTTTAATGGTGTAATGGAATATGCTGGGGTTACTCTGGCGCTTCCTCCGCCCTGAATTACTGATCGATTAGCATTTGGTCCAATAACTGCAATTGATTTTATATTTTTTGGGTTTAATGGAAGGGTTTTCTTTTCATTTTTGAGTAAAACTATTGACTCTTCTGCTACTAACCTTGCGATCTCTTTATTATCATTAAGCACCACGGATATCTCATAACTTTTTCCCAACTTGGTTTTTAAAATTAGTTTTATCATCCTTAACGCAGCTTCATCAATTTCTTGTTCTGTAACCACGCCTTTCTTAAACGCCTTTTTTAGGGGTTTCTCATAATAGTTTCCAGGCCCCGGCATTTCAAGATCAAGTGAGGCTTTTAAAGAAGGTACCGTGCTTTTAACTCCTCCCCAATCTGAAAGAAGAACCCCTTCAAAGCCGAATTCTTTTCTAAGAATATCATTCATTATATACCTTTGCTCTGTTGCGTGTATGCCATTAATCCGATTGTATGCTGCCATAATAGTATATGGTTGAGATTCTTTAACAACTTTTTCAAATGCTGGTAAATAAATTTCTCTTAGCGCTCTTTCAGAAATTTCTGCACTAACGCTTTGGCGTTTTATTTCCTGATTATTAGCTATGAAATGCTTAACGCTAGATCCAACATATTCACTTTGAAGGCCATTTATGTATGCTGATGCAATTACGCCATTAAAAAAAGGATCCTCAGAAAACGTCTCAAATGTCCTTCCGTTTAAAGGGGTTCTTATGATATTCATTGTTGGGCCAAGCAACACCTCTACCCCAAAGGCGCGACTTTCTTTTCCCAGGGCTGCTCCTAATTTATTTATTAGATCAGTATTCCATGTTGCGCCCATAGAAATTCCAACAGGAAAGGCTGTGGCTATTTCGTTAGAATTGCTACGCACACCATTAGGCCCGTCCCACAACTCTAATTGAATGAGCCCTAATCGATCAATGTTCTGCGTATTATACGCTCCTTTCCCAGATAACAAACTGATTTTTTCATCTACGGTCAGTTGGTTAAGAATATCATCAGCATTTTCTTGCAATGAGTTATTTGCAAACAAAAGATATTGTATAAAAATAAAAAGGAAGAAGTATTTAAAATGATTATTAATCATTTCCTTGAATGGTCTTTATTTAGAATCTGAGCTTTTTATTAAACCTTGCCTGATTGCTTCTTTACGGACAGGCCCCCAAAATCCTATCGGTCTGGACATAACATAGTATGCAACAAGATGGTCAATTTTCTCGGGTTTGGTTAAAAAAGTTACTGGTAAGTAAATCATAGCATTGAGAATAATTAAAGCCCAAAATTGTAAATAATCAGGAAGCTCTGGAATAACGCCAAATCGAGGTAAAATCCATACCACCAACCAGCTTAACCCTAGGTTTGCAATCCAGGCGCTTAAAAAGCCCCAAGAATTAAATCTCCACCAGATTACTTGTAATATATTCGGTAACCACACACCTGCAGACATAATCCATAAAGCAAAAATCAACCATGCGGTGATTTCCTCACCAATGATTAAACCAAAAATAAATGATCCAATTAAAATCAATATAGTTGACTTTCTCCCTATAGAAACTAGCTTTTCTTCGCTGGCTTCAGGGTTAATATAATGATGATAAAAATCTCTTGTTGCATACATTGCTCCAAGGTTTAAATGCGTAGAAACAGTTGATAGATGTATTGCAATTATCCCTGCAAATAAGAATCCAACCATTCCTACTGGTAAATATTCAAAACCAACTCTATACCACGCCATTTCATAGTCTCCACCTTGGCCAAGGTGAGGGTTGATTACAAAAAATCCCATAATTGCTGCAGCCCAAATTGAGTTTCGAACAAGAACCAGTGCTGTCCCAGCCCAAATACTATATGCTGCATCTCTAACTGATTTTGCTGATTGGATTCTTTGTGCTTCTGGATACCAATCGATTGCTGTTCCCATACCAAACCCACCAATAAGAGCAATTATCATCATCGTAATAAACCATGCAATCGGGAATTGACCTTCATACATACCTGTAAAACTCATTGGACTCAAACGCCATCCTTGTCCTTCCAATTGGTTCTTTGTAATCAAGACCCATGAATTACCGTTGTCTAATGAATATTCAACATCTACAAATTTCCTATTATTATTTTTTGACCAAACAATATTATATCCATGATCAGATAATAAAATACTATTATTGTTCGGAAATAATATTTGATCCTCTTTTTTATCATCCTGTTCATTCATTACTGATTCTTTTGCGCTGTTTTCCGCTTTTTTAAAAAGAGATTCGTTCTTTGTGTTTTTTATTAAGAATGATTCGCTCCTTGAAATTTCTTCACCTGTTTCAGCATTTTTAATTCTCACAATTGCATCAACCTGTGAAGACTTTATATCTGGTATTTTCCATTCACATGTGCTGTTGTATCTATCAAGTTTTGAAATAATAGCTGTCGGGCCACCAGCGGCTAACACTCCATACACTGAAACAATAATTATCACAAGCAAAGCAATTACACCTTGCTGGAAATCGGCCATTACTACGCCCCAATATCCAGATGTATACACATACACTGCGCCAATAGCAGTAAAGATTAATAATCCAACATATAGATCCCAACCAAATAAGTAAGCGCACACCTTCCCCATAGCAATGCCAACCCAACCAAGTATAAACATATTCAAAAAAACTTGCCAACCAGCAAGCCACCCGCGGAGCAATTCTGCGCCTAATTCACCAAATCGTAATGTTTGCCATTCAGCCTGACTATAAGCAAGAGAACGTCGGAATATCCTTGTAGAAACATATGCGCTAATTGCGCACCATGCGGAATAAAATGAATACCATAATCCAGCGAAACCATATTTATATACTACTCCCGCCACCCATATTGGTGTGTCTGTTGCAGTATGTGTGGCATATACTGATGAAGCAGGTAGCCACCAAGGCAGTCCTCTATTTGCCAAAAAATAATCTGCCTGGGATCTTTTACCAAATTTGTAGAAATAAAAACCAAAAAAGACCATCAATAAAACAAAAAGAGTTAACCAAAGCCAATCTAGAAACTGAAATGTTATCATAATTTTTTTATCTATATATAATTATTATTTATCTCGATTATTTTTTTCAAAATACTGAATTAATAAATATGTAAGATAAAAAGATAGTCCCAATATGAGCGCGGGTAAAATTATACCCAATATTGGTGGCCCAATGGCTGTAGATAATATGATAAGAAAAGGCACCTTAACTATCTCTACTTTCTAGTTTTTTTCTTTTTTTATAATAAATGTATGCAAATATCATACCAGCAAAAGATGCTACGTAGGCAATCGTCATTCCAATTACTACTGCAAACGCCCGTGTCATTTATTCTTTTTCCACTTTTGAATTTCTTCTAATTGTAATAAATAATCCTTTTCGTTCTTTTCATATTCAGCAGATATTGATCTTAATTTAGGATCAATTATCCAATACATAATTAACGCTGATAAAATCCCTATTATCAAAATAACAAAACCAACGGGGATCAATAGAGCAGACATGGCTGCTCCTACCATAAGAGCTATATAAGAAACAACTGAAAAAAAGATTGCAAACCAATCCTCTTTGTGCATTTCATCAGCATTTTCTGGTGTCCACTCTCTATTTATAAAAGACATTTATCTCTCTCTTTAAAGAACAAATTTAATTGTTAATTAATTAATTTGCTTTGATTGTTTCCAACAGGTTGTATTGAAATAATAATCTCCATGAATCCCGCATTTTATGCGTTATTTCAAAATTTTGTGATCCCAAATATCCTCTTAATCTATTTGCTCTTGCAATTTTCCTAAAAGCATCGGATCTAATTGATATAAGATCTAATAATTCTCCATCTGCAAGCATTGATGCGGCAACATTGATTTCTGACATATTAAACTCAGATCCAATACGATTTGAACTCCCTAAAAAGATAGTGTCATTATCAGCAATAAAACTTAAATGGTTTGCAAACCCAGGATATGATGAGGAAAAAAAGACTAAATCATAATAATCTGGATCACAATCAAGCATGTTTCCATCACATGTTTTAGAAACTGATAGTTTTAATGTATAAGGTGGAACATTTCTTTCTACGAGATAAATATCTTTTGTGGTATAGGTGGTGTTTTGATTTATATCATTATAATAAAAAGATATTGGTTTTATTTTAAGTATAGAAGCACATCCAGCTAAAAGAAATAGGATTGTAAAAATTATTGATGTTGGGTGTAGTTTATTTATCATAAAATAAAATTACTAAATTCGGTAAGCAATTAGTACTTATTCATATTATAGTATGCATATGAAAAAAAATATTATCATAAGCCTAATTATAATTACCCTTTGCAATTCCTGCGATATAACTAATCATCAAATTAAGCTATCTGGATTTACAATGGGAACTACATATAATATAAAAATTATCTCAGATAATTTTGGTATAACGTATAAGGACAAGATAGGTGGTCAAATTGATTCTATTCTAATTAGTATTAATCAACAAATGTCTACCTATTTATATGACAGCGAAATATCCACATTCAATAATAATGAATCAACTGCTCCTTTTAAAATATCCAATGAGTTTTCATATGTTGTGGGGCGTGCTTTACATTGGGCAAAGACAACTGAAGGTGCCTTTGATATCACATTGGTTCCTCTACTATATCTCTGGGGGTTTGGCCCTGGACAAAAAGGTGGATTAAAAGATGTATTTCCTGATGAAAAAACTATTAATAATAGAAAAATTCATATAGGCTATGACAAACTATCCATTAATAATAACTTTCTTCAAAAAAAAGATCCCTTTATAAAAATTGATTTAAATGCAATTGCAAAAGGTTTTGGAGTAGATGCTATTTGTAATTTTCTTAACTCTAAAGGGATCAATAATTATATGGTTGAAATTGGTGGAGAAGTACGTTGTTCAGGATATAACCGAAAAAAAGAATCTTGGATGATTGCTATTGAAAACCCAGAAAGTGATAATGAAATAAACTGGGCAGTGCCTCTAAATAATATGTCAATGGCTACGTCAGGTGATTATAGAAATTATTATGAAATTGATAACGAAAGATATTCACACGAAATAGATCCTAGATCTGGCTATCCAGCTCAGACTGACATTGCCTCTGCAACCGTTGTAACTTCACAATGCATTGATGCAGATGCTTTTGCAACAGCATTAATTATATTAGGCATAGAAAAAGCTATAAAACTGATAGAAGATACAAGCGATACAGAAGCTTTTTTAATTATTCGAAAAGATAAAGACGTCTATGAAACAATTAGAAGTAGTGGAATGAAAATAAAAGAACTATAAAATATTATAGTTTTCGAATTTTAATATTACGATACCAAACTTCTTCACCGTGATGTTGAAGCCCTATGTGTCCGGTATTTTCATTAGCAAACAATGGCATACTTGCAAATTTACTATTTGCTATTAAACCCTTCACCTCATCACTACCATGCTCATAATTAAGAATTTTTGTTCCATTTAACCAATGTTCAACTAGGTTGTTTTTTACAACAATCCTTGCTTCATTAAACTCTCCTACTTTTTTTGATACGTCTTGTATCGGAGCAATAAGATCATATAATGCTCCGGCAGAAGTAACATTTCTTTTTCCATCATGATGAGCTGTATTATCTAAAACCTGCATCTCTGGTGCGGTTTGCCAAATATAGTCTCCTTTTTCTGTAGCAAAATAAAATATACCACTATTACCAATAGGAGAAACTTTCCACTCTAGAACTAATTCAAAGTCTTTGTATGCCTTTTTTGTTATAATATCAACCTTGTTCCCGCCAACAATTGTCTTCAAAGTACTATTTTCTACGGACCATCCATCAAAAGGGAAATCATTCTGCTTGAAACCCCGCCAATGTGAGACATCTTTTCCATCAAATAAAGTAGTCCAATTGTTTTGCTGGTTAGAACAATTCATAAATAAAAACAAAATAGCCGTCATAATTTTTTTCATATTACTTATTCCTATTTGAAATAATTATAATTCTTTAATAAAAATATTTTTAAACGAGACCTTTGTGTCCCAATCGTGGTTTTGCAAACCAATATACCCCTCCTTTGAAAAATCTGATACTTTTCCACTTGGGGTTGCCTCCCAATCATTAACAAGGACGTTGTTTAGTTCAACGGTTATCCTGTCATCAATAAATGTGATTTTATAATGATTCCATTCACCTGATGGGTGTGAAACATCTTTCGAGGCAGTGTTTGCATCATATACTGCTGCTGTTTTGTGTTTTCCTTTTCCTTTATCGTTTATCTGAATTTCAAAAGAATGGTAAATATAATCATCACTTACAGGCATCTCTGGAACGCGCAAAAATATTCCAGAATTTGCTTTTGGTTCAGATGTTTTATAATCAAGCTCAAGTATAAAATTTTTATACTTTTTTGCGCTATACCACAGAAGACCCATTCCACCTGTTGCTTCTAAAACGCCTGTTTTTTTATCTAATGTAAAAAACCCTGGCCCATAATGGTTCCACCCATGCTTAGAATATTCCCCGCTTGATTTACTTAATATTCTTGTATATCCTTTTATATTCTGCTGTGCAAAAGAAAATCCAATTACAATTAATAAAATAAATAACTTTTTCATTTGTTTTTTGGATTCCATTCCCCTTTGGCAACAGATGGAACAAAAGAATCAAGATCGGGGGGTGGAAAAGAAATGGTCTTCCCTTGTTCTGCGCTCATGTATGCGGTCATTAATAGTTCTGTAACATTAAGCCCATCATCAAAATTTTCATCGGGTCTTTTACCAGCCAAAAAAGATTCAACCATGTGTCTATTTTCAGCTGTATAACCATAGACTTCAGCTTCATTGCTTACTACAGGCATTCCTCCAGATTCAGCGTTTTGTTTTTCAACTAAGTCCTCACCGGCAGAACCAGCAACTTCTCGACTAAAAAACACCTTGAGGTCAGGGTCAAGTGTGTTGACAAACATAGAATATTCTGGACCAAACAATTCCATACTTAATCGCAGCCCCTCCCCAACAAAACACCATGATGTTGTAGTTTCTATAATAAGTTTTTCTCCATCCTCATCTAAATACTCAATTAATGATCGCGCGAAATCTTCTGATGGACTCTCCAAATAATTTGTTTTACCACCACTGTTTTTAGATAAAATATCAGCATATTTTGGACGCTGCCATTTCAAACAATCTGTATGTGCGCTGACGCTTATCGGTTTTATTGAATCTCTAGGTTTCCCTGGGTCCGTCAACATAAACCGCGCTTCTTCTACAGAATGGCACATCATATCATTTAAAACACCACCACCCTGTAATTCTCCTTCCCAAAACCAGGGCATGTGTGGTCCACTGTGTTCTTCTGCTGCGCGGGCTAAGAAGGGTCTGCCTGTTGTAGCAGCTCCACGAGCCCATATAATTTCTTTTCCTCTAGTTATAGAAGGCGAAAAAACTTGGTTTTCCAAATATCCATCTAACAATCCAACGCTTTGCGTTAATTCTAATACTTTTTTTGCCTCTGCTACATTTCTACCAAGAGGTTTTTCACATGTAACGCCAATTAATTCACCTTTTCCACTTTGAATTGCGTTAGCAATCTCCTCAAAAGCATCTATTCTTGCGAAATTTGGTGAACACACCCATAAGGCATCAATCTTAGGGTCTTCTACCATCTCAGTTATAGTATCATATGCTTTAGCAGGCCCTAAAGCAAGATCATTTGCAATAGCAGCTGTTTCCTCAGCAGATTGTTTGGTTTTAGACATGACGCCTATAACATCAACATCCCGAACACTAATTAATGATTGAATGTGAAACCGTGATATAAAACCACCGCCAATGAATCCAATTCCTAATCTTTTTTTGCTCATGGGTTTAAACTGATTTTAATTCAGCTTTTGTAGCTTGATCATCATCTTTAAAAAATACCAGAAAAACAAACGCCATTACAGTACAAAGAACTGCAGGCACTAAAAAGAACTTCCACCAGACCGTTGATCCATCAGCAAGTTTAAATGTATCCCAAATATATCCTGTAAATAGTGTTCCTAAATAGTTCCCCACACCCAATGTAAAGAATGTTAGCATTGCTTGAGCTGACGCACGCATATCATCACTTGCTTTCATATTCACATAAATTTGAGATGTTACAAAGAAAAAAGCATAACCAAACCCATGCAGTGTAAGAGAAGAAATAATTACTGAAAGATTAGGTACCATAAATAAAAAATATCTTATTGGCCATGCCAAAATACCAATTACCATTGTAAGTCGTACGCCAAGTTTTTGAATAGATATATGAAGTAAAAACAGCAGTACAACAACTTCAGCAATCTGAGCAACCGTCTTTATAGCTGTTAACCATGCTTCTTCTGCTCCCATATCTAATAAGAATGGCGCTGTTGGTATATAGTAGAACTGTAGTTCCGTTGTAACCACAAAAGAAGCCATCATAAAAATTAAAAAGTTTCTATCTTTCAATAATGATAAAGCCTCTAGAAAAGCAAGTGGACTACTTTGACTAGCAACGGGCGGTGTTTTTGGTAAAGTAAAACAATACAGACCCATAATTATTGAAGCTGCAGAAGCAAATAATAATAAATCGCTCCCACCAGTCCAATTTTCAGTATGCCATTGACTGCGCATAAACGTAACCATCCAGCCTACAGCAATCCAACCTATTGTTCCCCACATGCGGACTTTACCAAACTCTGCTTCTGCATTTTGCAAATTACGAAAACAAATAGAATTGGTCAGGGCTATCGTAGGAGCATAAAGAAGGCAATAAGCAAACATCCATGTCCACATAGAGGAAAATTCAGTCTGGTGTGCTGTAAAATATAGCAATACGCCACCAAGGAGATGTGCAATGCTTAAAAATAACTGTGTTGGGAATAATCTATCAGCAATTTGTCCACCTATAAATGGCGCAATAATACACCCAAGCCATAGACATCCATATATTGCAGATATTTCACTTCCAGAAAAACCGATTTTATCAAGATGCGCTCCTAATGCAGTAGTCCACGACCCCCAAATCGCATATTGTAAAAACATCATAATACCAAAACGTGTTTTTAAGTCACCCATATTAATTTATCCTCCTAGCTTATTGTCTCTAAACAATTCGTCTTTTTACAGGATCCCACTCTACTCTACGTCCTGTTAAATAAGACTGGGTAGCCATATGGCATGCAACTGCTTCTTCAAACCCTTCTTCTATATTACAACGTGGTTGTCCACCGTTTCGTATGCAATCTAACCAATCAGCAACATGTAAATGAGTAGGGTCAACTCTTTTGCCTTCCTTGTACGTATACACTAATCCCTTTTGAGCAAAATATTTTGCTGTTGCCGATGTTACGCCATCTACCTCCTTCGATCCTGGGGAATAAGCAAACATTGGAAGGGCAGTATTGATTATACCATCCGCGATCTTTTTCTTGTATCTAGTTGAATAAGGGTCGGGGGTAACCGTTAAACCACTGCCAACCTCCATTGTTGCGTCATGCCCCATAAACACCTTACCACGGTGATTGCTATTTGTTAATGTTGCACTATAAATAACAGTAAGATTTCTTTCTGGGTATTCATAGATAGTTTGAAAATTATCAGGAACATCTCTTTCGTGCTCAATCATGTCAGGAAAATTCTCTTTAGTATATCGATAGATTCCTCCAGATGATGAAGCCGTTTTTGGAATACCCAGATCCATAATTTGATTTACTGCATCAAAATCATGAGAAAGTAAATCTCCTGATAGACCTGTTCCATAATCATACCAGCAACGCCACCGAAAATATCTCTCTAAATTAAATGGAACTTTATTTGGCGTTGGTCCTTGCCAGCGGTTCCAATCTAAGGTTTTAGGAGTAGCAAAAAGATCCTTGGAAACATATTTTTGACCATAATCCTCAATAGAATTCCATTGTATGGGGTATACCCATGCTCCCCCGGGAGAATTACGATTTGTTGTTATTTCAACGAGGGTAATAGGTCCAAGAATATCGTTATCAATTATTTCTTTCGCTTTTTCATGACTTGCCGCAGCTCGACTATGATGACCCAATTGCAATTTCATTTTGCTTACACTAAATGCATCATGCATAGCCTGAGCTTCTTCCATTGTCCGTGTCATACATTTTTCTACATAGACATGTTTCCCTGCTCGTTCTGCGTCAATTGCAATTTTTGAATGCCAATGATCTGGAGTGGTAATAACAACTGCATCTATATCATCACTAGCTAATAAGTCTTGATAATCAAGGTACGCCTTTGCAGGTTCGGTTTGAGGCTGTACGCTGTTTGGACGAAGCGTAGAAATTGAGGCAGCTACTCCTTGATCTCTTCTGGTTGAAAAAACATCACAGACTCCCGTAAGCGCTACATTCAGATCATCCTGTTGCAGGTAGGTTTCAAATCGTTTGTCAAGTTTGTTTTTTTCAGAACCAGCCTTTGCTTTTGCTGCCCATTCTGGATTACCAAATCCCGCTGCTTTAATATCTTGAGCGCCTCTCCATCCATATCCAATCACCCCTAAACGAATAAGATCACCTGGTTTTTTATTTTTTAAAACTGCAGGAGCTTTCTTTTTTAGAGAAAGCTCTTCCATAATTTCCCCATTACGCATTTTATCCAAAGCTTTTTTCTTATAATAATTCCATAAATAAAGAAGTACGGCAGGAACCGCAGTTAATCCTTTGATTATATCTCTTCGCTCAAATTGCAACCCAGTGCTTTCTTTTGAAGCTCCCTGTTTTTTTTGATCTGATTGTGTTTCTGACATAAAATACTCCTTACGTTTAAATGATCAATCTTTTTGTAAAAATCTATCTAGCCCTGTTATATGACTTGTTGGAAACATAGCCAAAACAAATAATGCGCATGCCTCAATTAAATTTTTATCAATAATTAAATAGCTTCCTTCAGGCGGTTTAGAATACTCTAGACCTACTAATGGGGGGTGAAACAAATAATATATAGAAATAAGACATGCTCCTGCTATACAACCCCAACGTGATAGAAGTCCAAGCATGAGGCTTAGGCCAATTAAAGTTAGGCCCCACATATTCAGAGTATCTACAGCGCCTAGGATGCTAGGGCTTGTTACCATCCACTTTGCTAATCCAGAAAATATCCATTTAGAATCCAATAAGTATGCTGCAGATGTCCAATTAGCATTTGATAATTTTGCCATACCTTCATATAACAAATGCCAACCGATCAGTAATCTAAGTAACGATAAACCAAGCAATTGATATTGATTATAATCAGGTGCAAGTGAACTCATTTTATTGTTCATTATATTCTTCCCTCACAAGTGTAATTAATGCTACCAACAATAGTACATTAGATTATAATCAAGATTCTCGATAAAAGCAAATAGCCAACTTTATTTAAGCTGAATTTATTTATTGCTATTTACTTAAATAGAGCATCAATTTAAAAACGTTTTTTTGCAACTTATTTAAAATTTATATAATCATTAAAGGAAGGAACTAAACTGTGCTTTTATTAAAGAATAAAAACGCTTCGATACTGATAGCAATATTACTTTCATTTTCATGTCAGTCAAATGATGGATCAAAAACTAAATCTGACGGCAAGCAGTCAACATTAATTGGTGAAAAACTGATAGATAGATCATCAGAGACTCCAACCGATAGCGCTTTATACAAAAACTCTGGATTGCCAATAATAGATAGAGTGCGTGATCTTATGACTTATATGACGATTGAAGAAAAAGTTGGTCAAATGACACAAGTTGAAAGACAATTTCTTGATAGGGATGATAATATTTCAAAATACTTTTTAGGATCTCTTTTAAGCGGAGGAGGCTCCGCTCCTGCAAAGAATTTTCCAAGAGCTTGGGCAGATATGTATGACAGATTTCAAAAAGTTGCATTATCTACAAGGCTGGGGATCCCGATAATTTATGGGATTGATGCCGTACATGGACATAATAATGTAGTTGGCGCTACCATTTTTCCACATCATATAGGTCTTGGATGTACAAATAATCCAAAAATTGTTGAAGAAGTATATCGAGCAACAGCCATAGAAGTTGCAGCTACAGGTATAGATTGGAATTTTGCGCCGTGCCTTGCGGTCCCAAGAGATGAAAGATGGGGGCGAACATATGAGGGTTTTGGTGAAACTCCTGAAATTGTTAAATCAATGGCTGCTGCTGCTGTAATTGGACTACAAACTGATAAGCTAAACAACCAAACAAGTATCTTAGCAACTGCAAAACATTTCCTTGGAGATGGTGGAACTACATGGGGTACAGGACTTGATAAAAAACTTGATCAAGGAGATACGCAAGTTAGTGATCAAGAAATGAGAGAAATACATCTTCCCGGATATTTCCCAGCGCTTGAAGCAGGTGTGGGTACTGTTATGCCATCATATAGTCAAATTAATGGTACATATATGCATATGAACAATGATTTGTTAAATGGGCTTCTGAAAAAAGAATTGGATTTTAAAGGATTTGTAATCTCTGATTGGGCAGCTTTGGAAAGAATGGTTGGCCAAGATGATTATAAAAAAAATATTATAGCGTGCATTAATGCTGGTGTAGATATGGTTATGGTCCCTGGAGCAGTCCCTCATGGGAATCAAAGTTATCAGAATTTTATTAATTTATTGATTGAATCAATTAAAGAAGGCTCGATTAGCGAAGCTAGAATAAACGATGCAGTGGCAAGAATTCTTAAAATAAAATTTGAAATTGGTTTGTTTGAAAATCCATTTACCGATCGATCGCTTCTAAATAAAGTTGGGTCTAAAGATCATAGGTTAATTGCTAGAAATGCAGTAAAACAATCCTTAGTTGTATTAAAAAATAACGGCGTGTTGCCAATATCAAAAGATCTAGGTCAAATTCATGTTGCTGGGAAAAATGCAGATGACTTGGGAAATCAATGTGGCGGATGGACAATATCTTGGCAAGGGGAGAGTGGGCCGCTTACGAAAGGAACTACTATATATGAAGCTATACAAGTTGCAGTAAGCTCTTTCACAAATGTTACGTATTCAAAAGATGGATCTGGTGCAAGTGGGGCAAATATTGGTATAGTTGTAGTAGGAGAAACCCCGTATTCAGAAATGCAGGGGGATAAAGAATCGCTGCAGCTTGATAAAAAAGATTTAAAAGCTATAGAAAATATAAGAAATGCAGGGGTTCCTGTAGTCGTCGTTGTAGTATCAGGACGTCCATTAATTATTGAAAATGAAGTGGACAAATGGGATGGATTAATTGCTGCGTGGTTACCAGGCTCTGAAGGTAAGGGTGTTACTGATGTATTGTTTGGAGATTATAATCCTACTGGAAGGCTTTCAGTAAGCTGGCCTAGAAACATGGGTCAAATTCCAATTAACTTTGGAGATCAAGAATATGATCCATTATTTGAATACGGGTTCGGTTTAAGTTACTAAATTAAACAAAAAAAATCCCCAACCATGTGATTGGGGATTTTTTTACCATTATATAATAATATATTTTATAGGGTATAATTCAATCCAAAGCGCATCACACTATCAAATACACCAAAATCTGTGTAAGAAACATCCACACCAAATCCTGCCATTTTAAAACCGACACCTAGATTAATGCCTGCTTCATCTGAAGGGGTTACATAACCAGCTCTTATGTCCATCATCTCCATTACACTATATTCCAAACCAACTCGATATGTTGTAAAATAATCACGTGGACGTTCATTAACAAAAGATACAGATAGGTTATTTGCCACATCAGCAGATACACCCATTCTAAATGTCAGCGGTAACTCAAAAGCCTCCTCAGCGTACTTCAAGCTCTGAGAAAAATTTCTAGCACTCATTGCAAGCATAAGATTTTTCCAATCCATCTGATACATGAGTCCAAAATCATAAGCTGGTGTGCTCATATCTAATTTCTTTGTACCACCATCTGCATCCACTGTAGCAACGCCTAGATCTTCACTAGCAATTTTGACATGCAAACCAACACTAAATCTATCCGTTGGAGCAAATGCATAACCTAAGCCAACCGCAGTAGCTGTAGGGCTAAACGTTCCATTATCAGTATATCCAGATTCTGCGGAACTACGTACAGCTCCTTGAAGGTCTCCATAATTAACACTCATAAATGAAAGACCAAGAACGCCTGCGTTTGATGCATAAGCAAATCCTGCTGCTTGATATGATATTTCAGCAATCCATTGCGTCTGGCCAAAAGACACATTCATGCCTTCTACTCGGGCCATTCCAGCTGGATTATAAAACAGAGAAGAAGCGCCTCCTTGTTTTGCGGTAATAGCATCTCCAAGAGCGGCTGCTCGAGCATCCGGCGAGAAGCTTAGAAACTTCATCCCCGTCTGCGCTAATTTATCAGTACCAAGATCATCATCATCATCATCTTGCGCTATTGTAAATGAGCACAAAAGAGTTAGGATGAGAACGGGTATTAAATTAAATGTATGTTGTTTTTTCATAATTTATCCCTTTTGGTTGTAATCTATTTGATTAACGAATTATAACAAATTTACGTTCTGCAGTATCACCTGAAGCATTATCTGTAATATGTGCAATATACAGACCGCTTGCGACAACCTGCCTTGATGAAGTCGTTTGATCCCAATATTCATCACCACTTCCATCGTCATGTTCAATTGTTTCAACTAATTCACCCAACTGAGTAAAAATCTTAATTGTACAATTTCCTGGAACATCCAAGAACCCAAGCTTATCTCTTTCAGAAAACCGTATATCAGTTGTCGCCCCTATATGATAAGGATTTGGAACAACGCGTACAGCTTTAAGATTTGCACCAGGGGCCCTCTTAAGACTTGCTGGCAAGTATGTCTGAGTCCAATGCTGGTTACTTTTAAGCGAACCAGCTGGAGTCATCGCCCCTCCATCGTTTTCAGAAGCATTACCTACAGCTTGGATGAAATAATAATAATTTTCTCCACGTTCTGCATCTGTATCATCCCAAGACATTTCACCGCCACCAAGATCTGCAACAAATTCATGCCCCAAACCTCCATGATCTGCAAGAGCTGCACCTATATATGGGAAACTATATGTTCCCTTTGCTCTATATACATGCCAAGCTGTTCTTGCTGGCCCGCCGCTCATGGCAGTCCAGGATAAGCTTATTTTATCCGTACCTGAAGTGACTGTAAAATTTTCTGGTGGATATGGAGCCTCTGGTATATCATAACCAGAAGCATAATTTGCTATCGCTCTTTCAAATGTTTTGAATAATGAATCTTTTGCAGTTAACGCCCACTGGTTCTTTGTCATGCTTGTTCCATTATATTCTAATAGAGCTGACTCGTCAGGCGTTGCTCCCGTTGCTTTATACAATTTACCAATATCATATTTAGCTTTCATGCTCAGTCCTCCAACAGCATCAGCAACAACGATATTTACCGATTCGCCAAATGGGATAGTATAAGGACCATGTCCTTCAATTACAGACCATCCGCCTTCATCGTATGTTCCATCAAAAATATTTGGAGCATTTGTTGGTGTATCAAAACTTCCTTCCGGTTCAATATCATCTGCATGGTGAGGATACATTCTCCCTGATGCCATATAGGTATTATATTGAATTTCCATCATTGAAGCATTGTATTCATCTGTAGTTAGGTTGGGATCATCACTTCCCATAACCCCCATTGTAGAAGGTTGATCTGGAGAGTCAGCACCACCAGGTGCGTCTGGAGAGTGAATTGTTACACGACCAACCATTTGACCGGCAGCAAGACGCCCAGTTGTGTCCCATCCCGCAGAAGCCCAGTGCCCAAACATCATTGGTCCACCAATAGAACTAAAGCTTGTATTGTCAGGGTTTAGGCCTGCCCAAGCGTATTGAGCACGAAAATCAACATCATAATCTTCGTGACCATCACCAACAGCATCATTCATAGTAAATTTCCCCCATGGGGCTCCGCCACCTCTAATCCAAGAAGAAGCATCATGAACCATATAGCGATGAATAAAGAAAAACATAACACCTGTTAAATCAGCGGTTACTTCGATATCATCATCGCCATCAACATTTCCGGTGTTAGTGAATTTATATTCAACAATATGATAATCATCATGATACTCTTGACTAAAAGCTTTCATAGTTGCTTCTGTTGTAATACCAATTCGACTATTATTTGAAACCTCCATAATTCTATCAGGACTCATTGTTGAATTCATTTCATTAACAAAAACATATTTTTCAAATGATTTAGCACCATCAACAATTATTTCTGGATCAAACTTACTGGTGATTTTCTGCTCTACAGCAAAAAATTGAATATCCCCACCAGATCTCGGCCCAATATGGGCAATTTTATGTGGATATGTTGTGCCATTTTCATCTTTAAAATTGGTCGCTCCCATCCAAAAAGCCTGTGCTCTTGAATTCCCTGAATTGTAATCAATAGCTGGCCACATAAGAGGTGCATTCCCCCAAGGTTCTTCCTCCCGGTTCACCAAGCCTTCTGAATATGGACTGTGAAAACTACCGACGTTTAACCATTTAATAGAATATTGTGCACTTAGTTCATTCAAACCGGTCGAAAGCAGCAATACTGCAATTGCAAAGGCTGAAAAACTGTGCTTTTTATATTTCATGTTCATTTGTATCTCCTATTTTGTATCAGGATTAACCAATTTATATTATTACCTTAATTTTACTTTCCTAGAAAGAAACCCTTACGCCAACACTTATAGTTCTTGGATTAAGGAACGTTCTATGCCATTCATTAGGCATATCAATATATGCTTTATCGCTTTTCACCTTACTAACAAAGCTAGAGCTTGCTGTTCCCCAATCTGTTCCATTCCAATGATACCAATCGCCGGTATCGTGCACATAATACAGAACATCTCCTGTTTGAATCAGTGCGGGTAACTCTTCCGTCGCGGGAAGATTAGCCGCTGTAGCCACAACTTCAATAGGAACAAACGCTACATCACGCTCTCTAAAAGTGCCAGGTCTATCGTCTCCTACAATATTATTATATGTCATTTCAGTATCAGCTACTTCATCCCAAAAATCTGAAGGCATATGTAGAGAGGTCATATAATTATCCCAATCATCTCCACCGGTCTGGCCTTCAAATGGGCCCCCGTGAGGATTATAAGGGCTAAAGTACATGTATTTCAGACCCAAGAGATTTTGTACATCAGCAAAAACCATAACTCTGCTACCACCAACATTAAAATTCTTACTAAGACGTGCATTCATAAATAAGAAATCTTTCATCTGTACATTATTATTCACGCCTGGAATTGTTGCGCCACCTGGACCAACCCATGTAAAGTGTCTACCAGCACGCCATCCGCCATTTAATGTTACGCGAAAATCAGCCAATGGGCCCATGCTCTTTGGTGCAACATACTCTAGATTCGCTGATGCAAATGGTTCTGCTACCGGCTTAATCTGATAATGATCAGTCGCTGTTCTTTCGTATTCTGTTTGAGTTACATCATTCTCATACTGAGAACCCCAGCCAAAATTTCCTTGACTTCGAACTGAATAGGTGTAATTAAAGTATCCTGTTACACTCCCCATATTCTTGCTAAGAGAAAATTCTAAACCACGAGTGTCGCTATAGTTATAAGGAACAGATCTATTATATGATACTTCCGAATCGATACTTTGATACCATACAGTCTTTGGCTGCAGCGAACTATCTTTATAATACCCACCTACACGAAGCAAGTATGCGTCTTGAAGCGCCTGTTCATAACCAACCTCATAACTAACTGTTTGTGGCATTGGATTGTTAGGATCGCCAATCTGATGCACTTCTCCACGCCAAGCCTGCCAAATCATAAAGCTTTCCTGAGCAGTTAATTGCTGACGATAGGAACCATAATTAAAATACAATTTGCTATTCACTGTAATTGGAAAAGCTATACGAATTTTTGGATTTAGAGTTATTTGAGTCTCGGCATCGCTGGAAGTAATATCGCTAAAACGCTCATCGCCAACATCCCCTTTTTCTTTAGCCGTCAATTCACGTGCATAATCATCATAATCCCACCATTTTGTGTTAGGATTATAATAATCCACGCTAAGTCCCAGCGTTGCAATCATTCCTTTAAACTCTAATTTATCTTCAGCATAAAGACCTGCTTGAGTGGGGGTTTTCTTCCATCTTTGTGAACCACGTTCAACGTGAACAATAACAGAGTCGCTTGAACCATAATCCATATCATAATCATATAATGACATCCAGGCGCCCGCATTAAGCTGATTTGTGCTGTTTAATTGTGATGTATAATCAAAATTAATATTTGTACTAGAAACCTTTGAATCATCGCGACCTCTAGCCCAATGGCCTCCCAAACGAGACCCGCTTCCAGGGTTACTCATACCATCTGAAGTCCAACCCCATGGGGTATATACTAATGAGTCAGCCCCAGTTCCACCGGTCCCATAAAGTAGTTTTATTACATCTGGTACATCGCTAGACGTTTCCCCAGGGGGAGCGTTGGAACCAAGTCTACGCGAATTTGGCCCTGTTTTAAACGTTTCTGAATTCATTGAAAACCCTACATTATAGTATGTTTTCGCATTTACTGTATTAGTAAAAGTAGCCCCCATAATATCAGTATCATAATCCGTAACCGCATAACGGTCCCAAGCAAAGATTACACTTTTACCTACATGATCGCCATTTTGGTTAATTAAAGTTTCCGAAGGAGATATGCCTTGGTTGCTATTAAAAACCAATGTTGAGTTCGCACTACCTGCGCCCCAGGGGTACAGAGGCGTTCCGCCACGCTGTGGATATGGCACATGTAGCATGTCCCACGCTTCGTGTGCTGCGCCTTCTTGGTGTGAGGTTTTATAAAAAGCCATCAACTTCATTGAAGAATTGAGGTCATACATAACTTTTGCATGTACATTATTTTCCTTAAATGAGCTACGCGCCTGTGGGTAAAAATATGGCTCCTGGTTACTCAAATAAGAAACAAGGAATCTCAATCCAGTGCTACCTAACGGCATTCCAAATGTAGCATCAATAGATTGAAAGGCATCTTTAACCTCTGTATCCTTGCGATGATGCCAATCAAACACTTCTAGCCATTGACTTTCGTCTAAAGTTGCGGCATTACCTGTGGCGCCATCAATAGTAGCTTGCCAGCCGGTAAATGTAGGGTACTGTGCTTGGTAATATTGATCCCAACCGCCTCCATCTGTGCCGTTTGTTTTCACAGCTGAATCTTTATAAGGCTTCCACCAGTACGCATTAATATCTTTAACGCTTTTCCCAAAAGACATTGAACTAGCTGGAGATTGGTTTATTAGAACATCTAAAATCATTCTATCTCGGGGATCTTTTGTTACAATATTAATTGCACCACCTCGAGCGTTAGCTACACCTGAACCCAAGCCCCCTGTTTGAATCTGCAATTCATCGACGGAGGTTAATGCTATAGCCGTTTGAGGGGTCCCGTCTCTTCCACCGCGAGTGCTAATGCCATCAACAACAAAAGCTGTTTCATTAATACCAGAGCCCCTGATAACCATGCCGGGTTCAACACCCGCTTGTTGGCTAATAAAATCTCCAACAGATCTAACGGGTATATTTTCAATATCTCCACCACTTACATTAATTACTGTACCAGCAACATCTGGCTGTACCAATGGTCTTTCAGCAAGAACTTCTACAGCCTCGCCGGTTACAGCTTCTACGCTAGTAACAAAATTCACAGTGGTAGTTAAATCAATAAATACGCGAACATCCAATTCTACAGCTGTTTGATAACCAATAATTTCTGCTCGCATAGTATACGCACCAGGAGAAACGTTTAAAATAAAATATTCACCATTTTCATCTGTTGCAGCCCCTAATCCCGTACCATCAATAAGAACATTGGTACCAATTAATGCTTCACCAGTAGACGCGTCAGTTACTATTCCCCTAACTTTTCCTGAAGTTTGAGCAATTAAATTGCTAGCTAAAAAAACAGTGCAAACTAAAGCAAGCAATGTGTTTGTTAAGTAAGAATTGCGATTCGTCATTTTGTAGTCCTCCATGTGAAATCGTTTAATATTAGTTATCAATTAATTAATTCTTCTCGCGCCAAGGCGCGTTTTCCTGACGATTTTGGCTTGGCTAGCTACCATCAAAAGCAAATGTCGCAAATATTTTTGCTAAGAGTCAAGAAAAAATTATTTTTATCTTTCTTATGCAATATTGCGTTATTAGATAAATAAGTGGGGATTAAGACATCATTAATTAAAAGGAAACTCTAACCCCTATTTTGAAACCAAAGGGGTTTAAAAAAGCAGACTCAGAATTATCTGGCATATTTATATATGCTTTATTTACTAACACTTCTTTTACAAAAGCTAGGTCAGCAATTTGCCACTCACCATCGATAAATTGCATATATGTAGAGTTATTAAATATGTAATACAATTCGTTTACGTCTCTTGACTCCATTACAGGTGGGGGAGGTAACAGATAATCCCCACGAACAATATTTATAGGAACATATCTGATATTATCTTTTGGATAATCTCCTGGGGTATCATTCCCCGAAATAAACATATAAGGCAATTCATAAGACTTAAGATTATTAAATGCGCTATTTGGTAAGTGTAATGAGGACATGTAATCATTATAATCACTAACGGGGTTTTCCCCTGAAACAATAAAGGGGTGCTCGAAATACATAAATTTAAAATTTAGTGGATTTGTTATGTCTAAAAATAATTTTATCGACCCAAAAGAGGTGTCAAATTTTTTACTCAATCGTAGATCCAGTGTATAAAAATCTTTTGTTCTCATATTGTTTTTTATTATTGGGTGGGGAGCATATTGCACACCCATTTTATCCTCAATTTGATCAATGATGGGGCCGCTCCAAGTAAATACTTTTCCGGCTCTCCATTGGGCTAATAAATCTAAATGCCAATCGGATATAAGCCCAAATTGGGAAGTTTTTGGTACATACAATTCTATATTAGCCCTGGCATAAGGCTGGGCTACAGGTTTAGTCTGATAGTGGTCTTGTGTAATATTATTGTATTCATTTTCATCTAAAGGATTTTGAATAATCCCGGTGATTCCGAAATTACCAGAACTAAAATCCATGTAAGTATAATTGATGAAACCTTTCAATAATCTTCCTTTTGTTTTACTTAGTGTAAACTCAAGTCCGCGGACATCATTATAATTGTTTGGTACGGCTAGGGTATAAATCATATCATCGCTAATAAACGATTTAAAACTGATTTGATTATCAACACTTCGGGAATAGCTTGAAAATTGAAATAAATAATTTGGTGTAAACATATTTTCATATCCAATTTCATAAGCTATGGTTCTCTGCATTGGCAAATTAGGGTTCCCCAGGCTAGAGATAGAACTGCGGTCTATCGTAAATGATTTCTCTTGTATCCTGTATAAGAATTGTACTTGGGGCATTTGGCGGAAATGTCCGTAATTAAAATAAAATTTGGTTTTTTCCGTTATTGGAAATGAAATCCCAATGCGAGGACTCAATTCAAACTGTTTTTTTGCTTTAACCTTCATAGATTCATTTTCTCTATCTTCATTATTTTGTTGAGTAAAAAACTGATCAAACTCTGTGAAAATATTTTTCTCTCCACCTGCTGAAAAATAATCTGCTCTTGCGCCTAAATTCATAATCATTTGATTGTAGGAAAATTTCCCCTGTATATAAGCAGCCCCTTGTTGAGGCGCTGCTTTCCAAAATTCACGCAGTATATATGGAGACTCAAAATCTATATTATCACCAAATATTAAATTTGAAATTGACCCAATTGCCATCACCCTCGTTTCTACGGCATCATTATATTCCGATGATATATTATAATTATGATATATATATTCAATTCCAGCTTTGAATTGTGTATCAGGGGAGTGTTGCTTTGTAATATCAAGTTTCCCTGAATAAACAGATACATTAGATGTGTCGCGATCTTTTATTGGGTTATTTAATTCTGGTTGCAATAAATAATTTGAATGTAAATAGTCTAAATTTATTTCATAAAATAAAGAGGGGCTTAATGTCTGAGATAATTTCCCAGAAATCATTCTGTGATTTATATCTGCTATCCCAATACTAGAGTTTTTAAACAATCCTTCTGTTTTAAAAAAATCATTTTCAAACCCCCATGTATATGATGGAATTCCTGCTGGCATTACCATGCTAATTGAATCAGAGATGCCCTTTTGGGATATAAAAAAACTACTTAATGTAAATTTTAAATCTGTTTTTATATTAGAAATCAATTTTACCTGAAAGGTCTCATCTTTTCTTAATTCGTTTCCTGATTTTTCAAGATACGGTAACTCCTTATTGCGATAAGAAAAAAGAAAGCGTTGATTCTCATGATTTTGATTTATTGGGCCCCCTATAGTTAGATCAATATCATTACCGGTATTATATATTGTATCCCATTCACCAGGAAAATTCAATTTTTGATGAGAATTTTTTCTAAATAAAACATCTCCGCTAAAACGATCTTTAGGTGGATCTTTTGTTGTTAATTGAACTAATCCTGAACGTACATTTCCAAATGAAGCATCAAATCCACTTGTTTGAATTTGTATTTGCTCTACCGATGTAAAACTTAATCCGGTTATTGGTCCATTTGTTCTACCGTCTCTAATATTTATTCCATCAAGCACATATAATGTAGAGTTTATATTGCCACCACGAATTGTCATATTGGGCTCTATGCCTGCTTGCAAGCTAATAGCTTCTTCAATCGAGGAAATTGGAATGTTTTCTATATTCTTTGCATCAATATTAATTGAATTAGCCGATATTTCCGGATTTATCATTCCACGTTCGGCATAAATTGTGATTTCATCAGTGTCAAGGACCTCTTCTTCAAGCATAAAATTTATTACAGTAGTTTGTCCTGAGTACACAGCTATATTTTTTATAGTAGTTTTTTTATACCCAATATGGTTCGCTCTTACGCTATATGTTCCTGGCGATAAATTAGGAATTATATAAATACCATTACTATCTGATACAGAACCAATATTTGTTGATAGCAGCAAAACATTAGAGCCTTGCAACCCTATCTTATTTTTGGCTGATTTTATAGCACCCCTAATACTGCCAGTTTGCGCTGAAAGTGCATTTACAACAAAAAAAATCGTCAAAACTAATATTGGTATGCATTTTTTTCTTATATAGTAAAAAAAGTGTTTTGGGAACATTTTCTATTTTATGAATATTCTAGCAATGAAATTAATATTTTGCTTTGTGATTACTATAAAAATACTTAATTAACCATAAAATGATGTTGAATAAATTTGCTCAAATGAATATATTTTTTTACATACTACTGATTTTTATGGTGTTATTATTCTCTTGCAATAATAAAGATTCAACAGAAAAAATTAGTTTATCAAAAAATAAATCTGGAATTACAAATATAGAATTTTCTGATGTTACCACAGATGCTGGATTGGGAAACTTTATTCATGATAATGGTTCATTTGGAAAAATGTGGTTTCCTGAACAAATGGGATCTGGTGGAGGGTTTATTGATTATAACAGTGATGGCTGGTTAGATATTTTGTTAATAGGTGGCGGGGCTTGGAAAAATTATACTAAACGAAATATAAAGACATTATGGTTATATAAAAATAATGCAGATGGAACATTTGCAAATGTAACAGATGAATCAGGTCTCGGAAAAATTAGTACATATGGACTAGGAGTTGCTGCTGCAGATTATGACAATGATGGTGATCAAGATATTTTCCTCACTACGCTAGATAGGAATATCTTATTAAATAATAATGACGGTTATTTTGTAAATGTTTCAAAAAATGCGGGATTAGGTAATAGCATTGAATGGAGTAGTTCTGCCATTTTTTTCGATGCTGATAACGATGGGTGGCTTGATTTATATGTAGGAAATTATGCTATATGGTCCCCTTTAAACGATCTGTGGTGTTCGCTAGATAGCAAAACAAAAGTATACTGTCCGCCAGAAATGTACACTGGTCTTCCAAGTAAATTTTATCATAATAATGGTGATGGATCTTTTAGCGATTATACAACGAAGGCGGGGTTTTTACCTGCTCCTGGTAAATCTTTAGGAGTGGTTCTGATGGATTATAATGATGATGGCTGGTTAGATCTGGCTGTTGCAAATGACGGAGAACGAGATTTGTTATATAAAAATAATGAAGGGGGAATTTTTGATGAAATAGGGACAGAGCTTGGTATGGCATATGGAGAAAATGGTGAAGCTCGTGCAGGAATGGGTATTGATGCTGGTGTTGTTGATAGTAGTGGGAACACTACTATATTTATTGGAAACTTTTCTAATGAAATGGTTGGCGTTTACAATTATTCTGGCAAAGGTTGGTTTAATGATCGTTCTGCGCTATCAAAAATAGGAAGAGCAAGCTTTCTTTCTTTAACCTTTGGACTTATGCTTTTTGATGTAGATATGGATAGTGATCTAGATTTATTTATTGGAAATGGACATGTATATCCGGAGCGAACTAAAAATCAAGATGGTGTTACTTACAAACAGGCGTCTCAACTATTTTTAAATAATGGAAATGGCGTTTTTGTAATTGCCAATGAGAAGGTTTCTGGTGTTTTAAATAATAAAATGGTTGTTCGCGGTGTTGCTATAGGAGATTACGATAAAGATGGAGATCTTGATTTGCTACTTACAGAAAATAATGGTCCCGCTCATCTTTGGAGAAATGATACAGAAACAAAAAACTATCTACGAGTCAATCTTGTAGGTGTAGATAGCAACAAGGATGGTATTGGGTCAAAAGTGCTTTTATATATTGGAGAATATAAAATGGAACGATTAATTCGCACAGGCTCTAGCTATCTTTCCCAATCCGAGTTAACGGCAACATTTGGTCTTGGTGAACATCAAAAAATTGACTCTCTTTTGATATACTGGCCTAGCGGTAATAAAGAAATGTATTTTGATATAGAAATCAATAAGGAAATACTAATAAAAGAAAACTTTGGTGAAATTGAATATTTATTAAGAAACTGAAATGATGATATCAATAAAGCATGTTATAATTATCGGTATTTGTGCTATAATTTTTAAATGTACTAATAATGAGGCTGACTTCACTACGTGGAAAACCTATCAAGGGGACTATGGAAGAAATCAATATTCTTCTTTAGATCAAATCAACAAACAGAATATCAGCCAAGTGAAGCCTTTGTGGGTATATCAGACTGGAGATAGTCTTCGCAAGAACTCACAAATTCAATGTAACCCAATTATAATTGATGGGGTATTATACGCTACGACACCAAATTTGAAATTAATTGCTCTAAATGCTGCAACAGGAAAATTACTATGGGAATTTGACCCTGGTTTGGATTTTTCTCCACATGTTAACAGGGGGGTTTCATATTGGGAATCAAAAAATGACAAGCGTATTCTGTATACTGCGGGATCTTTACTATTTGCTGTTAATGCATCTACTGGTAATCCTGTAACTAGTTTTGGGGCCGCTGGAGTAACATCTTTAAAGGCTGGATTAGGCGCCCGCGCAGCAGATCTTTTTGTAATAGCAACTTCTCCAGGTGTGGTTTATAATGACCTCTTTATTGTTGGAACTCGTGTGTCAGAAAATGCAGATGCTGCTCCAGGTTATGTGCGTGCTTTTAATATTCTTACAGGAAAGGTTGAATGGGTTTTCCATACAATTCCAAAGCCCGGTGAGTATGGATATTCAACATGGCCAAAAGATGCCTATAATCAAATTGGTGGCGCAAATGCTTGGGCAGGAATTACTCTGGATAAAAAAAGAGGTGTAGTTTATGTTCCTACTGGGTCCGCATCTTTTGATTTTTGGGGAGGCAATCGATTGGGTAAAAACTTATTTGCAAATTCTATTATTGCAATAAATGCCAACACAGGAAGACGCATATGGCATTATCAAACAGTTCACCATGACCTTTGGGATCGCGATTTACCATCGCCTCCTAATCTTGTTTCAGTAAAACATGATGATAAAATGATTGATGCGGTTGCTCAGGTAACAAAATCTGGTTATGTGTTTTTGCTTAATCGAGATACTGGAGAACCGTTATTCCCAATCGAAGAAAGAAATGTGAAGAAATCCGATTTAATTGGAGAAGAAACATGGGAAACACAGCCCTTTCCATTAAAACCGCCCCCGTTCTCAAGACAAAGTTTTACTGAAAAATTAATAACTAACATCAGTACAGAGTCTTATGAATATGTCAAATCTATATTGGATACTGTTCGAACCGGGGAGCAGTTTATCCCGCCTAGCACACAAGGCACGATGTATTTCCCGGGATTTGATGGGGGCGCAGAATGGGGTGGCGCATCTTTTGATGTAAAAACAGGAATTCTATATGTAAATGCAAATGAAATGCCATGGATACAACATATGGTTACACTTGATTTAAATGATAAAAATTCAGCGCAACCAAAAACTATACACGATATTGGTGAAAAGGTATACAAGGCTAATTGTGCAATTTGCCATGGACAAGAACTCCAAGGGGATATTAAAGGAACGTTTCCACATACTACGGGAACATATCCATCTTTGAAAAATCTTGATAAAAGACTTCCCCGGAAAGAAACAATCACGATCATTGAAAAAGGGAAAGGGTTCATGCCTTCTTTTAATCAATTCTCTAATAAAAAGAAAAATGCTCTCTTATCTTTCTTATATAATGAGAACCTTGCCGCAGATAATGAAAACGATGCTAATCAAAGTTGGCTTGAAAATCTTAGGAAAGAATTATTTGATTTTAAAATTCCATATACTCATACTGGATATAATAGATTTTATGATCAAGATGGTTATCCAGCCGTTAAGCCTCCTTGGGGAACCCTTAATGCAATTGATTTAAACAAGGGGGAAATTTTATGGCAAGTGCCTCTGGGTGAATTCGTCGAATTAACAAAAAAGGGTGTTCCAAAAACTGGAACTGAAAATTATGGTGGTCCAGTAGTAACTGCTGGTGGATTAATTTTTATTGCTGCGTCAAAAGATGAACATATAAGAGCATTTGATAAAGATTCTGGAAAAGAACTTTGGAAATACAAACTTCCCGCTGGAGGCTACGCTACTCCTAGTATATATGAAGTGGATAATAAACAATATGTAGTTATTGCCTGTGGCGGTGGAAAAATGGGGACAAAGCCTGGGGACTATTATATATCATTTGGTTTGCCCTCAAGCTAATTCTTTGCAACATAATTGCGAATTTCATTTTTGAAGGAATCAATAGAAATAATTCTAGTATTATAATTTTTCATATACTCATCATGGTCTTTGTCTTTTGGAAAAACATCTTTTTTATTAGGTGGATAAGAAAACATTCCATGAAATGGTAACGGCGCTGCTGTTTGCCCTTGCGCTGTGTTTAAATCTCCATCCTTTAACCATCCATCATTATAGAATAAAAAATCTCTTACCCAATTATTAGATAATTTTCCTAAATGAGATTCTGGAAATTTTAGAGAAATTTCATCTCCAGCATTCATAATTACATATTTATTATCCGATTTTAATAATAAAGATAAAACATCTCCATATTTTGTATAGCGGCCAGTTAGGTCTCGCCATTTTTGATTAGATGTAGTATGATAATAATCTGGTATATGTGGGCTACTAAAGCTTTTTCTGGAAATTTTTGAATAACCTCTAAAATGAAGGTTCGCATGTATTGGCTGCAATTCACTAATGCGTATATCTTTATTATTTACATTGGGAGAGATAAAAACATTATCCCAATAAATTTGCATATTAGTTTGTATGCGTATTCTATAATCATTGGAAATAAACTTGTCAGTTAGATTAAAAATCATGGTTTTATTCTTTCCTTTTGGAAAGCCAATATTATTAAATACGCTTTCCCACTCTCCCCCTTTATTAACAACTTGTAAATTAGGAAACATCAGCTCTGTACTGCTAGATTGAGAAATATTAACATTTATACTGGCATCCGTTGGAAACAACCAGCCTTTCATAAATAGATACACTGAATCAAGATTGCTTAAATCCCCAAAATCCAAAATCATATCATGAAGCTCTGTTATCCCTTGGTAATCAGATGGCGTTAGGTGGTCTATATATTTTTCATCCGGCAATAATAATGCGCTACGGAGATCATTCCCTAAATTATCAATAGCAACATTAGGAAGCATCTTATTGCTCACGCTATAGATGCGAAATGGTGGATAAGGGGGGGGTATAAATGTCTCATTAATGTATATATCAACACTGTCAGGGTGGTCTATCACCATTAATTTTACATTATCTAAATATGGGGTTTCCCACAATTCAGTTGTAAAGTTTAATTCATAATTTCCATTTCTTGGTTGTACTCTATTTCCCGGTACTTTTAAATACTCATCTGTTGAGTTTGGAAAGGCAAAGAATTTTTCGCCAGCCATAATTCCCAAAGGCATTCCTAATGCGCTAGGCCATAATACATCTGTAACAAAATCAAATTTTGAGCCATTCCAAGCAAATAAATACGGGCACGATCCTTTGAGTATTTGCGTCTCAACAATTGTTTGATTCTTTTTGGGGCTTAGATGGTTTTGAGGCACTCCATTACTCCACAAAACTCTAATAACATCACCTTGCCCTCTATCTCCTAAGCCAAAATGGTTCACTGGTTTATTTACAGAACGCATTTGATATAAACCACCTGCTTTCAATTCTAATTTTGATCCTATGCCAAAATAATTATTTTTGCTGCTTCCTGTTCGCAAACCAGCAAGCCGTACCTTTAAATGGTTATTAATATTTCCGCCATCATTTCTTAAAACAATAGCGTTGTCATTTTGACGAATAATGAGATCTAGATCGCCGTCATTATCTATATCACTTGTTACTGTAAAATCGACAGGGTATTGTATTAATGGTAATGAATTGGATGCATCTATAAATCCCCCAAGTCTATCGTTATGCAATAAAATGACTCCGCTATTATTCTCAGCATTTCCTATAGGGCTACCAGCAATGATAAGATCTAAATATCCATCATTATCTATATCTGCGAACTCCGCTTTTTTTGCAGAAAAGGTCCTTAAAAGAGGGTTCAATTGAAGTAGCTTGTTATCATAAACAAATACACCATCTCCTTTATTTTTGTATAATGAATGATTCCCTTCTAAATCGCAAATATAAATATCTAAATGACCATCGTTATTATAATCGGCAACAGTTAAACTGCTTGGTTTTCCTTTATGTGTTAAGCCGGACTTTTTGGTCAAGTCATTAAAAAACCCTTGTCTTATATTATCATAATAAACCATGGAGCTGTTTTCATTAAGCACTACCATATCTACATCACCATCATCATTAAAATCTCCAAAAACTTGATCTAGGCTGTTTTCTCCATTTGCTATTATATCAGAAACATTAGAAATATCCGTAAACGTACCGTCTGAATTGTTTCTAAATAATTGATTATTCCCATTGGTTGATACATAAATATCTAAATCTCCTTCAAGATCAAAATCGAAAAAACCAAGTTTATTTGCGGAATGATTAATATATAAATCTGATGTTTTTGTCATATCAATAAATTCAGCAAGTCCATTATTTTTATATAGTTTTATTCCTAAAGAGTTAATAATTATAATATCAAGATGGCCATCATTATCATAATCGTGACTTATAGCAAAATGATCTTTCCCTAAGTGGTTAATTCCTGGTTTAGTATCTGTTTTTTTAAAAACCCCGTTTTCATTTATTAATATTATTTGATTATTTGATTGGTCTGTATTCTTCTGTGAAATAAACAAGTCATCATCGCCATCCATATCATAATCACCATTAATTAATGCCTGAATATTGTTTAGATTGCTAAGATCTGATTTATTAGTTATATCTATAAAGTTTACGTTGTTAAGCCTGTTTTCATTATCATCAAATGTTGGTACTTGTAAATTTATAAAATTATTTATTGGTGAGCCTGCTATGGGGCCAAGGCTCCCTCTAATCTCTTTTACGCCTGATTTATAAAATGTTGTTGATTTAAGCAAATTGTGAAACATTAAAGATTGAACCATTGATTTGCTACGATCATTATTGCGTAATAATCGAATTGATTCATTTAAATACTTATTAGTTTCTTCTGGAATAGCAGGTAAAATCTGCCTAACCGCTTCTAATGAAAAAAGGGCGCGTTCTAGGTGGTTGTTTTTTATTGATAGGTCAACAACTTTTAAGTGTACAGCAAGGTTCCCAGGTAAAATATCAAGTACCCGTAATAATAATTTTTCTGATTTATTTAGATCTTGATCTTCAGAGGGTGTTCTATAAAATTCAGATAGTTGATATAAAGACAGCACATGATCTGTTCTATTATTTATTATTGAATGGAGTCTTTGTACGGCTGCTGACTTTCTATCCGTTAATTCATACATTTTTGAAACTATAAATACTATGTTACTATTGTCTTGGCTTAATTTTTCTGCTTCTAATAAATAAATTTCAGCTGAATCTAGCTTATTTGGTAGTTGCAAGTATGACCAACCTAAATTTGCATAGCCCGATGCCTCAAAAGGAACAATGTCTATAAATGATTTAAACTGCTTAACTGCATTTAAATATTGTTCTTCTTCAATATATGCAAGTCCTTTATTTCGATGTGATAAGAGTTGTTGATATCTATCGTTATCAATTTGTTGCTTTGGCGCACATCCCGAAATACAAATAGTGATAATACAAATAATAATATATGTGATAATGCTTTTCATTGGTTATTAATTAATTAATAATCTTGTTAATTAATAATAATATTAAGATTAGAGCTATATATATCCTATTAGGAATTATGTAATTATTATTGAGCATACTATAATTTCATTATACATTTGTGTACAATTCAAATTAGATGAATTGAAAATATGAAAAGTAGTCCCATAATTAATAAGGAGGTTTTATGGAAACACGACGTGAATTTCTTAAAAAATCAGCAGCTATTGCTAGCGGGGTAAGCGTGATGGGGTTAGGCGCTTCTTCTCTTTCATCTTGTAATTCTGGTAATATTCCATTATTTAAAATTTCATTAGCCGAGTGGTCATTAAATAAAGGTATGCGATCTGGTGAAATTCCCCATCTTGATTTTCCCAAAATTTCTAAAAGAAATTTTGGGATTGATGCAATAGAGTATGTTAATCAATTATTTGCAGATAAAAGTGGTGGTAGTGGTGAATATATAAAGGAAATGAAAAATATTGCTGATGCTGAAGGGGTAAAAAGTTTATTGATAATGTGTGATGGAGAAGGACACCTAGGTGATCCTAATAATTCAGAAAGGACTAAGGCTGTTGAAAACCATTATAGATGGGTTGAAGCAGCAAAATACCTTGGCTGTCACTCCATTAGAGTTAATGCTCAAAGTAAAGGCGAATATGACGAGCAAATGAAGCTTGCAGCTGATGGATTAAGCCGACTTACAGAATACGGAGCCAAAAACAATATTAATATTATTGTCGAAAATCATGGGGGTCTTTCAAGTAATGGCAAATGGCTTTCTGGCGTAATGGATATGGTTAATCATCCGCATTGTGGGACTCTTCCAGATTTTGGGAACTTTTATTTAGGGACATGGGATGATAAAGGTAAAGAATGGTACGATAGATATCTTGGGGTAAAAGAACTAATGCCATACGCTAAAGCTGTTAGCGCAAAAAGTCATGAGTTTGATGATGCTGGAAATGAAAAAGATACGGACTATTACAAAATGATGAAGATTGTGCTTGATGCCGGTTACCGTGGTTATGTAGGAATTGAATATGAAGGTCCTGAGTTAAGTGAAATGGATGGTATAAGTGCTACAAAAAAATTATTAGAAACGGTCCGAGATAAACTAAGTGGAGATTATAGCTAAAATAGCACCTGTGTATAATGTCATTAAAATCGTCTAGACGACTATTTCTAAAAAACTTCTCTGCATTAATTGCTTTATCATCAAGCTCTTTGCCTGCAGCAGTAGTTGATCAACAGAAAAAAGCTCTATTAAAAAGGAATCTTAAGACCATTGCTCCAAATGATCGTGTGCAAATTGGAACAATTGGCATGGGAATCATCGGTTTTATAGATACCATAACAGCGTTATCTGTGCCGGGGGTAGAGCTAATTGGCGTATCCGATTTATATAATGGCCGCTTAAATCATTCAAAAGAGGTTTTTGGGGAAAAAATTATTTGTACTCGTGATTATAAAGAGATTATAAATAATAATGATATAGATGCCGTTTTAATATGCACACCAGATCATTGGCATGCAAAAATAGCCATAGATGCCTTAAAGGCTGGAAAGCATGTTTATTGCGAAAAACCTATGATTCAAAACTTATCTGATGGAAATAAAGTTATCAAAGCACATAAAGACTCAAGCTGTGTTTTTCAAGTTGGTAGTCAATTTGTCAGCTCAATAGTTTTTGAAGAGGCCAGAAAACAGTTTTCATCAGGCGCTATTGGAAACCTTAATATGATTGAAGCAAGATACAACCGCAATTCTTCAATCGGTGCCTGGCAATATACAATACCTCCCGATGCTTCATTAAATACAATTGACTGGGAACAGTTTGTAAAGGGAACGAAAAAACATGCTTTTGACCCTGTTAGATTTTTTCGTTGGCGTAATTATTGGGAATACGGCACAGGTGTTGCTGGGGATTTATTTGTACATCTTTTTTCTGGGCTTCATCATATTCTTTCTTCAAAAGGACCAGAGCGAGTTGTAGCAACAGGTGGACTGCGTTTTTGGGAAGATGGAAGAGACGTTCCTGACATAATGCTTGGGATTTGTGATTATCCAAAAACAGCTACTCACCCTGCCTTTAATTTATCTTTACAAACTAACTTTGCGCATGGTGGTGGCGGTGGAACAGATATGAAGCTAATTGGAAGTGAAGGCGTTATGGACCTTGGTTTTCGTAGTCTGAAGATAACAAAAACCCCGCGCTATAACCCCACAAGAAAACAGCTTGTTGAGGGATATAATTCTGTTAGAACTTTCTCAAATTCTATTAAGAAACAAATCTCAGATAATTATAACAAATATTATGTAGACAGCAGTTCGGATAATGCTGAAAAAAATGTATACGAATTTCAATTACCCGACAACTATGATGAACGATTTGACCACTTTATTAATTTTTTTAATGCTATAAGGGGTAACGGTAAAGTGATAGAAGATTCTATATATGGTTTTAGAGCTGCTGCTCCAGCTATACTTAATAATACCAGTTTTCTTAAACAAAAACCTATTAGGTGGAACCCTGAAAAAATGTCTATTAGGCCCTAAGGGTTCTAAATCATTATACTTCAAGATAATTATAAAAATAGCTTAATTTTACAAAATGATGATGAGAAAATCTTTTTTTACAGCATCTTTATTTATTATTGCGATATTTGCTTCATGCAAAAGTAATAATATTTCAGATCCAGAAATTGCTAGATTAATTTTCCAGGCTGAAAGTGCATTTAGAGGCGGTTACTATAATGCGGCGCTATCTATAGCTGATAACGCCACGTCTCTCAATCCAAATATGCCAGATATACACTTTCTTAGAGGAAGAGTGTTAACTAAGCTATCAAGATTTGCTGAAGCTGAAAAGGCTTATCTTAAAGTGATTTCATTAGACTATAAATATCAAGGGGCCTGGTTTAATATGGGCACAAATAACCTGAGACAAAACAAAATGCCCCAAGCTTTATATAATTATAATAATGAAATGAAAGCTCACCCTTCTGCTCAAACAATGGTGCAAATAGGAAAGGCTTATTCTGACTTAGGAAAGCTTGACAGTGCATTCTTATCCTATGAAAAAGCAATTCAGATTAATAATAATTTTGCCCCTGGTTACATGCGATTAAGCCATCTTAAAAAAGATTTTGGAGAAATTAATGAAGCAATAAATCATGCAAAAAAGGGGCTTGAATTGGAACCTGAAAATATTGATTACAAATATTTTATGGGGTCCCTTTTACTTTTAAATGGGCAGCCAAAATTATCTATACCATATTTTGATCAAGTTGTTAATGATAAACCCTGGCATTATTGGGCGCACCATAATCTGGGCCAAGCATTATTTAGGGTTGGTAACAAAACACAAAGTGAGTTTTACATAAATAAAGCTAAGGCGCTTCAAAAAGGAATACAGGAAGTCGAAAACTGGCGTAATCTAGCCAATATGAACCCAGATCAATTTATGTTATGGATTAATCTAGGAAATTCACTAAATAATATGGTGAGAACAAAGGAAGCTAAAGATGCGTTTTTAGTTGCGCTATCAATACAACCAATGAATGTGGCTGTTCAAAACAATATAGCGAATTTAAGCTTGATGTTAGGGGATACTTTAGATGCTATCATAAGATATCAAACCATTTTATCGCTAGATTCTACTATAATTGATGTTTGGCAAAATCTGGGGGTGGTTTATGCTAGCTCAGGTAAATTAAATGAAGCACGCAATTCCTGGGAAAGGGCTCTTAAGTATGAACCCAACAACAATACAATTATTGAATATTTAAAAACTATAAATAAATAAATTTCAAACAATGACTAAAAGATTTCTTATAGTTTTATTGATAGCATTGTTCTCATGTGAAAAACATCCTTCAAGTTCTAATGATAAATTACAACTTAGCTTTACAGATATTACCGAAAAGGCAGGTTTATCAGATTTCAAACATGTTTCTGGTGCAATTGGAGATAAATGGTTCCCGGAGTCTATGGGTTCCGGTTGCGGATTTATTGATTATAATTCTGATGGATGGATAGACATTCTTCTTGTTGGTGGTGGCGATTGGCAAAGTAAACCAAGCGCCCCCTCGCCTGCTTTATTCTTATACAAAAATAACAGAGATGGTACCTTCAAAAATGTGACTTATGAATCCGGCCTAGGAGAAATATCTACATATGGTTTTGGTGTTTGCGTTGCAGATTATGATAACGATAGCGATCAAGACTTTTTCTTTACAACGATATGGAATAATTATCTATTAAGAAATGATAATGGACGGTTTATCGATGTAAGTGCTGGTAGCGGACTAGAAAAAGATTCTCTTTGGAGCACGACCGCGATTTTTTTTGATGCAAACAAGGATGGGTTCGTAGACTTGTTTGTAGGAAGTTATGTGGATTGGAGTCCAGAAAATGATATCTGGTGTACTTTAGATGGCAATACAAAAAACTACTGCACCCCGGAACTATATAATGGTATATCTAGCCGATTTTACCAAAACAATGGTGATGGGACTTTTATCGATAAAACAGAAGCCGCTGGCTTTCTTCCTTCGCCTGGAAAAATGTTGGGAGTAGCAGAATTAGATTTTAATAATGACGGTTGGCCAGATTTAGCTGTCGCTAGCGATACACAGAGAGATCTATTATATCAAAATAACGGCAATGGGACTTTTAATGAAATTGGCGCTATAAGTGGGGTTGCATATGATGAAAATGGTAGAGCAAGAGCCGGAATGGGGATCGATGTTGCTGTAATTGATAAATCTGAAAAAGAAACAATATTTGTTGGAAACTTTTCCAAAGAGATGATTAGTGTTTTTCGACATTCAAATGGAAACTTTTTTGATGATATATCTGCAATTTCAAAGATTGGCAGACCTAGTCTTATGACATTAACATTTGGATTATTTCTTTTGGATATAGATCTTGATGGTGATTTAGATTTGTATACTGCAAATGGGCATGTTCAAATAGGGATTGAGGAAACACAAGACGGTATTTTTTATCGAGAACCTAGCCACTTATTTCTTAATGATGGGAATGGTGTCTTTAGTGATATTGTTCCTTTCATTGGTGGGCCTCTTTCTGCTCCAATTGTTGGCAGAGGAGCTGCGTATGCAGATTATGATAATAATGGAACATTGGATATTTTAGTAACTGAAAATAATGGGCCCGTTCATCTTATAAGAAATAATAATATCAATAATTATTTGAGGGTAAAAATTAAATCGGTAAATAGTAATCGCGATGGCATAGGAACAAAACTAATTGCTATAACAAAAGATAATCGAATGATCAGAAAAGTTAAGACAGGCTCTAGTTTTATGTCACATTCTGAAACGACTATAACATTTGGCCTCGGAAACAATCAAAAGGTTGATAGCTTATATGTATATTGGCCAAATAATAAAACTGATATATTTCTAGATATTCAATCTTCACAAGAAATATTAATAGTTGAGGAAAAAATAAATTAATTATACAATAAAAACTGCTCTGGTTTTATCTCTAATATTTTCATGCTCAAAAGATGAAAAACAAATTGATCATGATTCTGAAAAAAGAAATCCAATGGCAAACTATTTTTTAATGCAGGGGAATCAGTTTTTAAAAAAGCACGATTTTAAAAAAGCTTTAGCTTTAGCTGATAGCGCGGAATTATATGCTATAAAAAAAGATGATGTATATTTTTTTAAAGGAAGGGTTTTTTCAGAACTTGGAAGGTTTTCTAAAGCCGATAAAGCGTATAATAATACAATCTATATTAATCTTGATTATATCGGCGCTTGGAATAACTTAGGAAACAACGCCTTTAGGCAACAAAATTTTAGCCAAGCAGTCAAATACTATAAAAAAGAATTAATACGAAATCAAACAAGCATTCCGTATAGAGCGCTAGGTAGGGCTTATGTAGAGCTTGGTAAGATAGATAGTGCAAGAATATGTTTTCAACATTCAATTGAGCTTAATAATAATTACGCATCTGCTTATTTAAACCTGGCTCAACTAGAAGAGGACGAAGGCAATCTCAATAAAGCCCTAAGGTTTGCAAGCAGAGCATATGCTTTGGAACCAACTAATATAGAATATCAATATGTCTATAGTACGATTCTTGTACAAATGGACAGGGGCAAAGAAGCAATATATAGTCTTAGAGAAATAATAAAAAAATGGCCTTGGCATCATGGCGCTCACTATAATCTCGGTAGGGCTTTAATTCAATCTGGACAAAAAATAGAAGGTCAACAATATTTAGATGAAGCAGAAAATGTACGCGCCGCTCAAGCAAAAATTGACCACTTGGAGAATACTATAAGAGCTCTACCGGATGATCCTTATTCCTATGCTGCACTAGCATTTGCTCTTAGAAAAGCAGGAAGATTTAACGATTCAATGCATTCTTATAAGGTTGCATTGTTTCTTGACCCGGATAATTATGACATATGGAATAATGTGGCAAATCTATATTTACTGCAGAAGGATACTGTTAAAGCAATAAATACATATAATTATATTGTTGAAAAAGACCCTAAATTAATAGATATATGGTTAAATATGGGTGTTGTATATGCCTTATCCAATCAAAAAAATAATGCAATATACGCTTGGGAGCGCGCACTGGAATATCAGCCAGATAATATTTTTGCAATTAAATATTTAAATAAAATCAATAATAATTAATTTTTGGTTTCTGATATATGTGGAAGAAGAAAATATTTTTCATCACAATTTCATTTATTTTATCATTCTCTTGCGATAAAAAAAATGTAGTATCGGGGGGGTTTTCATTTCTTGTTACTGGCAATGTTCAGGGAGAGCTTTATCCAAAAAAAATGCGCAGAGGAAGCTTGGGTGGCCTTGCCAGGAGATCAACGTATATAAATAAAGCAAGAATGAATATAAGTCCAATAATTCTCGATGCTGGAAATCTATTTGCTGATAGCGCTAACTCAACAGCATTAATTAAATGTTATAATGAAATTGGTTATGATGCCTTCAATGTTGGGGTTGAGGATTTATCTATTAAAGATGACATAAAGCGCATAGAAAAACTTGCTGATTTTCCATTTATCTCTTCAAATATAATAGACGCAAAATCTGGAAAACTTGCATTTAAGCCATATATGATTATTAAAAAAAATGGGTTTAAAATCGGAATAGTTGGCCTGTCTAGTAATAGTAAGCATAATATAAAATACACAATTACTGATCCTGTTTCAGCTGGGCAAAAGATGTTAAAAACACTAGCAAAAAAAACTAGATATCAAGCTGTAATGTTTAATGGATCGTATGAGCAAAGCATACAATTAAAAGAAGCTCTTAAAGAAGCAGATTTCATATTTGTTAGCGGCCATAAGGAGATACCAAGAAAAACAAGGACTTTTGGTGATGGTGCTTTTGTATACAATGTTGGTGAATACGGACAGTCGATTGTGTCCATTGAAATTAATATAGGGCATGTTGATTCATCTTTAAAAGATATAAGCATGCTTCTTGAGCGTGAAAAATTTATTGATGAGACGCTGGAGCTTCTACACGGTAGGGCTTCATTAAGTTTAGAAGAAATGTATTCCGGTAATTATAATATGACAGAAAGAATTAAACGAATAAAGCTGGAATTACAATTGGCTAGAGAAGAACTAGAAAAAACCGTCAACTCAGTTGAGTTTGATTTCATTCCATTATCTGATTTTATAAATGAAGATGGAAAAATACAGTCAATTATAAATGAAACGAATATTAAGCTTAACTAGTAAATTATTTATATATGAGACTATGACTAGAGAAAGAAAAATTGCTCACTTTATATATATTGTTTTTATAATCATCTTCAATGTTATAAATCATAGCATATCATTTGCTCAGCACAATACATCAATAAAATTAATAGACCTGGCTAGTTCTTCTGGTATCGATTTTATTCATTATGCGCCCAGACCGCGTTGGTGTGAAATTGGGCCTACGGTGGTTGGGGCTGCAACAAACGAAGGGTTAAATCTGGTTTTTGAGCAGGAAAAAGAATACTGGAAATCAAATGGCAGATTAATGTCAATGGATGAATTTGCAAATATTCATTTGATAAAAATGAATGGTTCGGGTGCAGCCTGGATTGATTATGATCGTGATGGTGATTGGGATCTTTATTTAGTTAATTGTCAGGGTGATGCGAGCGTTACAAATGTCCTGTATGAGAATATGGGTAATGGAAAGTTTTCAAAAGTAAACAAGTCTGGAGTCGAAGATGAGGGAGAAGGGATGGCGGTGTCTTCCGCTGATTATAATAACGATGGATTTCCAGATCTGTTTGTTACTAATTATGGAAATTTTAAACTGTATAAAAATAATAAAAACAAAACCTTTTCAGATGTTACACAAGATGCTTTTCGTGGTGGGGTTGTAGATAAATGGTATGGCGGCTCTGCTTGGGGAGATTATGATAATGATGGGGATTTAGATTTATATGTTACAGGTTATGTTGATTTTTCCAGAAGACCAAAGTTTACTAGCTTGCGCTTCCCTATGGATTTTGGTGGCACACCAAATACATTATATAGAAATAACGGGGATGGGTCTTTTACTGATGTTACTATAACCACTGGTGTTTTAGATGATGCGGCTAGAAAGTCAATGCAGGCAGTTTTCAATGATTTCAATGAAGACAGGTTGCCTGACCTTTTTGTAACAAATGATACAGATGCGAATGGGTTTTACTTAAATAAAGGTGATGGAACATTCAAGCAGTTTTCTGGCCCGAGCGGGTTAAGCACAACAGATGGAAGCATGGGTATAGCTTTAGGAGACTTAAATAAAGATGGATTAACGGATGTAGTATATACTAATTATGCTGCTGAAGTGAATACGCTGGCAATGATGCTCGATAATAAATCAAGCAATGACGGAGAATTAAACAATGCAGTGTTTGTACAAGATTTTGAATCTCCTCTTTTACATAAACTAACATGGCCAAAAGTTAGTTGGGCTCCTGGGTTGTATGATTTAGATAATGATAAAGATTTAGATCTATTTTTTGCTAATGGACATTTAAACTCTGTCAGCGGCGACAACAGGCAGTCAAATCAACTATTTGAGAATGATGGCTTTGGACGATTTAAGGATATTACAGAAACTTCAGGCGTACTCAACGCCGGGAGCCGCATTCATCGTTCAGCGATTTATGCAGATTATGATAATGATGGCATGGTGGATATGTTTGTTACAGTTAATGGCCAACAAGTAGAAGACGGATCTGGAAATAATATATTTGATGAATATCAGGGTAAAGGGATTTTATTTCATAATGAAACAACCAACAAAAATCACTGGATCAAAGTTCGGCTTGAGGGTGTTAAATCAAACAAAGACGGTTTTGGGGCCAAGGTTATAGTTTATACTGCCAATGAAGCATTCTCGTCATCATTAGTATCTGGTCAAGGATACTTTTCCTCCCACGCAAAAGAATTATATTTTGGCCTAGGTTCACAAAGCAAAATTGATAAACTAGAAATAAAGTGGCCAAGTGGTATCAATCAGCGTTTTAATAATATTTCTACAAACCAAACAGTATATATTGTCGAAAATGGCAAACTATATCAAAACACCCTGGTCTTAAATAAGCAATAAGCGTTTTAATAATATCATTTTCTAATAATTTTTGTTTATATATATAAAAGCATCAGCTTTATTTATTCTGATAGTTGCAAAATCTGCTTTTGCTCAAGCGGAACAACAGGTGTCTATGGGGCTATTTATGAGCTTCAACATTCCATATGTTGGGCCTATTGATAAATTAGATACATTTATTTTTGGACCTAACGTGTGGCATCATACCGAGACAACTGAAGCAAAAAGGTTTTACGCAAAAATGTTAGTCAATGATTCAAAAGGGGAAATAATTGATACAGAAAATGAGCTGTTTTTCAAATATAATATTGAAGATAAAAAATATCAGGAAATTCCATTTGAAAAAGCATTATATAAAAAAGATTCTGTTAAAACAAAAAACAGCTCTTCTAAAAAGAAAAAGTCTGGTTGGTCAATGGGTTTTGGAGGGGATAAAAGCTCTATAGACAGTGTTTATCGAATTAAACAACATGGTGGGCTCTTTCTAGGTGTTGAAAGTATAAAGTGGACAACAACTATCACCGACTCTTCTAGTGGTATATTAATTATACAAGAATGGGAAACACCTCAGCTGCCTGCTTTAAGGCTTGCCGATTCATTAAATAAATCATTGCAACTTTCTCTTGGGCGGCCAGATACAAGTATAGCTGAGTTTGGAGCGGGATTTTCAAATATGATACTAAAATCCAAGCATGTAAATCATCAGTTGCCCCAAATTAATGGTGAAATAATTAAAGCTGTAATTCAAAGCTTTGAAGAAAATGAATCGGATCCAACTTTTACAATGGAGCTTGAAATAACCAATCTGCTAATTGAACCTTTAAATAGAGAGGATTTTATTGTTCCAAAACAATATACCATAACAAATAAATAATATGTTTAAAAACCGAATTTACTCCTTACTTATTATTGGATTAATTGCAATATCTACATCGCCGGTTATTGCAAAGCTATTGCCCTATGTACCTGCTACTGTGATAGCCTTTTGGAGAATGGCAATCGCAAGCGCGGCTTTATGGTTTTATACAAGTTTCTTTTCATATAGTCCAATAAGCTCTAAGAATTCAAGGTTGATATATTTAGCGGGAGCATCTTTAGCAATGCATTTTATCTTTTGGTTTGGCGCCTTGAAGTTGACAACTATAGCAAACACAACTGTTTTAGGAATAGTTGCACCTGCATTTACATTGTTGATTGAAAAATTAATATATGGGAAAGAAATAAATACTCTTAGTACCATATCACTAATGATAATATTTATTGGTTGTTTAATTGTTCAGGGTAGTGATTTAGGCAATTTTAGTGGCGTGGGTCTAGGGAATATTATGGCAATTCTATCGGCTATTTTTTTAGGTATAGTGTTTCTCATTGGTTCAAGAGTCAGACAAAGTACTGGAGTACTACCATACACAAAAAATTTATTTACTGTGTCTGCTATGGTGCTTCTATTTTGTTCTTTATTATTAGATAATTCAATATTCAATTATAGTATAGATAATTATTTTTGGTTATTTATGCTGGGTATAGTGCCTACACTAATAGGTCACACAATATTTAGCTATTCTATAAAATTTGTGTCGCCTACCATTATAGCGTCCATACCACTTGGTGAGCCCATTATTGCATCTATTCTTGCTTTTATATTATTTAACGAAGGAATTTCTTCAAATGTTTTTGGCGGTGGAGTGGTTATAGGGATAGGATTAATTTTATTAATTAAAAATAATAAAAATTAATAGAATAGTTCATATTATTTTTTTATCATTCATATAATCGCCATGAAATTCAGATGGCAAAAGGACTGCAATGTGCCGCATAATATCATCGCCAATATCATATAATTTTTTCTCGCGCTTAATACGATCTGAGGGAAGTTCGCATGAAATTAAAAATGGCTTTCCAACTTTAACTGTTACTTGTGGTCTTATCCCCTTAAACCATTTGCTCCAAATATCCTCATCTAAACCAAGAACGCTCATAGGAAGTATTTTACATCCAGATTTTAAGGAAAGATATGTAACTCCTTTTTTTGGTTTACGAAGAATGGCCCCTGTCGTTGCCTCTGGAAATATTCCTAATATTTCCCCATCTTTCAAAGCCTGAACTGCTTTCTTAATCGTTGAGGGGGCCAGTTTTTGCCTATTTGTTGGAATAAAACCATAAAGTTTTCCCGCAACTATTACATACCATTCAATATTTTGATCGCTTGCTGCAAGAAAGCTTATTGGTTTTCGTATTGCATATGCTACAAGGGCTGGATCAAATATATGAAAATGGTTTATGGCTATAATATATGGTCCATTTTTGGGAATATTTTTTCTTCCATATACTTTAGATTTTAATAAAATGGTACATAAGAATAGATTTAAATAGCTTGATAAATACCGAACCCATTTTGGTAATAACTTGTAAGAATCCAGTTTAGTTCGTACAGAACTCATTACAATATTATATAGTTAATTATTAATTAAAATGGTAAATCATCATCGTTTGAAGGTTGAGCGGGTGAGCTACTTCCACCTTCAGTATTACGGCGGCCAAGCGTTGTAAAAGCATTTCCAACCACTTCGGTTGAATATCTTTTCATGCCTTCTTTATCTTCCCAGGATCGTGTTTGTAATCTACCTTCCACATATACCATTTGTCCTTTTTTTACATACTCTCCAGCAAATTCTGCCTGCTTACCAAATAAAACACATCGATGCCATTCCGTATGATCTTCCCAATTGCCATCGCTGTTTTTTCTAGATTCATTTGTTGCAATACTAAATGTTGCAACGGCAGTACCTCCTGGGGTAAATCTGCTTTCAGGGTCGCCTCCTAGATGCCCAACCAGTATAACTTTGTTTACACTACCTTTTTGCATGTAATCTCCTATTATTTTACTAAAATTACTTTTTTTGTATCTTTATAATCATCCCAAATGTAGTTCACATTTTCCTGCTGATTATATATAAAATTGTTTGCTTGTAATAAAACTATATACGTCCCACTAGAAACAACATTGCCATTTTTATCCACCCCGTTCCATGACATTGAATGTGTGCCGGCATGCGTTCTACCATTAAACAATGTATTGATGTGTTTACCATTAATATTAAAAACATTTAATTTTATTTTCGAATCCAAAGGAATATCATATCGTATGGATACAGAACGATTAAATGGATTTGGATATAGAGGCTTCATGGAAAATTGCTCAGGAATTAAACACATTTCTGTTTGAATAGATAATAATTCGTTATCCATCCATTCCATTCTGGTTATAATCCAATCTCTTAGATAGTCTATTTCATCTTGATATGTTTGACCAATATAATAATTAGGCCAAACGTATTGTCCCAAAGTAGGCCATCGTTCAAAATTTCTATCCGCTGCTATGCCTATGTGTGACTGCAAGGAATCAATCAATGAATTCACAGAAGCGTTTGATAGGAAATTGTTCCTCAAACTATTCCATCGCTGTTGTACTGACCAGCGGAAACTTTGATCTGACCAAATGATACACCACCAGTATGGAATGCTAAAATCATCATTAGGTAAATCTGCCTCCACCTGCCATCCTTGGGTCTCCCAACCATTATAATAGTCTGCATTCCCGAACCCGAGATTAAAATCCCAAATTGGCCCTGCTACTAATCGTCCATCATCACTATCTTTATCTTTATGTAAAAAACTGCTGAGTCTATAACCATCAACATTTTTTGTTATTTCTTGCATAATAAAAAAATCAACAAATGAACCCCAATCGATAATGCTAGGATATCCCGTTTCTGGATTTGCAAAGTCCTCGCTTAAGATTGCTTGCTCAAAGCTTTCCATGTAACTTATAATATATTGCTGTTGATCATAAACAATTTCATCTGGCTTGGGATAATGGTATTGATAATAGAAGCCACCATATAAATCTGAGGGTGGTTCAGAGTACCAACCTCCGATATTTTCTCCGTCCCATTTATCTACCTTAATTATATATCCACCTGTTATATCATCACCGGATATTTCTTCTGGTTCTAGCTTTGAAATATTAACCCTATTATCATCTCTTTTAATTTTTTCAAACATTACATACAGGCCTCTATAATCTCCATCAATTACTAACTCAAAATAATGTGATCTTGTTGCGTATTTACCAGCGTCTCTAGCCATTTTATAAATAATTACATTGCGCATCAGCGATTTATCCGTATATGGGGCATTAAATATCCAATCGTTTTCTTCAGGCATTCCAAAAAGAGGAACGTTATTATTTTCACCTAAACTGTCTCTAGTTTCAACGGCAAATTGTTTCTTTGGAAACCATGTGGTTGATGATCCGCGTATCTCAATTCCAATAAAACCGTCATAATGATTATAGGGGTCAGATAGGTAATTTATTTCCGCCGGTCCATTGTCAATAATTCCCATATGGGCTGTGATTTTATCTTCATTGTGTATTTCTTGTCCATTTGTATTCACTACTATTATTGGGAGATGAGATGAAGAAAACTCATCGGGTAGATAAAACCATTCGGGGGTGTCCCCATAGTAAGATACTCCATCACTTAGTTCAAATGATAAATAAAACAAGCCAGACATATCAGAAGAGGTTGTATTAACATTGTGAACTTCTATAGCTAAAACATTATCTCCTGATATTAAGACACCATCAAAATCGTTATGATGTAGAACAAGGGCTTCTGGCGTGCCACCTTGGTACATAACTGCTTCATGGTCTGTATCGGTAGTTTGGTCATATGTAACTTGAGATCCTGCTTCGCCCATGTTGGCTGACCTGAAAATTTCTATTCCATTTATATATACTACAAACCCATCATCATAATCTGCGTGTATAGCTAAAGACAGTATTTCTTCCAGAGAAACCACATTAAAAGGTTTGCGAAAAAAAACTGATAACGTGCTTGATATAACCGTGTTATCATCTCCGTCTGCATATCCAAACCCTCCCTGTCCTGTACTCCAACCGCTTGTATCAAAATTTAATTGATTCCAATTATCTGGTGGTGGATTAGTGCCAACAAAATAGCTCCAGATATCTTCAGCGTACACTGCGGTTTCCCAGTGGGGTTGCGATAGAATAATCGTAATACTAAATATTGGGATTAAAAAAACGAAGCGTAATATATATATCATGAAAAACTTAAACTTTTTTAGTTATCTATTTCATTAATAATGATAGGCAATTTTACTTTTTATATACAGAAAATGATTGTGGATTATCTATAAAATCCTTCAGCGGTTTTGTTACGCCGGCAACACCAATATCTCTAATTTTTCTTACATGATCAAAATCAATCACACCTGTTTGCAC
>JAPYRG010000031.1 GCA_029936965.1 Fidelibacterota bacterium
CCACCAACACCAAATAGTAGTTCGGATAGAAGATTCAAAAAGAATATCTCTACCGTATCTGGCGCATTACAGAAACTCAGCAAACTGAATCCAGTGAATTATGACTGGCGTCAAGATGAATTCGAAAACAAAGGATTCAATGATAAGAAACAGTGGGGTTTTATTGCGCAGGAAATCAATGAAATTCTTCCTGAACTCGTTGGAAAAGATGATGAAGATTTCTTAACCTTGAATTACCAGGGTTTTGTACCACTTCTTACTAAAGCTGTACAGGAACAACAAGAAGAAATTGATAGTCAACAGAAAGAAATCGATGCCTTAAAATCACAATTGCAAATGATTATGGATATGTTGGATAACGATATGAGTGATAAAACGGATAGCAAAAAAGATAATGATAATAAAAAACCAGTAAAACTCAGCATGGCAACACCAAAATAAGTGGATGTACGTATGAATAACGCTATGCATAGAATCATCCCAGTATTTCTGCTTTTTGCACAGATACTTATTGGACAAGACTACAAGATGCGTATGTCTGGCTTTAGTGCCATGTCTAATAGTTCCACGTATTCGGAAGGATGGTGGGATGATGGTGTTCATATAAGAGGATCGTTGGGTGCTCCTGTCATTTCTGAAAGTACAGGGGCAGGTGTAGGTTTAACATCTGGTTTTTGGGTGGTAACACAGGGTTTCTACACGGAACCACCTACTGTGGAACAGTTTATTATCTTGGATGACGAACTGACTGTTGGTCAAGGCGTAAATATTATGGCTAAGTTTTCCGATTTTAATGGAATTCTTAACGCCAAAATATTTGTCAATATTGGTGGTGAGGACAGCGTTTTATCTTTCCCCATGGAACGTACGGACTCTACGTTTACTGCGTTTATTCCGGATTCATTGGTTAAGATTGAGAATTTTATTGTCAGTGCAGAGGTACTAGATAGTCTTAGTTATGCTGCAAGAAGTAGTTATGTAACGGCTCCAGTTCGATTTGGTGCAGATGCACCTACTTCACGAGTGGATGATAGTGCCTATCCGTTAGGTGTTCCAGATGAAAAATGGCGTCTAGTATCATTCCCTGGAGAATTAGAAAATGGAACACTTACCAGCACAGGTTTGAATACAAAACACATATTCTATTCTCGAGATTGGGAAAACAATAAGTGGTTTACCCCTGATACATTGTATTTAGGAGAAGCATACTGGTTTAAACATATTTATGATAAAGACATTGATTTTACACCAGGTGCTGGTGTTTCATTGCCATTGGAAACATATGATATGGAATTATTCCCTGGTTGGAACTTTATTGGGAATCCATTTTTTATTAGTGTTCCTATTACGTTAGATCAAGGCGATTTTTATGGTCCTATTTCCTATGGCATGGATGATAAAAATGGTTGGAGTGAAGTGGTTTCTGAGATGCAACCTTGGGGTGGATATTTGATTTATAATTATACGGATAGTCTCCAAATTGTAGAATTAAAGCCTACATCGCTAGTAGAAGCGAATTCTGACACAATGTTTTCTCTAAATCAAAATCGTCAGATATCCAAATTACCACCACGAGTTGTAATGAACTCGTGGCGTTTGCGTATTAGTGCAGATTCCGAAAATTATTTTGACCACAACAACTATATAGGTCGTGATTTTCGTTCCACCGAAGGGTTAGATCGTGGAGATATTTATGAACCTCCAATGATTGATGGCCATCTTGCAGTAGGATTATCACCAGAATCAGATGGAGGATACTATCATACAACGGATATCCGTTCAGTTAATGAAACGAATGGTGTTTGGGATTTACGTGTTCTAGCAGGGAAAAAAGATGGACCGGTGGATGTACAATTCCATTCTGTTAATGATCCTCCTGAAAATATCGTTGTTGCTCTTGTAGATCTTCAAAGTAGAACCCCATATCGTGATATTATGGAAACAGGTATTGTTATTTCAGAAAAATCAACTGTTGGGTATGATATGAAGGTAGTGATAGGAGGATCTGATTTTGTGGATAATGAAATTCAACGCATCTTGGATGGCATGCCTACACAATATGCATTAGGCTATAACTATCCAAACCCATTTAACTCCAATACGCGCTTGGATTATTCTTTGCCAGTTCGATCTCATGTAAGTATTCGGTTATATAACATGTTAGGTCAGGAAGTCGCTGTATTAGTGAATGAAGAGCAGCCTTATGGTAATCGTTATGTGGTGTGGGATGGACTTAATAATCAAGGTAATGTGGTAGCTTCTGGAGTATATCTAGCAAAGTTTAAGGCTGGCAGTTTTCTTGCAACACGCAAGATGATATTGATGAAATAATTTTTATTTCCGACATACATATCATTTTAGATTCTATATATGCCTAAGGTAATTCGTTTTTCCTTTATCTTATTAGCGCTGCAATTTATGTATATATACGCCGATCCACCGCCGAAGCACACCATTACATTGCAACAGAAGAACGCATTTAAAAATGAAGTATTGCGGTATTTACGATATTTTCGTATTTCAACCGATGATATAGAATTATCATTTTCCATCATAGAAAATGATAATATCCTATTTTCTGCCACGGTACAATCTAGAAGAAATAATTTTGAAGAAGTGCTCGTGAAAACTTATGCATGTATTGGTCGAGTGATGATCGCAGTACCTGGCAGCAAGTTAAATGCAGGACAGTTATTAATTTTACCATCAATTATTAATGTTCAATGTCATGTTCCAGTAGGAAGAGATAATACATATTTTTCCACATCTTCAAATAGCAAAGAGGTGATTCAATTTACCAATGGTGTGATAACGGCAGAGCGATTCCTTACTGCACTGAAAGAAACAATGAATGGATCATTTGTCCCTTATTCGGATAAATCCGTATCTAGCATTATGAATGCAGATGTTGATTTTGAGAATTTGATTGCGGTACGAATGGCGTTAGAGGGGAAAAACAATCCAAGACTTTCTAGCGTACTTAGTTTAGCAAGTAAAGCAAAATATATTCCTGGTATCGAAAGTAAAATCGAAGTAATGATGCTTGATAAGATAAAATCAAAACATTGGGATTTGATGACGGAAACGTTTGGTTATCCACCCACAGATAAACAGATCAAACGAATTGGAAAACAAGTATTTTATCATATTCAAATGAAACCGATAGCTATTATAAATATCCATATGAATGATTCTTTGCGCTATGTATGGAAAGGGAGACAATATCCAGAGCCTTTAAACGTGTATTACCGTGATTATAATGCACGACATGGAATAAAAAGACCTAGTATTAATAATTAACTATTTTAAATAAAATTTATGGATAAGAAAAAATTAAATATGGATGAAAATCTTACAGAGACAGATCTCATTGATCATATTGATGAAGCTCCATTAGAACATATTATAGAAACGTTACCTGTACCGGTTGAAAATTTAAATATTTCAAATGATGATGCTATGGAGAGAAAAAGTTTAGAGCATAAGCTTGCCAATATATTTATGGCAATCAAGAATGAAAAAGAAGAGACCCAAGAACTGGCTCAATTATTAAAAAAATATGTTGAACAACAGGGAAATTTATCATCAGAAGAAATGACAAAAGTGAAAGAGCAATTTTCTGATTTATTGAAAATTGCAGGATTATCCATACCCATCATTATGCCATTTAGTTTTGTCATCATTCCTTTAATAATGAAGCTAGGTCAAAAAGTAGGTGTGAAGATATTGCCAACATCTTTTTATGGTGATAGCGGATTTGATTAATATTCAAATTCCATTGTTTTTATTTATCATCATTATAAATTCCCGAGCTTTTTTTCAAGATAGATAGTAATATAGAGTTTCGGGGCCGTAGCTCAATTGGGAGAGCGCCTGAATGGCATTCAGGAGGTCGTCGGTTCGATTCCGTCCGGCTCCACAATTTGAAAATTATATGAATAAAATACGGCAACATATTGTTTTTATGTTTATCGGGATATTGATTTTCTCTAGTTGTTCCTCAACTCGTCAAATGATGTCCCGTCATAATCAGGGAATGGGAATTCCTGAGAAAGCAGAGCCCTATCCTGAGCCTACTCCTCGATCGTTATTAATTGGAAAGCTTACACCGCCGCGGACTTGTTATGATGTGACATTTTATGATATGAATATTGAAATTGACATTGAAAATAAAAAGATTGCGGGATATGTGGATTTTCATGCTCTGGCGATGGATAATTTTGTAAAACTGCAGTTTGATTTGGCCAAAAATATGGTTATTAATGAAGTCAACTACAAAGGAAAGAGTTTGCCATATGTTCGGGAAGAAGATGCCATCTTTGTAACATTTCCTGAAGTGAAAAAAGATGATAGGTTTAATTTCCGAGTAACATATTATGGTGAACCTATGGAAGCAAAACGTCCACCATGGGATGGCGGTTTTGTGTGGAAAAAGGATAAGGATGGCAGACATTTTGTGGGTGTTGCTTGTGAGGGTGATGGTGCCAGTCTATGGTGGCCGAATAAAGATCATCCCACAGAAGAACCAGATAGTATGGCTATTAATATTACCGTACCTAGCAATATTATGTGTGTGGCAAATGGAAAGTTGCGAGAAACCATCGAAACAGATGTAAAAACAACCTATAAATGGTTTGTGTCTAATCCCATTAATAATTACAACGTATCAGTAAATATTGCTAATTATGCAGTTATTAATGATACAATACATTCCATAACTGGTATACAACCTGCTCAATATTATGTATTGGATTATAATGAAGATGTAGCAAGAGAGCATTTTAAAGAAGCTCGGGATATGATGCGTTCATTGGAAAAGTTTTTTGGTCCTTTTCCTTGGTGGGAAGATGGATATAAGCTTGTAGAGACTCCTTATTTAGGTATGGAACATCAAACAGCCGTAGCCTATGGGAACGATTTTAAAACCTATGATAGCGGAACACGGTCAATCTATGGTTTTATTGATTATATAACACTGCATGAAACAGCCCATGAATGGTGGGGGAATAATATTACGGCTTGCGATGGAGCAGATGTCTGGTTGCATGAAGGATTTGGTATGTATTCAGAGGTGCTGTATGTAGAAGATCAATTAGGCTATCCCATGAGTATCCATTATCTTTTGGAAAGAAGAAAAGGAATAGCAAATAGGCGTGCAATTGTAGGCCCTAGAGATCAATACTACTGGGGGTTTGAAGATGCATATAATAAAGGGGCCTGGATTTTGCATACACTTCGCGGTGTAATAGATGATGACGCTATGTTTTTTGGAATATTATCTGGTTTTCAAGATGAGTTTGCTTCCCAAATTGTTTGCACAGAGGATCTTGTGGAGTATATCAACAATGTAACAGGCAAAGATTTCACATCTTTTTTTAATCAGTACATTTTTGATCGGCGTCCACCAGTTTTAGAATACACAATAACAAAGGATAAACTCTATTATCGTTACAGTGGAATTGTGGCTGATTTTACAATGCCTGTCAATGTATTGGTTAATAAACAGGAAATACGAGTTCAACCTACAACAGTCACTCAGGAGTTAACTATTCCAGATTATGCAACAGTACAAATCATGGATTGGGAATATTTAATATTAAAAAAAGAAAATTCTACGTTAAAAGAAAATTAATTGCTCTTTAGCTTATCCCATATGAATGAAATAAGTTCAGTAAAATTATAAAATTAGTGAGATATACCATATGAAAGATGACCATTATTTATCCTTATTTAAAGTACTAGATAGCGAACAACAGATAATCACCAGGACGGACCAGAAAGCATTTACTATGCTTTCCCTTATGGGGGTATTTATGGTGTTTTTTTTGGTTCACTTTCCAAAAATTCAGATCAACTGGTTTAATTTTATTATGTTGATATTGTATCTTGTTACGGCTCTTCTGGCATTAATTCAGTTAATAATAGTAATTAATCCTAAAATTAAACGAACGGAGGATAAGGAAGATTTACCGGAAATTAATGCGACCTATTTCAAAGGTATTGTTAGTTTCAAAAGTGCGGCTGAGTATGGAAAATATTTACGGAAAATTATGACAAATGAGACACGATCATACACTATGTTCGCGAATCAGGTGTATTCTGTTGCAACGATCAATGATTATAAACATGGTCATATGCAAAAAGCGATTAGATTTTTTGCTGTTGCAATCATTTCTGAATTATTAATTGTAATGTCTGTTGCTTATACTCGATCCATTCCATTTCTATTTGGAAACTAATGAATAAACATTTTACGATATTTTTCATGCTTGTAATTATTGTTGGATGTACTCCGAAAGCGATTCCAGGCCCTGAAGGTACACAAGGAGCAACGGGGAAAGAAGGTTCGTCTGGTCAAACTGGAGAACGAGGAATGCAAGGCCCACCAGGCCCAAAAGGGCAGTCAGGAAAATCAGTCAGCGCGGAATTAGTAAACAGCCTGAAAGAAAAATTGGAATTGCTCGATCAAACGATGCAAGATGAGGAAAAAATTTGTTCCATAATATCATATAAAGCAGGAATTGCTCCGCCAATTCTCGGCTTCGCAGCTCTCACTACGGGTGGAAAGGTTCTGATTATGAAAAACTCAAGCCCTGTATCTATCGGGGATAAGTTTGTATTTAGTGTTCAGATAGCAGATCGAACAGATTTTATTTCTATGAACGTTCTGACCGGAACAGAAGGTGAGAAAACATTCTATGTAGCCATCACTTCTGATGGTTATCATTATTATTCTGAAGATCTAAAGAGATGGAATGCTCAGGGTCAAAGTTCCTTTTAAACTGCTGTTTTATTAAAAATATTTAAGGCCTTGAATCACTAGATTTGGGCCTTTTTTTGTTTTAGTATATGTCATATGATTACGTGTTTTATCAGTTTATTATTATTTATCGGTTTTCTCAATGCTTCCGATCCTATTGTTATTGATGGTCTTTGGGATGATTGGGATTCAATCCCTATCGCTGTTATAGATGAACAAGGAGACTATAATGGAGATGATTGGGCGGAATTGAAGATATCTAACGATAATGAGTTTCTATTTTTAAAAATTCTATTACACAGTGAAGAAATCTTGCTCCAAAATTGGAATAATTTTCACTTATACATTGATGCAGACTTTGATTCATTGACAGGTCATCCATTTCGTGGGGTAGGCGCTGAGTTAGAGTGGCATTTTGGTGAACGTTCAGGACAATATTTTGTTCAGGATGGAGTGATTGATATAGGGCAGAATGATATTACTTTACGACAGCAGCCTACTGTGACAAGTAATGAATTTGAAATTGCTATTGCACTTAATTCTTTTGTGTTAAATGATCCGGATTCTATTGCAATTATTTTCAGTAGTAATAATGACTATGGTGATTTGATGCCAGATAATTGGGGAGGAATTATATATCAAATTGATTCTGCTCAAGTAGAAGAATTAGAACCCATATCATTAGAAAAGGCTGGTATCCGTTTAGTGAGTTATAATACCTACAATACAGGTATTGTAGAATCAGATCGCCAACCATATTTTCAAAGAATATTTCAAGCATTAGATCCAGATATCATTGCCTTACAGGAACATAGTGAATGGGACTATATAGGCGATATTATCTCTAGCTGGTTTCCTAATGATACTTGGTATCAGGGATATACGTTCCGTGATCTTGTAATCGTTAGCAAATATCCTATTTTAGAAGAGTCGAATTTGATTAGTTCTGAAAGATCAATGTGTTCGTTATTAGAAATAGATAATCCAAATCAACCTTATGTATTAATTATAAATTCTCATTTTTCCTGTTGTGATAATGATGATGATAGGCAGGAACAGGTTGATGAATTAGTTCAAGTTCTTAGAGAATGGATTTTATATGGCGATGGTCCGTTTGATCTACCTGATAATACACCGATTTTCCATGTTGGGGACTTTAATTTTGTCGGATATCAACAACAAATAAGCACAGTAACTCTTGGGGATATATACGATGAAACATCATATGGTAATGATTTTCCTTTAGATTGGGATGGTAGCTCAGCTACTGATCTTTTCTCTAGACACACGCATAAAAGAATGGGATATACATGGCGAAATGATGGAAGTTCATATAATCCAGGGAAATTAGATTACATTATTTATACTGATAGCAATCTATCCATATCAAAACATTTTGTATTAAATACGTTAGCCATACCAAATAGCACATTAGTCGAATGGGGGTTGGAAGCAGATGATACAAATGAAGCATCGGACCATTTACCAAGAACAGCAGATTTTATATTAAACGATCTTGAAGTTTCTGAAGAAACAAGCATAGCCCACAATTTTGCCTTACACGAACCGTATCCAAATCCATTCAACCCAAGAGTTAATATTCCAATATATTTGGATAGAAAAGCATATATACAGTTGAATATTTATGATATACATGGACGATACGTGACCGCTTTAGCAGATGATGTCTTTACGTCAGGGAATAAAGTATTTTATTGGGATGGAAGTTCATTTGCAAATGGTATATATTTTGTTCACTTACAAATGAATAAAGAAGTACAAACGCAGAAAATTATATTATTAAAATAATTGCAATCTGGAGGTCTTATTAGCAAAAATAAAAATTCTTCAATTGTTTATTCAACAAATCCTGATTTCGATAAAGATCAAGAGCAAGTAATGGATATAGATCCTGATGGTAAGCAAGATTTGCGAATTCATTTGATTAGAAAAGGCGGAGGGAAGATTGTAACTGTAATTCGAGGGTATAAAGGAAGTAAAGAAGATTTAAAAACTTTAGGTAAATATTTGCAATCATCCTGTAGTACTGGAGGGACTTTCAAGCAAAATGAAATATCATTACAGGGAGATTTTCGTAAAAAGGCGAAAGCTCTTCTGATTAAAAAAGGATTTAAATCAAAATTTAGCGGGGGATAATGCTCTATCATTTACTGAGATCGATTGCCCTTACAGGAATTAATTTATTTTATAATTCTATTTCTGTGGAGAATCAAGATAGGGTACCAAAAAAAGGTCCTGTGATTTTTGCTGCAAATCATCCCAATACGATGATGGATCCTCTTATAGTAGCTGCAAGTTGCGGACGTAGAGTATCATTTTTAGCAAAAAGCACGTTATTTTTGAACTCTATTGTTTCAAGGTTATTGAGTATGATTGGAATTATACCTGTTTACAGGAATAGCGATGCAAAAGATGACATGCATAAGAATGAAGAAATGTTTTCAGCTACCTACCGGCATTTAGAGAGAAATCACGGCTTATTAATATTTCCTGAAGGGGCATCTACCCCAGAACGAATTATTCATAAAATTAAAACTGGCGCAGCAAGAATTGGACTAGGAGCTGAGGAAAAAAATGATTTTTTATTGAATGTACAGATTGTTCCTGCAGGAATAAATTATTCGGCGAGTACAAAATTTCGCAGCGATGTTCATTGTAGATTTGGTAGGCCAATTAAATTAATGGACTTTAAAGAGAAATATCAAAAAGATAATTGGTTAGCAGTAGAGGATGTTACTAATCAAATACGTAAAGCTCTTGAAAAGCTTACAATAACAGTTTCTGATAAAGCAGATGAAGACATTGTAAAGTCATTAGAATCAATATATAAAAAAGAGCTTACTGTAAATTTAGGAATGGATAAAAAATCTAAGAGTGATGACTTTAATATATCCAAAGGTATCATAAAAGCCTTGGAATGGTTTAGTAAAAATAAACCTAAATGGACACTTGATATGAAACAGTCTATACGCAACTATATTAGTATGTTAGATAGGCTAAATATTCGCGATGAATTTTTATCAACAGGACAATCAAAGATCACTTTTTTTCGTCGTATTCAATCATGGTTATTTTTAATTATTGGATTTCCAGTATTTGTATATGGTGTAATAATTAATTATTTACCGTACAAAATATCTGGACATCTTGCGGTATGGGTAGTAAAGGGAAATATTGCTGACATAAGTTCAAAAAAAATGCTCATTGGTCTAGGTTTTTTTGTTTTTTGGTATTCATTATTACTTCTATTATTTCATTCTACCGGTTTTGACTTGATTTGGGCTATACTTTTCTTTGGGACTTTTATTCCTACAGGAAATTTCTCTTTATATTATTTTAGGAAAGCCAAGAATTATCAACAACATATTCGGTTTTTAACTATTTTTTATCAGAAACGTATTTTATTATATGAATTAATTGAGAAAAGATTGAGTATTATCAATGAATTAAATAGAGCAAAAGATGATTATTTTGCTCAGTTTGATAAAAATGATAATAATTAACAAAATGGATTTTTTTAGTTAATTAGAAATATTTTTTCTTGATATCTAATCTATTCCATAAATTGAGGCCATGAAAATATTTAATTATACTTTATTGACTGTTTTAATCTTCTTAGTATCTTGTACAAAATCTGAGAAGGATGTCGTTGGTGATATAACTTTATTAGTTTCTACAAATGTTCGGGGTCAACTTGACCCCTGCGGATGAAAGAAGAATCCTCTAGGCGGTCTGTCTAGAAAGTCAACATACGTAAAACAATTAAATACTGAAGGAAAGAATGTAGTTATTCTTGATGCAGGCGATTTATTGTTTAATAATTCTGTATTAGTAGATATTCAATCAGAAGCGGATAAATTGCGTGCCCAAACAGTTATTAAAGGTTATGAAAAGATAGGATGTGATGTTGTTAATATCGGAGGCTTTGATATGGCGGCTGGAATCGACTATCTTCAACAAATAGTTGATAGCACTGAGATTCCATTTATTTCAGCGAATATTATAGATTCTAAGACTAAGCAGCATCTATTTCCTCCACACCATATAATTGAAAATGCAGGTATATCCATAGGTGTGATCGGTCTTACAAATTTAATTCCATCTCATGTTCGAACAGTAAAGCTTGAAGATTTTATCTCTGTTGGAAAAGCACAGATAGCCGAACTGCGAAAGAAAGTTGATATTGTTGTTGTATTAGCAAATGTGAATAGAGATAAAAATAAATTAATGGATGAAGAATTTATTGATGCAGATTATGTGTTTCTTAGTAGAAATACGATGAGAACAAGAGCTGGAACAGAGCAACCGTTAAATGGGCCATTTACTTATGGAAGTAATATTCAAGGAAAATATTTAGCACAAATTGATATTAATTTAACGGAGATAGATTCTCCACTAGTAGATGTTTCAAGTTTGCGCACTCAAATGGATAATATTGATAAACGTTTACAAAGGTTTCAGAATAAAGATCCAAAAAAATCATTGGAAGATATTTATGCTGATCAGCCTCGAATAATCAAATTAATCAGTGAAATGAGACAGAATCGTGAATCTTTTGAGAAAAATCTTAAACTAGCCAAAAATACTTCTTTATATAAAAGTGTTTCATTATCGCGAAAGATAGATGATGATCAAGAGATGCTAACATATGTTACAGATGTACTTCAACAGTGTGAAGTGCTTACAAAATTTAAACCTAAGAATAATCTCATGAAAAATTCTCCAGGATTTGAAAAGAATTTTAAAAAGGGTATTAAATCTGGATGAACATAGGATTGCCATCTGTTCAGGTTTTTGTATTAATAGTTTTCTCATCAGTATTTAGTTTATTTGTCAATGGTGTTCGCACTGATGGTATTCCTTTACTTGCTAAGGAGCTTGATGTAGCAGATAATATTGAAATTACAGTTGATGAACCGCAGCTTTTAGCTATTACATTAGAACAAGCGCTTGATTTATATAAGAAAGGTACAGTATTTGTAGATGCTAGAGAGCCAGAATACTTTACTGATGGTCATATAATGGGTGCTTGGAATGTTCCATTTCTTTTCGAGCTAACATTTAAGCTTGATAGTCTCCAAGGAAAAGATAGTCCTGTAGTGGTTTATTGCAGTGGTGACGAATGTGGCTCAAGTGAAGATTTAGCTTATGAATTACAAGCAGAAGGTTTTAATAATTTATATGTTTTCAAAGGAGGGTGGACTGAATGGAATGAAAATGGCCACCCAATAGGTCCATGATTAGTTTAAAACAACGTTCAGTATTTGTATTATTTTCAAGAATATTATTGGGTGTAGTTCTGATTGCTGCAAGCTTTGATAAAATTCTCCACCCAGAAGCATTTGCAAAAATAATTGGGAATTATAATGTATTACCTTTTGGTCTGGAAAATATTGTTGCTATTATTCTACCGATCTTAGAGTTATTTGTTGGATGTTGCCTAATTTTTGGTGTTATGCTTGATGGTTCGGCAATAATCACTGCTGGAATGATGTGTGTATTTATTATCGCTTTATCGCAGGCGATGATTCGAGGAATTGATATTAATTGTGGTTGTTTTAAAGTTTCTGTAGATAATGGTGGAAGTCATATAGGGTTTAGAAGAATTGTTGAAGATATTATATTTTTAGGTCTAGCGCTTTTTATTCTAAATCGTGGCGAACGAAAGTGGGAATTGTATCCTAAAACTTGATTGACTCGATAATCAGCGCTATATAAATTCACACCGCTTTTTACAAATGCGAGAGTAGCTCAGCTGGTAGAGCACCACCTTGCCAA
>JAPYRG010000013.1:0-43693 GCA_029936965.1 Fidelibacterota bacterium
GCCATAATTATTGAATGCCCCGGTAGCTCAGCTGGATAGAGCAACGGACTTCTAATCCGTAGGCCACAGGTTCGAATCCTGTCCGGGGTACTTTTACTTATATAATGATGTATACTGACTGCCATCTAAATCGCCTTATTTTAGCTTTCGCAATAATCCATTCAATCGCTTTTACACAAGAACGTTGGCATGAATCGAACCTGAAAGGAATGGACCAATTAAAAATTGAAATTATTGTTGATGGATTAGAAAATGCCATTTCTCCATTATGGGTGGAATCCTATGTAGTGGCAAAACTTGATCAATACAAAATTTGGATTAAAGAAGATCAACCCTATCCTCTTTTACGTGTTTTTATTGTAGGTCGCCCATTAGAAGAGGTTCCAGGGTTTTACTATACAGTAGAAGTTTCAGTTTTTAACTATATACTTTTGATGGACAACTACATTGAAAATTTTAATGCTGATGAAATGACTAAGGATTTTAGTTTGGCAAAAGTGTATGAACATCAATCTATTGGTTACAGTATTGATAGGGAATTAAAAAAACATCTTGAATCTGCTTTGTTTGATCATATGGATTTATTTTTGGATCAATGGTTCCAAGATAATCCTAGAAGAAGGTTTTAATTAATTTATCAATGGATTACGATTGAATTGATTAAACTTTAAGTAATAAATTTGAGTAAACTTCCTTAGGAAGAGGAATAAGATATGAAGTGTCCGAAAATAATAGCCTCGGCGGCACTATTTTCATTGATATCAGCAGCTGACCTGCCAGATACATCTCATTTCTATCTCTACGATCAAACGGCTCCTACTATTGCAGTAGTTGATTTCCATAATCAAGGTATATCAAGTGCAGCGGGACAGACACTTACGGACAGATTCCGTTTAACTTTATCTAGATATACTCCTTATAGCGTTGAAGCATCAGGTAACAATAATCGATTTAATATTCTTGATAAGAAACCACGTGATTATTCAACTTGTTTAACTGTGGACTGTGCAACAAATATTGGAAAACTTCTTAATGTGGACCGTATTGTTATGGGAGTAATAGTTAGAGATAGTGAAAAATTCACTTTAAGTGCAGATTTGATATCTGTGCAGATGGAAGAAATTATTCGGTCACGTTTTATAGAATATGTCGGAGAAATGGATGGGATATATGAGTATGTTGATACTCTTGTTACAAAACTATTTTATGATGAACTCAACCCTGCACTGTATGCTAGTCGTTTTTTGGTAACCAGCGATGGACTTGCACTCCGGCAATCGAGTTTCCCAGAATTAGAATCAAAAGTTGATCTCGAACTTGATAAAAATCATGTTTTATGGGCAATGTTATATTCTGCAGCTCTTCCTGGTTCTGGGCAGGTATATTCGAAACGTGTTATTATTGGCCAAAGGATCATTGGCGGATGGGCATCAATATGGAGTCTTATGGCATACAATTATTATCACTATCGGACATCGAATAATGCAGCAGATCGTTTATATAAAAAGTATGGTTCTTCTACCACCCCAGAAGATTTGATTAATTATCGACCAAGAATAAATACATATGCAAAAAGGATGGATCGTGCAAATCGTAATATGCGTATTATTCGTAATATTAGTTTTGTATACTGGTTTGGAAATATGATTCATACTTGGCAAGTCGCTCCAAGAAAAATCGAAGTGGAACCATCCTCTATATTGCTGACCATGAATCCATTAACTCAAGAAGTAGGATTTAAGTTCTCCATTGCACTCAAATAGAAATATTTTATATACGGCCTTTTTATTATGGTTCACCATGCCATGCTTGATAATCTTAACTTTATCCTGTGATGATTCAAATTATCCATTGGATAACTGGATTGATGTTCCATTGCAAACCATGGAATCACCAGCAGTATTCTTTAATCCTCATGAAATTAGTACGAATCAAAATGGTGGACAGCTTAGCGTTGGAGACACATTTGCTGTGAACTTATATGCATTAGAAGTAGAGAATGTTGCTGGAATACATTTCCGTGTAGAATATCTCCGGCAAAGTCTGGAATTAATTGATATTATATCTGGTGAATTATTTGTGGATGCATATGATACCTTATTTTTTTGGAATGATAGCGCTGGATCGGGATTTTTTGATGTGTATTCATTTTATCTTGCAACAGATGAATACACCTATTCAAATGGAACTGCATCATTAGCAACGGCCATTTTTCGAACAAAAAACTCGGTGGATTCTGAACTCATTTATGATCGTATAAAAACAAAAATGGTCACTCCCGATAATCAACCAATAAATATTAAATCCTATGGCAAAGCAGTTATTAGTGTTGAATAGATAACCCAAAAAAAAATAAATTAAATGTATAAATATATTCCCTATATATTCATCTTTCTTTTTTATCTATCGCAACTCAATGCGCAGGGGGGATCCCTTGGGTGCGGTCAAGTAATTGTAGATCAAATTCCCTTTTCTTTAGATTCAACAAATCTTGACGGAGGAGACAATGTTGATGTAGCACAAGAAGAAGTCACTAATGGCAATGGCGAGGATATCGTATTTACTCTTAATGTGCATGAAGAAATAACAATAGATATTTCTTTGTGTCATTCGGAAACTTTATTTGATGCACAGATGGGCGTATTTCTTTTGAACGATACTTGTGGAATAGATTCTATTCCATCATCTTGCCGATATCCAACAGGTGATTTGACTGGTTCAACTTCTAATATTGACTGTTGGGCTGAAGATACACAAGCATGTACATTTTCCGCAGCACCTGTACCAGATAGTGCAGATATTCAGACTGATCAACCTTATTATCGACCCATAATCTATGAATACGAACTTGCTCCTCTTGATGGGGATGATACGACCGCATATTATATCGTTGTAGATGGGTATGGGGGATTAACTGGTAATTTTCGAATTACAATTCAATACAGTCAAGCACCTTATGTCGTATCTACTGAATTGAACCAAGAAAATGACTGGATTGATTTAACCTTTAATGAGTCTGTATTTAGTAATGAATTTCCATGGGATGCTCAAGATGAAATAGAACAAAATGATTTAATAATAGATTTTAACCAAAACAACGGCAATGTAACTGCAGTTGCTATCGAATCAATCAGCAAAACCGATGGGAATCCATTAGAAGGAGGTGAGTTGTCAGTCCGGGTAAATCTTAATATTGAAAATGAACCCCCTATCTCTGGTGTTGAGACGATTGAAATAGGCCCTATTAACAGTAGCACACTTTATGATGGCGGCGGAACTTCAATGGAAGATACTTCAACTTCAGGTGTAATCACCCTAAATCAAGTGGGTGAAAGTGAATGCTATGATCAAGAATTAACTGAAGAAGATTTTCCGTTTAAACATATATCCGACTTTAATATTTCCGGTGATAATTGGGATTTTGATACTTTTGATGCAATGGAAAATATAAACGGAAGAGACAGTAATGATTATTCATATAAACTTACCTTAACGGAACCAAGCACGATTTATATTACCACTTGTGATGATTCAACGACTTTGGACGTTCAAATTGCAATTTTTAATGATTGTGATATATCAAGCTGGATATTTTATCAAGATGATTCTAACTGGTATATTGTTTACCCTAATGGGATATCGGAAAGATATCCATTTGAATGCATTTCAGGAATATTAATACCAAATCGTGCAAATATGTTACCTCAAATAGAACTGGAAGCTGGTGATTATTACGTGGTAGTTGATGACCGGAACAGACCCCCAATAACGACCGGTACAACTGTTGCTACAATGATAGGTTATTCATTGCTTGTAGATTCAACACGAATTCCAGAGAGTTTAAATAGTATAAATTATTACTTTAACCAAGAAGTTTATGGTGGCACTTACGCAGATGTCTATAGTGATGATGGTATCGGTCTAGAAATTTCTGATTTTGAAATAACTATTGAATCCAATGGTGGAAATACCACTGGGGCGGGATTTACTTCGATTACAAACTTATTGGGCAATCCTCTTCAAGGCGGAGAAGAAGCAATAAGGTTAAATATAGGATATAACGAATTACCAAGTGGAAGCGAGGTGGCAATCATTAAACCGGCATCATTGCGTTCTGTCTTTAACGTGATTGGCGTACCATTATTGGATACGACCGGGATCGAAATAAATTTAGTAGACCAACTTCCGCCCAGCTTATCCTTTAATCCTGATGTTGGAGAAGCCATTTTACCAACTGATCAATTCACACTAACCGCATCGGAACCAATTCGGCTATTAAATGACTCGACTATTACAAATATAGATTTAAATAATATGATTTCCATAGCATATACAGATGGAGATGAAGAGACTATAGCCTTTTCTGCAAGTATTGAAAATAACGTAATCACTATCATACCCAATTTAAGCTTAACAGAAATGAGACAGCTTAGGATTACACTTTTAGATAGTCTTGAAGACTTATCAAATAATCAAATAGATACTTATACAGCAAATTATTCTGTCCGTGATATTTCACCACCTATAATAAATACACAATCCGACTCTATTAGTACTAGTAATGCATTTTTTATTCTTTCCTTTTCTGAAAGTGTATACACAAATAATAATGGGACAGGATCCCTTGAGCTATCAGATTTCTCTTTGGATTTTTCCGATAATGGTGGAAATGCGACTGATGTAACAATGGTAGATTTGCAACGGCCCGGCCCATCAGGGCCCTTATTAGGTGGAGAAGATAGTATTTGGATATATTTAAGTATTGATGGAACTCCAAGTGGAGTAGAAACATTTACTATTACTACAAATGGTAATGAAGCAATTTTTGATGGCTTTGGAAATCCGCTAGCTTTTCCAAATAACAGCACAAGCGAAATCATGTTAAATCCCTATCCTCGTTTAACAGGAAATTCCTTAGAAAATAATAATGTATATGTAGAATTAGTGTTTAGTGAAGGTGTTTTTAGTGCAAGTGATACATCAAGTGGAGTAGAGGTAACAGATTTTGATATTAGCTTTAATCAGAATAGTGGAAATGCAAATGATGCTGTTATTCATTCATTAACTAAGATAAACGATTCTCCATTATCTGGAAATGAAAGTACGATAAGAGTAGTGTTAAACATTAGTTCTCCACCTCCTAGTGGCTTGGAAACAATTCAAATAACTCCTGCGAATGCATATGCGATATGCAACTATGATGGGAACAGACTTTCAGTTTCGGAATGTACTGTTAACCTTACATTGATTGATCGATTAGTACCTACAATCAATGATGTCCATATTATTGCAGACAGTATTGTAACTATTACATCAAGCGAAGACATGTATAATAATGTAGGCGCCACTGGGGCTGTAAGCACAAATCATTTTCAAGCTACTGTTTATCTAAATAATGGAAATGCTTCTGAAGCAACAATTGTAAATATTACAAATGATAATCAAGGGCCTCTAGTGGGTGGTGAAAAAATAGTAAGAATTGGTTTTGTAACTGATCTATCACCTAGTGGAGTTGAAGAAATGACGATTAGTCCTGCAGGACCTGCTAATCCAATATATGACCCCGCGAATAACCAAATGCCTCAAAGTACAATTAGCGCTAGAGTAATGTTGCCTGATAGATTACCCCCAACAATTATATCAGAAACTGCAGTAATAGCTATTGATAATTCGTATGTTGAGTTTTCAGTTACTGAAGGCGTATATGGATCTTATGAGATCACTAATCATCCGGTAGAGCCCAATGATTTTGATATAATATTTATACAAAACAATGGGAATGCTTCAAGCGCGATCGTGGATTTCATTACAAATGAAAACCAATTTCCTGTAGCTGGAGGAGAAAAGATCTTAAGATGTTATTTATCTTTTGATGCAACACCAAGTGGTCATGAACAATTATATATACGGGCATTCAATGGTAACTCCGTATTTGATATGGCAGGTAATAGTTTACGTCTAGATCAAGTTACTGATACTTTGCAATTATCAGATCAATTGGTGCCAACAGTTAGTTCGATCTCTATACCACATGGTTCCTCCATTAGCTCAAGCACTGATCAGCCAATAAATATTACTTTTTCAGAACCAATACAATCATTTAACTATTCAATTTCTGCAAGACACTATAATTCATTATCATGGGATACAACTGGATCTTCAGATGCAAGGCAATTTCAATTAACCTTAAATAAGCCAATGGCGAGCTTAGATACTATTACTATTACCATAAAAAGTTTAACTGATAGCTCAGGATTAGAAGCTGTGGATTTTAGCTATGAATTTTATACTCCAGCATTAGGTGATTATGATACTTCAGGAATAATTGATATTGAGGACTTGACACGTTTTGTAACATTTTGGCTTGCAGATTCTGAAGCAATATTTAACGGTTTGGGCCCAACAACAGGTCAAATACCACATTTTGTTCCACATCTTGATCATCAATATGATTTAGATGATGGAATGACTTTTATCAGAATGTGGTCGTGGTCTATTGATAAATTTGGTTTCGAACCATTAGATGTTATGCATATTGGCTCACCCATGGATTGGCATGATTTTATTGAAGATATACCAGCGGAAGCAATTTCAGGACAATTATATATTAAATATGATCCAAGAAAAGGAAGTGTAGATCTTGAACATACTTCTTTTGGTCCTCAAAATTTTACTCTATTAAAAAATTCAAATGAAAAAGGTGAAATATTATTAGAGTTTGGACTTATAGAGCTAGATGATATTACTAGAACAATTTCAATTAATGCATCAGTAGATGCTCCTAGTGAAGCATTAATAAAATATAAATTTTTTGATAAAAATCAGAAAATTATCTCTTCAGGAACTCAAAAAATTCAATTATTAATTCCAACAGATTATATTTTAAATCAAAACTATCCCAATCCATTTAATCATAGGACTACCATATCCTATGGAGTGCCAAATAAATCATTTATTAATATTGATATATTTGATATCAATGGGCGCTTAGTTGAAACGTTAGTTTCCCATGAACATGAAATTGGATTTTATCAACAAAATTGGAGCGGAAGAAATGTTGCATCAGGTATATATTTTATTAAACTAACAGCTGAAAAAAGAATTTTAACCAAAAAAATGATTCTATTAAAATGAAAACTGTTAAATGCAATATGTAAATCTAGCTTATCTTGATTTTTCTATAATAAATTTTTACATTGAACGAACCTAAAATATATGGACATTAGATTTAGATTTATGAATAAAGCTATCATTCCCAATATATCTTCTCTTTTATTTTTATTTATTTTATCTAATGTATTCCTAGTCCAAGCTGTAAGAGCACAACAATCTTTTGCTATAATAACAGGTTCTGGTGTTCCTGTGTCCGGCTTAAATAGTTGGTATAACAGTGCCCCTATACTTGGATTACAATATATTATAGATAATAATGAAAACTCGAAAACTATAATTGAATTTCACTATCAGTTATATAGTGATAATTCTCTTTCTGATAGAGAATTTTATTGGGTGGTAGATCGTAATAATTATAAAAGCCCAGATGCAAATGCAAATATGGACTGGGTAGATTTTATAATCAAATCGCGAATTTATTTTCCCGATAAAACTCGATCATTTGGAAAAAGAAAGCTTAATCCATTTTCCTCATACGGATTAGGACTTTATTATTATAATCATGAGGTTAGTGGGCTAATTTATCCTGGTCAGTCAAAAAAACCATTGGATACGGAATTTCAGCTTTCTCCCATTGTAGATAAACGTTATGCATGGGGTGCAAATGTTGGATTTGGATTTGAAACAATATTAAATGCTAATTTAAGCTTGATTATTGATATCAATTACAATGCTGCCATTGGTTACTTACGACCATTTGAAGATTGGGGTTTAAAAGAAGTAATGCCCTTACAGTTCTTGACAATTGGTCTAGGATTTAACTATAATTACTAATCAAATAAACAACCTAAGGAGTACAAATAAATGAAAAAAACGATAATAGCTTGTTTAATCATGGTCTTAAGCACAGGCAATATAAATGCCGGATGGTCTGAGACTTTTGAAACTGCAGCGGAACCAACTGCTACTTTATCCCTTACTAGTGATATGACCTGGAATTGGTGGGGCTGGGGCGTTGCCAGTGTCGCTGATGGTTATTTAACATTGGTTGGTGCGGCTGATCCTTTTGGAAATACAACCAGTTGGGTGCAAATTGACCAAAGCTTGGATGCCAATGCTGAGATCACCCCTTCTGCAGCCGAAATATACGTAAAAGCTCGTTTTATGACTGAAGGTACGCCTTCAACAGGCGATCAATTACATGTTTGTGTAAAAGTTGATCCTGAGTTTCTCACTAATCTAGCAGTTCATACAGTTGCAGCTGCCCCCGGTGCTATTGGAGACTTTTGGTTCCAGACAAATGAGAGTAATGTAGTTCCAAATGCTGCAGTCGCCTATGATGCATGGCACTGGCAGAAAATTGTAGTAGAAGGTCAAAATGTTAGTGTAACGGCTTGGGCAGATGGTGAAGTAATGCCAGATACCGCTACATATTCTTTTGAAGCATTGACAACAACTGAGGCACCAATGTTAGTTTTAGTAGGCGTTACAGATGATGACTCTTCTTCTATTCAAATAGATGAAATATGGTATAATGATAGACCAGCAGGTTTGGGGATTTCTGATGATGCACCAATTGCTACTAGATATGAACTTGGTCAAAACTATCCAAACCCATTTAACCCAACAACACATATCCGATTTAACATTCCTGAAACAGCGAATGCAAAACTAACTGTGTTCAATGTTATGGGTGAAGAGATAGCTACCTTAGTTGATGGAGTTATGCAAGCTGGTGGACATACAGTAAGCTGGAATGCAGCAAGTATGCCAACAGGCGTATATTTCTACCAACTTGAATCTGGTAATTTTTCTCAAACAAAGAAATTATTACTGGTTAAATAAATCTTGTGTAAAGACCGCCAGGAAACTGGCGGTCTTTTTTTTTCTACTTAATAAGTGAGAAAAAATGACAAGAATAATTAAAAATACTTTAGCCTTAATACTGGTTATGGGATATACAATATCCTACGCTGGTATAACAGGTAAAATCCAAGGTACAATCACGGACCAAAATGGACAGCCTTTACCTGGATCAAATGTTATGGTATTAGGCACAAATCGAGGTGCTGCTGCAGATGAAAATGGATTCTATATTATACTAAATATGCCGCCTGGAAAATATAGCCTATCTACTCAGATGATTGGCTTCAAAAGCATAACAACAACTGAAGTAAAAGTGAATTCCGATAGAACTACACAAGTCAACTTTGTTTTATACGAAGAAGCTATTGGAATGGATGAAGTTAAGGTAACTGCAGAAAAGCCAAAGGTGGAAGTTGATCGTACCTTCAGCGAATATATTGTTACTTCAGACGATATTGAAAGATCGGTTATGGTAAAATCGGTTGCCGATTTAATTTCGCTGCAACCCGGTATGGATGTAAATGGCCAAGGCATGATCCGTGGTGGAGATATGAATTCTATTGCAGCTGATGTTGTATACTATGTTGATGGTGTCAAGATGACAAGCAATGATGGTTTAACCTTAAATAATTTTACAGGTGTAGGAAAATATGATATTGAATCAATTTCCATTATAACTGGAGGACTTAGCGCTGAATATGGCAACGCGCAAGCAGGTGTAATCAATATTGTTACAAAAGAAGGCGCAGATTCATTTCATGGAAATTTTGAATATACCAATGAATTTGGTGGTGCAAATCATTGGGGTCCAGACTTTTATGATGCTGCAATTCACCAAGGAAAAATGCACTGGGAAAATCCAGAATGGGTAAATGAAGTTGATAGTAGAACAGGTGAACTTGTACATAAAAGAATTGATTACACAAACTTTGCCGGTTATGCGCTACAGGGAAATATCTTAGGGCCATTAATGAAAGGGGTATCTTTTTTTCTTGGAGGAAGAACAAATAAAAGTGGAATTAATAATATCAGCCCTTTGTCTTACTCTCCAAGAAACTTTGAAGGAACATGGAAATTGTCTTTAAACCTACATCCTAAAATTTCGATAAAATTTGGTGGAGTATATTCTGAAAACTGGAGCTTCCATTCAATAGCAAATGTTGGAGGAATTAAAGGAATGGGTGATAATGGAAAAAATATATTTTTACCAATGGGAAGTTCTTCTTCCGGAAAAATTATCAATAATGACCAAATGAATTATATGGCAATTAGTCATATGTTATCAGAAAGAACATTCTATGAATTAAGAATTTCCAAGAGTCTTAATTCACAAACGCCTGAAGAAACTCCTGATTCAACAATGGAAATAAATAAAGATGAAGATAATTGGTTCAATTTGCCTAGAGATGTTTATGCTTTCAATGAAGGATCGCGTAACCGTTTCCAAGTTAAATTTGATTTTACTACTCAGTTTAATAAGAATAATCTTCTTAAAACAGGAATCGACTATATAGATTACAGTGTATGGGCTCGTAATTATTCTGATGAATTAAATAAACGTGAGTTACATTATATTGGTCATCATCATCGCACAGGTGACCCAATTCGACCAAAACAATTTGCATGGTATATTCAAGATAAAATGGAGTACAAAGGTCTTGTGTTAAATGCAGGTGTCCGAATGGATTATTTTGATCCTTCAGTAAAGCATCCTTTAACTACAGCCATGGCTGCCTCTGATTATTTTTTTGATACATTTACACGATTTAATTATGACTCTCTAGAATCATTCGGATTGCTAGAAAAAACAGAACCTATTACTGCCTGGAGTCCAAGGATTGGAGTAGCACACCCAATTACTGATCGATCGATGATTCATTTTTTTTATGGTCATATTTATCAGCTCGCAAGCTTTTATACAATGTATGGCGAACGTTGGGTGAATGACGGAACAAGAGATTCAGATTATAATAATAACAATCTAAACGATGATGCTGAATTATATAACAAACTGGAAGAAGGATTCTTTGGAAACCCTAGACTAACTTATGAAAAAACAATCAGCTTTGAGTTAGGTTTTGATTGGAATTTCTATTCTGATTACATATTAGCTCTATCAACATTTTATAAAAGCTCCAGTAATCAAGTGTCTAGCCCCGGAACGGTTCAGTTAAATTGGTGGGATCCAGCAAAACAAATGTTTGATTTCCAATTTACACACATGGCTGGAAATGGAATTCATGAGGATATTCAAGGATTTGAATTATCATTAAAGAAAAACTTCAATAATCACTTTGGATTCAATATTGCCTATAATATACAATGGGCAGTAAAAGGAGAAGCTGGAGTGGGAAGTCAATTTTGGATACCTGATTCAGCATTTGTTGCAGACGGAAGATTCTGGACAATGTATAGTACAAATGATGATGGATCTGAAACACCAAGACCACTGGCTCCGGTTTTCCTTGCTAGCCAATATGCCAGCAAAGCAAATACGTTTCTTGATTCTTTACGATCTCTAGGTATGGAAATAATTGATGCTGGAAATAGCGGTTTACATTATGTGCAATTTTGGGGTGGCACTGAAGAAGAGCCAAAACCGGACGCTGATATCAGAAATTATGGTAAGGCTCAATTGTTTATTTCAACTCCTGATAAATTTGGCCCTATGGGTTTACTTGGTAATATAACAGCAAACATTATATATCGCATGTCCACTGGAACTCCTTTTGAATACTCTCCAATTGGTGGCGCTTCCGAATGGCGAAATGGACCGCTTACTACTAGAACAGATATGTCTTTTGAAAAAGTAGTATTTCAGAAAAAGAATTCCAGAGCAACATTGTATATACAAATATCTAATTTATTTAACCAACATGATATTAGAGGAGATGGAAGTTTTAGTTCTATCTATGGACCTGGAGAGTTTATACGCTGGGGAATGGAAACGCCTCGACCAGATAATAAGCAGTATCAAGACTATGGTGATTTCTATGCAAATTCACGGTATCATGGGTCTCCAAGAGAAATTCAAGTGGGCATTAGAACATCATTTTAATTCTAGTTAGATCATTGAAAATCCTAAGAATAGATGCTCAGTTTTATAGTTACTTATTACTGATAATCTTATTGATACCATACAATAATCTTTTCTCTCAAGCTGATCCAGTTAGTGGGTTTACTCCAAGACTTTTAACTAGAGCAAAGCTATGGGAAACATTTAGAAATAATGGATTACAAGGTGGTGGAAATACTCCACGATATCAAAGCCACGACCAAACTGCATTAGAATATCCTGGAAATGCTGGTCGTGCTCAAGACTTTATGGCATATTGGCTAGATATTGAAGCAGTCCTATCTGAAGCTCCTAATATACTTGATGTTTCTAGAGTATGTAATCCTCAGAATGCCAGAGGTGTTGGTTTGTGGTTTCTTGGTATTGCAGATGGAGAAGACACATTAGTCTCTTATTCTGGCCCTCGAGATGTAACAAATGATGTAAGCGCAAAAAGATATCCTATTGCAAATGAAATTGAAGCTTCACTTGGTGATTCAACGGGGGATAATATTGAACGTTCAAATTATTCTCCTTATCATACAGATATTACTGGCAATGAGCCAATTGAAATTCATAATTACCGGTATGGAGATTATACCGCTGATGATAATTTCCCTGAAGAAATAATACTAGCACAGTGGGAAAATAAACTTGGACTTTTAGTAACAAGAAAAGCATATGCTTATAGCTATCAGAATTTTGATGATTTTATTATTCAAGAAATAATATTTGAAAATACAGGATCAAAAATATTAACAGATACATTTATATCATTTTTGAATAGTTTTAGTGTTTCAAGTGGAGGTCATCAATGGGCAAGGGGAAATGGAATGAGCTGGAGTGATTGGAGAGTAAATCGCGAATCAGCACAAGATGATTGGTTCTATTATACCCAAGCACCAAACTATATTGCAGATAACCCTGAAAGTACTGATGAGTACAATGATTTAGTTTTCTGTTATCAAAGAGATGATGATTGGATTGGAACTTCCTATGATGATACTGGACAACCATTTGCATCTAATTTTGCTCAATTATCAAACTACAATGAGTTTCAAGGACAAATAGAAGGTCAATTAATGGGATATCAATATATAGGCTTTGGACCTTTAGATGTAAATCCACCATATGTTAATGATCCTAACGAAAATTATGTTAGCCCAGGAACTTTAGATCAACCATATAATTTTAAATGGTGGAAAAACGGGGATTCTAATCAAGAAGATTATGAGGAACCAACTTATAGACGTCAAACAGATGCAGAAATGTACCGTATGATTATAGGAAGTTCTGATAATGATAATACGGAAAATCCAGATTCATCTATGCTAGTTACTCATTCACTAGCTTTTGGTCCATACTCTTTAAACCCTGGAGAAAAAGGAAAAATTGTAATTGCATTCGTCGCTGGATCTGGTGCAGACTGGAATAATGAAGATGAATTGACATGGTCTATGAAACCAGAATCAAAAGATCAGCTTAAAGATGGAGAACATTCAATTATAAAAAATTTCAAACAAGCACAATTTGCTTATGATATGGGTTTTGATTTACCAGACCCCCCCCCAGATGTTAAAATTAATTTCAAAAATAATTCTTTAGGACAAATGGTTATTTCATGGGATGATCAAGCAGATGATGCTTCGGACCCAGATTATGAAGGTTCTGAGGCCAATGATGTCGAAGGATATCGGGTGTATAGAGCTTGGCCGCCATCTTTTGATTGGCATTATGGCCCTTGGGCGCAAGTTGGTGATATAGTATTAAAAGATGAAAATTATTATGATTCAACTACTGGTAAATATACTTTTATAGATACAGAGTCTTATGCAGGATATAATTATTATTATAATGTAAGAACTTATGATTCAGGTCACGATAGTTGGGTTGATATGTTTGGTGTTGATCATGGGTCTATCCCATCATTAGAAAGCGGATATGTTTCCCCTGAACAAAAAAATATGATTGCAGTTACTCCATTTCAACCTTCTGCGCAGATTTATGATCAAATGAAAGGAACGATTCGGGTTGTACCTAATCCTTATCGTCTTGATTTCCGGGATCCACTTCACATGTATCCAGATGTCGCAGATCCATATAAAATTAGATTTATTAATTTACCAAAGCATTGTATGATACGTATATACTCCACTTCAGGAGACTTAGTATATGAGTCAGAGCATCAAAAAGAATCATCGGCAGAATCTGCATGGAGACAAAGTACAATAACATTTTCTGGAAGAATTGTCAGTGGTATTTATTTTTGGGTTGTTGAATCTCTTGATCCTCAAAGTTCTGGAACTATACAAAAAGGAACCTTAGCAGTGGTTAAATAATATTATGGGAAAACTTTCTAAAATAATATTCATTGTCTGTTTTTTAAGCGGAATTATTATTGGGCAGGATGAATTTAAAAGAGTGGGCAAATCAGGTTTTGGTTTTTTAAAAATTAGTCCTTCAGCTCGTGCTGCTGGTATGGGAGATGCTTTCACAGCAATTGCAAATGATGTCACAACTATTTTTTATAATCCAGCAGGATTAACAAACTTAAATCAATTTGTATTTAATTTTAATCACACAGATTGGATAGTTAATTCAAGTATAATTTCAGGAGCCATTGCTAAACCTTTGGGTCGTAATGGAACTCTTGGTTTTAGTATTGTAAAATTTGATACAGAAGACTTTGAAGAAACAACAGTGTTAGATCCAGAGGGAACTGGCAGAATGATTGATGCTGGGGATTTAGCTCTAGCCATTGCCTATGCTATTAAATTAACTGATAATTTATCATTTGGTTTCAAAGGTCAATACTTAGAAGAAAAGATTGATATTGATAAAGCCACAGCTATTACTGCTGATTTTTCTACATATTATAGAACTGGTTTTCGAGATTTAACATTAGCTATGATCATGAAGAATTTTGGTCCCGAAGCAAAATTTTTATCCGATAAATTTAAACTTCCTCTCTATTTTAATATTAATACAGCAATGAGCATTGTAGGATCAAAAGGGAGTCCATTCCAATGTATTGTTTCGGTGGAAAGCGCATTCGCAACTGATTATCGTGATAGATACCATCTAGGAACAGAAATATGGATAGCCGATATGATTGCTTTAAGGGGAGGATACAAATTTTACTATGATACAGAAGATTGGACAATAGGTGCCGGGTTAAAACTAGGATTAGGTAGTAGAGAAGTCATTATTGATGTATCTTATTCAAACTTTGTCGAATACTTTGATCCGCCATTCCGCTTCTCAATTGGTGGATCTTTCTAAACATACCCATTATATTAATGACTCTTATCCATAGGCGTAATTCAACAAAGTTTTATTTTTTTATATGTTCTATACTTCTATGTATTTCATGTAATAAAGATATTACTTATCTGGATGCTCAAGGACATAGAGGCGCAAGAGGTTTGTTCCCTGAAAATACAATCGAAGGTTTTAGGCGTACAATTGATTTAGGTATTTCAACGCTTGAATTAGATATACTAATTACAAAAGACCATGTCCCTATCGTTTACCATGATTTTTATATAAATCCCCATTTATGCTTAGATGCAAATGGTGATTCTGTTGATAGTAAAAATAGTTCTTTAATATATGATCATACTCTAAAAGAAATTAAAAAGTATGATTGTGGATCATTGAACCCAAATATTAATCGCTTTCCTGAGCCACCAAGAATAAATATCCCTGGTGAAAAGATACCTACATTATATGAAGTTTTCGATTTAATTACTGAGTATCCGAATAGAAATATATGGCTAAATATTGAAATCAAATTCAATCCTGAAAAAGAATTAACTGCACCAATTAATATATTTGTTAATGAAGTAATCAAAGTTGTTAAAACTTATAATTCTACAAATGTTGTAAATATTCAATCTTTTGATTGGAAGATATTAGAAATAGTTAAATCAATTGATTCAACTATTTTGACTGCTGGGCTTCTAGATTACTCTACCGTCAAATCATTAAATGACTCTATCCCTTCCCCATGGTTAAATGGAATACATTTTGAGAATACTGGTGGAACGAGTCTTTCAATTTTAAATGAGGCTAAAAGATATATTGATATTTTCTCTCCTAATTGGAAATTAATTATGCCAAACAATGCAATATACTTAGGTAATAGCGTGACGGAACTTCAGAATAACGGTTATACTATTATTCCTTGGACAATTAATAGAACAGATATTATGCTACAATTAATTGAAGAAACAGTCGATGGAATTATTACTGATTATCCTGATAGTCTATTATTGCTAATGAATAAAATGAATATTCATTTAAAGAATAATTGATGAAGTATGTATTGAGAATAACGTCTATTATAATAACTTTTATTCTATCTTTCTTATTATTAACAATCACATTTGTTGATGATACATTGCTAGAAGAAAGTTCCTATTTTAAAACTGCGGAAGAAATAATTGACAGTCTTAACGCAAATATTCAAATAAATAATGCAAAATATTTTAAAGTTGGTTGGGCAAAAACAAATATTACTCCTTCATACACATTGCCACTTGCAGGTTACGGAGCACGGAATGGTGTATATGTATCTGAAGTGCTAGATTCAGTCTGGGTGAGGGGTTTTGTTTTTGATGATGGATATAAAAAATATGCAGTTATTACTTTAGACGCATTAATTGTTCCACCTGCAGTAACGAAAAAACTTCAATTATTGCTTCCTGAAATAGGATATGAATTATCGCGAATATATATGAGTGCAACTCATACTCATTGCTCTATTGGAGGTTGGGGTGATAGCTGGATTGGAAATCAATTTGCTGGAGAATTCAATGAGCAAATAGTTAATGACCTCGCAAATGCAATCATTCTAACTATCAAAAAGTCAGAGAAAGAATTATCTCATGCTAAAATTGGATTTGGTAGCTATCATGCAGGTAAATTTGTTCGAAATAGGCTAGTAGGAAATAAAGGTACTACTGATCCATGGTTTAGGTTAATTAAAATACAAAAAGAGGATGGTTCTATCGGGCTAATAACATCATTTGCAGCACATGCTACAGTGTTTTCTCATAGACAAATGAAATACTCTAGAGATTACCCCGGAGCACTTGTTGATTCATTAGAGAAAATAAATAATATTAAGATTGCTGCTTTTTGCGCTGGAGCAGTAGGTAGTCATTCTCCAAATATTAACGGATATGATAACTATGAAAAAATATCTAATCTATCCTCAGAATTATTCTCTTTAGCAAATGAAAATATTAATAGTATTCAAATAAGAAGTGTAAAAAGTATGGGTTCATTATTATTTGATATTCCATTGCGAGAAGCTCATTTACGAATTTCAACAAAATTACGTATACGCCCATGGGTCTTTAATAAATTAACTGAACAATCAAAAGTCTATTTATCTTTATTAAAAATTGGGGATATCATTCTAGTAGGCACACCGTGTGATTTTTCTGGAGAGCTAGTTAATAATATTGAGTTCAATGCAAAACAAAATAACCATGATATCATGGTTACAAGCTTTAATGGAGGATATATAGGATATATCACAAATGATAAGTGGTATAATTTAAAAGAATACGAAACATTTACTATGAACTGGTTTGGTCCTTATAATGGAAGTTATTTTATTTATTTAATAAATAATCTGATGGAAATATTTATATAATGATAAAACGCCTATTTTTTTTAATAATTATATTAAATAATGTTTTTGCACAAGCGGATATGACAGAAGGATATAGACCACGTAATCTTACAAGAGGAAAAATGTGGTCAAGCTATAGGAATAATGGATTAGATGGGGGCGGTAATCGCTCTAAGTCAGATAGCCATTCTCAAGAAAGTTTAACCTACCCTGGAAATATGTCTCGTGTCGCTCTTGACTTCATTGAATATTTTATTGATGTAAGCGCTTATCTTGCGGGAGAACCAAATGTAATAGAAATTCCTCGTGTAACAATACCTCAAAGTTCAAAAGGACAAGGAGTATGGATTCTAGCAATAGATGAACAAGGAGATACTTTGGTGTCTCACTCTGGACCAAGAGATGTTTCATATGATATACAGCCTGCACCATATAATATAAATAATTCAGCAGAATCAGTATTAGGGGACTCTACTTATCATAATCTTGAGAGAAGTAATTATTCCATCTATCATAATACAATAAAGGGAAATGAGCCAGTAGAAATACATAATTACCGATATCATAATTATACGGAACATAATAATTCACCAGAAGAAATAATTATTAGTCAATGGGAAACTAAAACAGGTATTCGTGTAACTAGGAAAGCGTACGCATGGAGTTATCCTGATTTTGATGATTTTATTATTCAAGAATTAACCTTTGAAAACATAGGATCAAAAACATTAGACCCAGCATATCTTTCATTAATAAATACATTTAGTTTGAATGCAATGGCGCACGGATGGGCAGATAAATATGGGATGAATTGGAGTGACTGGCGTCATAATAATAAACAAACACAAGACGATATTTTTTTCTACACTAAAGCAGACACTTTTATGGCAGATGAACCTATTAATACTGATTTATATACAGATGATATCATGTTTTATCAGCGCGATGATGATTGGATTGGTACTAATTGGAATGATATTGGACAACCATACAAGTATGAGGCAGCAAGTACAGATGCAGATGAAATGCAGGGGCAAGCTGAAAATCAGTTGTTAGCATATCAGTATATAGGAATGGGAATCATAGATTTTATGCCAGAAGGATCTGATTTCATACAACCTACAAGTACGGACCAACCAATATATTCTAAATGGTGGCGAGGCGGAAATAATAGACAATTTGATTATGAAGATCCAAATAGTGGGATGCATACAGATGAAGAGATGTTTAAAATGATAATTGGTAATAATGAAGATGAAATTAAAAAATCTCCTCAAGAACCTTCTTTAGGAACACACGCACTTGTATTTGGGCCATATCGTTTTGAACCTGGTCAAAAAACAAAATTAGTTATCGCATTTGTTGGTGGTTCAGCTGCGGATTGGTTAGATGAAGATGAGATTTCATGGTCATTAAAAGAAAATGCACCAGAAGAACTTAAGTTAGGTGAAAAATCGTTATTTAGAAATTTTGATCGAGCCAAGTTCGCCTATAGAAATAATTATAATATTCCTGATCCCCCTCCAGATGTAAAGATTTCATTCTCCAATACCCACTTAGGGCAGATTAAAATAAGTTGGAGCAATGAAGTTGAAAATGCTATGGATCCTGACTATGAAGATGCAGAAGCACTTGATGTTCGTGGATATAGAATTTATAGATCATGGCCACCATCTCATTATTGGCACTATGGTCCCTGGGAATTCCTTTATGATATCCCAATCGGATCCCCAAAATATTATAATGCTGATACTAAAGAATATTCTTTTATAGACTCAACTTCTTACTCAGGTTATAATTATTATTATAGTGTGCATACATATGATTCTGGGCATGATCATTGGTTTGATATTAATGGAAATGATATTGGACCTATTCCTTCTCTTGAAAGTGGAATGACTTCTGTAGAACAAAAGAACCCCATTGCGGTTACTCCATTTCAAGCTTCATCTTCATCTTTTGATAATATGAGTATTCCAATACGAGTTGTTCCAAATCCGTATCGGTTAGATTTCAATGATGTATTACATATGTACCCTGATGCTGCAGACCCACATAAATTACGTTTCATAAATCTTCCCAAAACATGCATTATTAGAATATATAGTATTAATGGAGATCTTGTTTTCGAAAGAAAACATATAAATGAAAATTCTGCAGAAGAATCTTGGCGTCAAGAAACTATTTCATTATCTGGAAGAGTAGTTAGTGGGATTTATTTTTGGGTTGTTGAATCTCTTGATGCTTCAAGTGTTGGAGAGATTCAAAAAGGAACATTGGCAATAATTAAATAATTAATGATCGTTTAAGTTTTACAATTTATTTTTAGGCTCTTAATCAATTATTTTTTTGCTAATCAATAAATACCAAGAAACATTTAAATAAACGACAATTTTCTGTGTGGTTGCTACAATTGGAGACCACATTCCCAAAAGACCTTGCCCAGTATGTATACATACTGCAAAGAGTAAAACAAATGATAAATAAAACATACTATCATAAGAATGATTAATTATTTTTGATATAATTATTAGAATTAATACAGTAGATAGGGATAATATCCATATCCAAACTGCTATCATATGTTGATCAGATAAAATATCATCAGGGGTTAAACCAACACCAATAATACCTATTCCAGAAATAATTCCAAAAATTGTAATAAAAAAAATAAATTTATCAGTAAGCAATAATCTTTTTCCCATGCTTAGATATATTATAATTATGCTTATACCAAAAAAAATCAGTGAAGTATTAAATATTGTGCTTGAAAAAGTATTTGAAATACCAGAATAGGATACTGTTCTTCCTAGATCACTCATAACATTATGCCAAAACGTGTAACCTTCTGCTGACTTATTCCACGACGTTCCTCCACTGTAATTAAACATTGCAATCGTTGAAAATATTAGAAATTGTGAGCAACCAACTCCTCCAATTATTCCACCGATCTTTTTCCAGTTTTTCATAAGATTATTAATCTTCCAGAATTTTACTTAAAGACATATGGATTATGGGACCTGCTTCAGGACCAAGAGAATTAATTTCACCATATGGAGATTTATGATGATTATATAAATAGGGAGGTACTTCATCCCACTCACTCTTTGGAATGATATAACCTATTTCATCATTTGCTAATCCAAAAACAAATTTATAATCACCCTTCATCATTGATCTCAACGGTGGAATCTCAACAGGATCTATATTATAATCTTGACCTAAAGGTGATACGACGCCTCCGTTAATAATTTCTGGGTAAATTTCTCCAGGTATTGTTATGATTGATATTGGACCAATTTGTATAGATGCTATTTCTGTTTTCACATTCAACCATCCAACTGTACCATGGTCAATTACACCTAAAATAAAACCAAGTAAAAAATTTTTATTATCAAGCGGTATTGTGATTGTTTTTGCGCGTAAAGTAATTTTGGAATTTGATATTTCTACTGCATCTTTTGAACGAATTGCCTTAAGCGCTAATAAACCAAGCTGTTGCCCTTGTGCCTGCGTTTTTTCAAATGTTGCGCCATCAAGCATTGTTCCATTAAATGGATCAGCAATAGGGTGACTTGGATTAGTCGTCATTAACCCGCCAACTGCTCCATTAACAAATACGGAGATACCTCCAATTCCTTTTGCCAAAGTTGTATCCTTATTAAAAACTCCATTTTCAATAGAAGCCCTAAAATAATGTGGAAAATCTGATGATATTAATAGATTTTTACTCCATAGGGTCTCAGGATGATTACTCCAACTTATTAATGAACCCAAAGTTTCTTCTGAATTTCTATCGATTGCTTGTATAATTCTAATACCTGGATCTAATGCTTGAGGGTCTCGGGAATCAACAACAAACGGTATTGCACCTTTTAAATCTTGACCTATTCTAAGTTTTGCTGGAGTAAGGCTCTTTACTGCAGTAGCAATGGCTGCAATTGTTTGCTTTTTAACATACTGCATATATTTTTTATCTACGCCACTTTTAAAGTAACTAGGGCCCCAAATTCCAATTAGGTCCGGCGCTTGATGTACATGAGTACTAGAAATTATAGTATAATCACATCCGATATTCTTTTTTACTTCTTTTCTTATATCTACAGCATCATCATATATAAAACCAACTGCATCAATACTTACAATAGCAATCTTGGTTTCTCCATCATCTATTACCATCACTCTAGACCAAAGATCATCATTAACCCCTTGTGCAGGGCGACTATTATGAAATCCTCCTATCCAAATAGGATCAAACTTATTATTCCCATTAACGTCATTATAAAAGTCGCCTTTATCAGGTTCATATCTTGCATTGCCATTTAAATCATTCCATGTATCAGTAATTTCAGGAGTTATAGGCATCTTTGCAAAACCAACAGATATTGAACCAATCTGTCCAGTATTTTTTAAATAAATATCAATGTCAAAATCGGGATGGCGATCTCTAAGATTATATTTAACACGAACTGCAAGTATTACTATTAAGAAAATAAACACTAAGAATAAATATTTTATAATCTTCATACTATATTCTATCTTTATGCCGTTTCATCATTTCTTTCCAATTGGTAAATAGAATACCTTTAATTTTTAAAAAATTAATAACATCTGGATCAGAAAACATTTTTGCTTCCCAGACTCTTTGTTGCCAAGAATTGGTAATTTTCTTTAGGCCATTGCTTTCAATAGATGGATGAAAATATATCTCCGTAATACCCGATTCAAGATTTCTAATCAAATTATAAAAGCTCTCCTTTTTCTCATTATAGCTATTAGCGTTCGGTACTGGGACCATGTTATCAATCTTTGGCAACATATACTTTGAAGCACTTGCTACTAATTGATCTGTAATAGGATAACCTTGTTTCTTGAATTTTTTAACTAACTCAGGTGTGAATTCAATAACATTAGCTGGAATACCATACTCCATTGCTATATTAAAGAATAATTCTGCATACTCTACTTTACTATACAGTGTTCCCATATGCGTATCGATATGTCCCGGCTCAATGCCTAATTGTCTTGCACGATTTATTTGAGCTCTTATCTCTTTTTCAATATCATTTACAGATACACGAGATACAACATCCTCTACTCTTCTCCATAAATATCCCTCTGAATCCGTTACGTTAGAATTCATTAATTCATTTGAAATAGGTCCCCATCGATACAATTTCCATTCACTTGTCAATGTTAAATGTAGTCCAATATCTTGATCGGGATTATTTTTATACCAATCCGCAATATCATTAAACCACGGACATGGAACCATTGCTGAAGCAGATTGTATTTGATTATTTAATAAATATGGAATTACAGCTTCATTTGCTTCAGAACACATACCAATGTCATCTGCATGGAGTATAATAACCTTACTCTTTTCAGGATAACCTAATTTTTCGGCCCAATTATTCCCTTTTAATTTAATTGGCTGTGATAGCTTAGTATGATTGTTGTTATTTGTTTCGCATGCCAAATAAACAAAAGAAATAGTTAGTAATATCAAAAAGATTTTCATTGTATTCTAATCCCTTAAATATTGATTAAAGAACTTATCCATATAATGTTGAGTATAATTGTTTACAAGCCGAACAGCATCCATCGTATGTGGCCATCCTTTCAAAATATGATAGTCATGGTATACATTAACCTTTTTCAATGATTGATCTAACTTGTTTGTTTGATTTAATGGTACAAGTTCATCTAGTGTTCCAATAAAGGTCATCGTTGGAGGATCATCTTTAGTGACATAATATATTGGAGATGCAATAAGATATTTGTCAGGTTGACTTTTATAATCGGCACCTATAAAAAAACGCGGTTCTTTTCTATTTATAGCATAATCTGTCGTTAAATCAGTTGGTCCATAAAAATTTACTACTGCATCTACTTTATGAGATGCAGGCCCACTATCACAATCTTCTATTCCAAAAGAGTTACCCATCGTATAAGCTGCCATTAACGCAAGATGTGCACCGGAAGATCCTCCAACAATTGCAACATTATTTGAGTCAATTCCATATTCAACTGCATTATTTTTTAACCATTTAATTCCACAAATTATATCTTCCACCGCTGCAGGAAATTTTGCTTCTTGAGAAAATCGGTATGATAATGATGCAGTGACAAATCCTTTTTCTGCATATGATAATAAATAAATAAGGTAATCTTTTTTATTTCCTTTTGTCCAACTACCACCATGTACAAAAATAATTAAGGGTGTTGGATTATCAATATCCTTCTCACGATATATATCAAGGAAAAGAGATCTCTGTTCAGTTTTTTTAAACTCCAAATCATTGAATACTTCAATGTTCTGAGGTGTTTCTGGTTTAGTATCAACCATATCAATCCAACCAAGCATTGCGGACCATTTTAAAAATGTATTATTTAAGTATCCACGTGGTGGCTTCATGTCATTCTGTTCTGCTTTCATTATAGAAAGAGAAATAATAAAAATAATTAATATGTATTTCACTTTAGTTTAATGGGATTGTGATACGAATTGTAAGAGGGCTATCTATGCTTACATATTTATTGTTTATCCTATCTCTATAGGTCAATGCAAACCCTCTTCCTACTGCCGTACCTAACCCGGCACCAAATATAACATCACTCAAATAGTGTTTATTATCATGAATTCTACTTGCTGCAACTAAGGCGGCTAAGCAATAAGCGGCAATACCAACTTCTTTTCCATAAAGTTCATTAGCAATTGTAGCGACTGTAAAACTATGAGAGGCATGACCAGAAGGAAATGATTTACAACAACCACCATTTGGCCTTACTCGTCCAAATGATCTTTTCATCAATTCAGTAATTACTCCATTTGTAATCATAGCCAATGTGGAAAATTCAAGTTTTTCTGAAAGATAATTATATCCGATAGAAGATATGGAAGTACCTAGAATTGATGACCATAGTATCCAATGCGCCCAATAACCACCATACATATCACCAAAGTGAGATACTTTTTCAGGTAATAGACCATTATCCTGTGCATATACTTTTATTTTTTGATCTATTTTTGTTGAAGCAAATGCTGCTAAAGCAGCAGATCCTAAAATAAATTGGTTTGAATTATTTGATAATATTCTTCCACTCGATTCAGAAAAATAATCTTTTAACTCATTATTGCTCTGAGCATCTAATATAGATGATATAATCAGTATATAAATATATATGTACTTATTTTTTATCTTCAAAATATTAAATATATAATAACGATCAACACCATTGCGGAAATTGCAAATGGTCTTAGGTTAATATCTTTCCCAGAATTTTTATCATTTAGAATAACTTCGGATTTGGGCAATTTATATACCCAATAAGTGATTGATAAAAAATAAATAATAAATAAGGATTTAGCTATATGCAAATCGATACTTAGTAAAATTTCTCTCATAAGTTGACCAGGTATACGAAAAAGATTAGATATGGTATCTGCAATGGATACGGATACAGATAAAATAATTGTTAATATATCAATCATATCTATATACCATCCCTCTTAATTTTTCCTCTGGTTCTTGTTTCGTATATAAACTCACGATTACTGTAAGCATTATGGAAAGGATGAATGACCACAGAGCCACATATAAAAAAGGTTCAGAAACTTGGAATAAAGGTATTGTAGCATTACTATGAACCCACATCAAAAGGGCAGAAAAAGAAACACCTCCGATTAACCCTACTAAGGCGCCTGTTCCAGTAGCTCGTTTCCATAAAACTCCTAAAATTATTATAGCAAGACTTGGGCCCTGGAAAAATGATAATAATGTTTGCGCTAGATCATACAGGCTTTCAAAACCAGTTGCAAATTGCGCAACATAAATAGCTACTAATATAAAAATAATTGTAAAAACTCTTCCTACAACTAAGTAATGGGCATCATCTCCTTTAGGACGAAAATATTTTTTATAAATATCTGTTGTCCAGACTGTTGCTGCAGAATTTAAAAATGAGTCAACACTAGACATCAATCCAGCAAGAAATGCGGCAAAGAAAATACCTATTAATCCCGTAGGCATAATTTCTTTGATTAATGTTGCCATTGCTTTATCTGCATCTGCTATATTAGGATTGTAAGCTAATGCAATGATTCCAGGAACAACCATAGCAAATGGAATTAAAATTTTTAATAATGCTCCAAAAATATAAGAAGCTTTTGCATCAGCCATTGATCTTGCGCCTAATGCACGCTGAACTATTGATTGATTTCCAATCCAATATGCATTTGCTAGAACGAAACCTAAACCAAAAAGGATACCGGACCATGGGTGAGGTGTTTTTGTATCAACAGGTAATACAAGAGAAAAATGATCTTTTGTCCGTTCTCCCATAGAGGTTATGATATTTACAAACTCACTTACACCACCGAGCTTAATAATCCCAAAAAACAGTACAAAAAGTGAACCTCCTAACATCACAACGCATTGAATTACATCTGTATACACAACGGCTCGAAGTCCACCTAAAAAAGTATAAACTCCTATCACAATTCCCATAATTAGAATTGAATAAAATATATCCCAGTCCGGTTCCCGTGCGCGGTTCATATTCATTTCTCCCCAAGAAGAACTAATTTCATTTTCTGTAAAGGAGACAAATGGAATACCGGAAAATATATTTCTGTTATTTGATTCAGCTGATAAGTTTTTATCAATAAAAATGATAATTGGATTTCGATCTTTAGATAGTTGAATGCCTTTATCTATAGAACTAGCATAAATAAAATCATATTTTTTTTTATCTGTAGAATGAGCAACTTTTTCAACAACTGCTTTATCATCACTTAAAATTAATACTTTTGGGTTAAGATCTAATAAAACGTTTAGCATTACTGCAGAAGCATATAATATGATTCCTAAATTAATTGGCATATAGATTCCCCATATCAACGCAGAAGTAGTTTGTACAGATGAATTATATCTTGCACCTAGCCATTCAGGAATTGTAGAAACTTTCTTTTTCCAAAACATAGGTATAAATAAAAAGGCAGCTATAATCATAACAGGAACACTACCTAACCAATCATAATTCCCAAGTACTATACCATATAAGTAAGCTGATCCTGCAATTCCTACCATATCAATAGCACCAATATCAGAAACAACTAATGACATGCCTATTGCCCACCAAGGTAAAGATCGTCCTGCTAGGAAATAATCTTTTCCAGACTTTATCTTTCTACCTATATAAGCACCAAAAACTACTGTGCCAACTAAGTAAATAATAATTATCGTATAATCTATTGGACCAAGTACCATTATGATAGCATTCTATTACTAGAAATAATAATTTAATTATCTATAACCATAATAAAACTATAAAAAAGGGTGTAATGATGAAAGCATTGCTATGTAAAGATTTTGGTCCTGTTGAGAATCTTGTTTGGGAAGATATACCAGATCCAACTCCAAAGGATGGAGAGGTTGTTGTTGATATCAAAGTAGCAGCACTTAATTTCCCAGATAATTTGATTGTACAGGGTCTATATCAATTTAAACCAAACTTTCCATTCTCTCCAGGATCTGAAGGAGCTGGAGTCATTAGTGCTATTGGAAAAAATGTACATAATTTTCAAATTGGGGAAAAAGTGTCATTTATGTGCGGATGGGGAGCTTTTGCTGAAAAACTAGCAATTAATCATAAGCAACTAATAAAAATGACTGAAGGCATGACTTTTGAATTAGCATCTGCCACGCAAATTGCATATGGAACCAGTTATCATGCTTTAATCCAAAGAGGCCGATTAAATCAAGATCATGAAATTCTAATATTAGGATGTTCTGGAGGGGTTGGGTTGGCAGCTTTAGATATTGCGAAAGCACATAATGTCCGAGTCGTTGCTGGTGTATCTACAGAAGAAAAGGCTGATTTGTGTAAACAGTATGGTGCAGATGAAGTTGTAGTATATGGATCAGATAAATTAGATAAAGAGAGTCAAAAAGATTTATCAAATAAATTAAAAGAAAAAAGTAAAAAAGGCGCTTTCGATATTATCTATGATACAGTTGGAGACTGCTATACTGAACCTGCATTGCGTTCAATAAACTGGAAAGGTAGATATTTAGTTATTGGCTTTGCTGCAGGAGAAATACCAAAGATTCCTTTAAATCTAGCTTTACTTAAAGGATGTGAAATCGTTGGTGTTTTCTGGGGGGCATTTACTGGACATGAACCAAAACAAAATATGAACAACATAATTGAAATTGGTAAAATGATATCATCCAAAAAACTAAATCCATTTATCTCAAAAAAGCTTCCGATGAAATCTGCAACAGATGCTATTAAGATGATTGGGGAAAGAAAGGTGCTAGGAAAAGTTATTCTAATTAATGAATAGAACTATCTATATATACAAACCCATATATATTGAATCATCATCTTGTTCTAATTTATCCATGCCATATTTTCTATAAAAATTAAATGCACGTTCGTTTGTAATACTGAGCTCTAAATGAACACCTTTAATATTGTTTTTTTTCAAATGAGAAATATAACGATCCATCATCAACTTTCCCTGACCCTGTCCTTGGGCTCTCGGTAATAAATCAATATGTAAATGAGCAGGATAATCTTTAAATAATTTTTTACTCATTGGCTGAAATAAAATATTGACCGTTTTTTCTGTTCTATTCCATTTTGATGGTTCACCGCTTGGCTGATTATAATTATTGCGTACAGTTGGAAACCAATCTTTATACATCCAAACATAAAATGCATTTGAATTCATCGTACCCATTATATAACCACATAGGCCATTTTCATCATTAAGAATAAATACAGATTGCGGCTCATATTCCATATATGGGCCAGCATATATGTGACCAAGTACTAAAGAGTCAGTAAATAGATGGGTCGCATCTTTACCAGATTCTCCTGTCTGAAGACAGATATTATATACATGATCCTTATCTGCAGAATTATAAGACCGAATATTAAAATCAGACATGCTCCATAATTTTCTATTCGATTTCTAGTAATTCAATTTCAAAAAGTAATGTACTATTTGGTGGAATGCTTGCGCCATTACCTCTAGCTCCATAACCTAATTTTGAAGGAACGGTTAATTCCCATTTTGCTCCAACTTGCATTAACAATAATGCTTCCGTCCAAGCTTTGATTACGCCCGTTACTTGAAAAGATATAGGTTGACCACGATCAAATGAACTATCAAAGACTGAACCATCAGTCAATGTGCCTTTATAGTGAACTTTTACTTTATCAGTTTGTAAAGGACTTGGCCCATCGCCAGGTCTAATCACTTTATATTGTAATCCACTAGGTGAGGTAACCATGCCTTCTTTTTTGGAGCTTTCAGTTAAATACAATTCTTCAGCAGCTGCGGCTTCCTGGGCTTTCCGCTGAGCAATCTCACGTTGTTTTTGCTGAAATTCCTGACGAAACTTTACAAGGGTTAATTGCACTTCTTCTTCAGTTAATTTTATTTCTTTTTCATTAAACGCATCATCTAATCCTTTTGCTAAAACACTAGGATCAATATCCATTTCCTGATAACGAAAAGATTTACCAATATCTAGGCCTACACTATAACTAACTGTATCCATATAATCATTTAATTCGACTTGCGCCATCTGTTGTTCATTATTTGAACAAGATATAGAAATTATCAATATTGAAATAATTATTGCACTTAAATGTTTCATTTATTCATCCTTTTTTGATTCATTTTTTTCATCGGGTTTAATACGATATTTTAATACTGTCCAGACAACCAAAAAGTTGAGAACAGAAGTTAATAAAAAGGCTAATATTGCACGGATATCTAAATATCCACCACCAGTTTCAGCAAACAAAAAATATGCACCAATATTTGCAACACCAAACATCAACCATGATAAAACACTTACTCCACCCGGATTATGTGTTTTCCATAATTGAACTAATTGTATTAATGCGGCACCTGGTAGTACAAGGGCAGGCATCCATGTTAATAATTCAATCATTAATCTTCTCCATAATTAACTATAGCACTAAATGTAAGATAAATCTTGAGAAATACTTATTTAATTTCTAGAAAGCTTTACTGCAGTTCCATATGCTAATAATTCCGCAGAACCCTGTAAAACCATCGATGTTTGGAAACGGACACTCACTACTGCATCCGCATTTAAATCTTTTGCGCCATCTAACATTCTTTGTAAGGCTTGCTCCCTTGCTTGTGCCATCATTCTAGTATATTCTGGAATTTCACCTCCTACAATACTTCGTAAAACAGCAGTAATCTCTTTACCCAAATGCCTTGCTCGAATGGTGTTTCCCATCACCATACCTAATGATTCACTAATACTATAGCCAGAAACAGTTTCAGTTGTTACAAATTTCATTCTTCAATATCTTTAAAATCATCTTTTTCCCGTTCTTCTTGAATAATGCTGTATAGTAATACAAATACTCCAAGCACTACGGACATAAGCGCTAATCCAAGTAATGGGTTATTAAAAATGAGTGCAATAATTTTTCCTATAAATACTAAAATAAATACTACTGCACCTCCAAGAATTAAATAAATACCGGTTTGTTTCATACCAACACCTCTATAAATAATAATATTTCACTAAAATAGTGCATTTCAACTATTCAGAAGATAAACTATTGCTTAATTAAATCATTTGAAAATATTTAATCATGATAGAAACTGATTTTTCAATACGAACATTTCGTGGGGGATATGATAATAATTTTTCGTATTTAGTTTCCTGTATGCAAACTGGAATACAATTTTTGATTGATGCAGCTATCTCACTTGATGAAATTAAACCATATATTAATCAGCACCTTGGGGCACTCCTTATAACACACACTCACGGTGATCATATAGCGTATTTAGATGAGATTCTAGATGAATATCCAAATGCAAAATATATTGGATACAAAAATTTAGTTCATAAAAGTACAAAATATGAATTTTCTCCTGTAAACGATCAAGATAGGGTCCTCTTAGGAAAAATAAATATTGATATAATATATACACCTGGGCATTTCCCTGATTCTCTATGTTATTTGATGGAAAATATCATTTTTACTGGAGATACATTATTTGTGGGTAGAACAGGTAGAACAATAAGTGCTAATGCAAGTACCAAAGAGTTATACTATAGTATATACGATAAGATTTTATCATTACCTGGTAATACACTAATTTACCCAGGTCATGATTATGGGGAAAACCCTACAATAAGCTTAAAAGATAACATAAAAATAAGTCCTTTACTTCAAGCAAAAAGTGAAAGGGATTTTATTGAGCGAATGGCAAATTATGAAGCTATTCGTTAACAAAATAAAAGGAGAAACTAATATGAAAAAATATCTTAGTGGATTCATAACAGGTACTATTGCAACTGTATGCATTTTTATATTTATGGGCGCAAGTCAAATAGATGATGATTCTTTAAAAGTAATGCTTGGTCGTATTGATGCCTACTTAAGTGGCGATACAAGCATTGGTCCAAGTGGAAGATATCAATTACAGAGTTTTAGTATTGATCGTACGCATTGGCATTATCTTCTAGATACAACTACTGGAGAATTATATCGTATGGAACCAAGTCGTACACCTGCAAATGCTCGCTGGGTGCTAAGTGCAAAACCAAACTTTAAAAAATAATGATGGGCATATATAAAAGAATCCTAAATGGAATTGTCTCTATACTATTTCTTGCTCTGATCACTTGTCAGGATAATTCAGAATGTTCCGATTGCGGTGGAAATCTTCTTGATGGATATTTATTCAAGAAAGTAACTCAAGAAGATTTGTCAGATATTGGGAATATTGATGGAGTCAATATTGGTATTTGTATACGTTATCAATTAAGTGGTTTAACAGAGGGAGATTTTGACCTTGAAACGATAGAAATAGTTGATGACTGTTGTTGCGATTAATTGGATATGATTCTTAATTATTATCAAGAATCAGATAACATAAATACTGCAATTATTGGACTTCACGGATGGACAGGTAATGAACATTCTATGGTCCCGGTTGCTAAATCAATGAAGGTCCCAAATGCAAAATGGTATATCCCAAGGGCCCCATACAATGCAAGTAGTGGTAAAGGATATACATGGTTTAGTGGAACACCAGAAAATGGCTGGAAAACAAAAAAAACATTCAATTTAATGGATAAGCTATTTGATAAAATTATTGATGACGGATTCTTGCCAAATAAAATCATTTTACTTGGATTTTCAATGGGAGCAAGTGTTTCATTGTTCTATGGATTAAGATTAGATTTTTCACTTAAAGGAATAATCCCTATAGCTGCAATGATACGAGATACAGAAGAACTATTAAATACTTCTTCAATTGAAAGCAAACAAACACCAATTTTAATGATTCATGGCAAAAAAGATTCCGTTGTTGACTATCATAAAAGTATCAACCTTAACAATATATTAAAAAATAATGGATTTACATCTCACCTGCAAATTGTTGAAAGCGGTCATATAATTAATATTCCTGCTTCCAAACTAGTGAACGAATTTATAAAGTCTGGAAGCATAGCGAATGTGCAATTTGAATTATAAAGGATTGGAAAATGAAAGATATAGAAATACATCCCTTTCTAGATAAGGAAAAACAAGCAAGAGCAAAAACATATGAAAATGAAAAAAGGAAAATCGGTATTGTTGGTTCATTATCATCACTCATATTTATTTTAATATTTTATTTCAGCGGACTTAGTAATTACTTAGCAAATATTGATCTGACATTTATATATGTATTTCTCATTTATGTAAGCATATTTCTTGTACTATCAACTATAATTGGGCTGCCTCTAGGGTATTATTCAAGTTATGTTCATGAACATAAATGGGGCTTTTCAAATTATACTAACAAGACATGGCTCCTTGATCAATTAAAATCATTTACAGTTAGTTTAATGTTATTACCTATCTTACTGGGACTTTTTTTCTGGGTATTATGGAAATTTCCTGACACCTGGTGGCTTGTTGCAGCTACGGTTACTACACTTGTTTCTATTGTATTTGTAACATTATTCCCTGTAGTTATTCTTCCAATATTTAATAAATATGATCCGATAGAAGATGAAAAGCTAACTAATCAATTATCCGATATACTACATAAAGCTGGTTTAAAACCCAGTGGTTTTTTCCGACAAGATATGAGTCGACAAACAAAAAAAGAAAATGCTTTCCTTGCGGGAATGGGTAAAACCAGAAGAGTTGTTATCGCTGATAACTTATTAGAAAATATGAGTTTATCAGAAATTAAATCTGTTATTGCGCACGAAGTTGGTCATTATCATTTCTCACATTTACCAAAAAACATCCTAATAGGAACAATTCAGCAACTAATAATATTTTATCTACTAAATATAATAATGAAAATACTGTATCCGGAGTTCCTTACATCGAATACAAATAATCTGTCTCTATTCCCAATGTTTAGTCTAATTATGAGTCTATTGTCCAGTCTACTTTTTGGTCCATTGAATAATATGATATCTCGTTACTTTGAAAGACAAGCAGATAGAACATCGTTAGAGTTATATCCTGATAAAGATTCATTTCAAAAAGCAATGGCTGGTTTAGCAAATAGAAACCTTTCAAATGCGTATCCAGAATGGTGGGTAAAATTATTATACTACTCACATCCTCCAATTGGAGAACGTCTTTCTTTTGCAGAAAACTATAAGTTGTAAGAACTAAATAGGCCGAATATTGATTGCCTTATCTCCTTTGTGATCATAATCGATATCAAAGGCAACGTGCTGGCCTTCACGCAATCCAAATTTTTGCAGCTTTGGGCCTATTCCAGAAATGTGAACAAAATAATCATCTCCATCTTCCCCGATAATAAATCCAAATCCGCGGTCTCGATTGTATTCTTTTACTTTTCCTTGCATTTATAATACTAAGTGAAAGATTTTTTTAACAAGTCTATGCTTTTGGGGACGCCTGTATTTGCATCTTCTTTTCCTTCAAATTCCAATGATATATAGCCCTTATACTCTACTTTATTTAATATTTCTGCTATTCGCGCATAATCAAGATCTAAGGTATACCATTCACCACCGCCATAATATGTTTTTGCCTGAACAAATACTGTCTGAGGAGCAATCTCTTCAAGTTTTTCATAAGGGTCTTCCAGAAAGTTCCCAGTATCCATTAACACACCTATCCAGGGTGAATCTATAGAATTTACAATCCGTAATAAACCTTCCGGTGTTCGAGTCAATCCCCAGTGATTTTCTAATGCTAGTACAACGCCAGCTTTTTCTGCGTGAGGTAAACATTCATTAATAGAATCAATACACCATTTAAAACCATCGTCTTCAGTAAAACCAGGGAGAACGGGTTCAACTCCTTTATTTACCATAAGGTCATCAAACGAATCAATTGTATTCCACCTTCCAGAGTTGAGTCGGATATAAGAAATCCCTAAATCATGAGCTATATCAATACATTTTTTTGTATGATCAATATTTTTATTTCGTTTCTCCTTATCCGGATCGACAAAATCCTGATGTATTGATAAACAAATCAGTTCAATATTTTTATCTTGAGCTCTATCTCGTAAAGATTGAATATATTCAGGACTTTCATTATCCATTTGTACATGAAGAACATCCACGCCATCTACTCCAAGATTAGAAGCATGATCAATTACTTGCTGTACTGTTACTTTTGGCTCACGAAAATGCCAATAGGAATAAGTTGCTATTGCAAATTTATAGTTAGAATTCATATTTATTTTCCCACATGTTTGTAAAAAAGAACCAGCAAATGGTGCAAGAAAAGCTGTTGAAATAAATTTTCTACGATCCATGATTATTTTTTATCGGAAAAACGATAATCATTTTCACCAAATATCTCCTGACAATTAATTTCTTCACTATCTTCACGTTTATAGCACTTTTCAGAAATTAATTCACCATTATTAAACTTAACTTCACTCATTATATTTCCTTCTTCACCTGGATCTCCTCTGTTCATATAATACCAAAACCAAGAACCATCTTTTTTATCATCCTTGTAAATACCTTGAAAAGCAATCTCGTCTTTACGGTAATAATCTACCCATTCTCCCACACGTTTCCCATTTGCAAATTCACGCACTCCGCTAATTTCACCATCTGGAAAATAGCGAAACCATTTTCCATGTTTTTTTCTATTTTTATAACTTGGTTCTTCCTTTAATTGTCCATTTTCATAGTATTCATATTCAAATGTATCATATAATTCACCCATTCTCCACTCTTCAAATCTTTGGTATCCTCTTTCATCCCAAAATGCCCATAGCAAATGTTTTATACCATATTCATAATAACCTTCAATCATTGGATTCTCATTAATATACCATTCTTTATAATCACCATGTTTTAAATTGTTCTCATAATTAGTCTCTGTAGATACTTCAAACGTAGAATCAAAATGTACATACCAAGTACCGGTCTTCTTACCGCCATCATATACTGATATTGTTGAGTCTTTCCCCTCTTCAAAATACGTATACCACTTCTGATCACGTTTCCCATTTTCTAAAAATACAGCATCTGCTTTAGATTTGTCGTTTTCATAATATTCATAAACAAAACCATCAATAATTGAATCAGCATCGTATACTTCATATTTTATTACAGAATCATTTCTCGCATAAGTCCATAATGCAGACATTAGATCATATTCATAATAACCTCTTTGAACTAATTCTTTTTTAATCGTCCATTCTTCATATAAACCATATTTTTTTCCCATTGAATATGTAGTTAGGTACTGTAAGCGCTCATTATCAAATAACTGCCTCCATTCCCCATCACGAAAATATTCTGTAAAAGATGGCTCTTCCATGGGATTGCCATTATCATAGTATTTAAAAAAATATTTTAATTTTGCTACACCCATATCGTAATACTCATATGATTCCTGTCTTTTTAAATCTGGGTCAAATGTTATCCAGACGCCATGTTTGAGATCATTCGAGTATTCTCCCTCTTTAATAATTCTTCCTTCTTCATCCCAAAGTGAGTACATACCATTTGCTTTCCCACTATAATAACTTAATCGTTCTTTCTTTTTACCGGAAGGATACCATGTTAACCAATCGCCAGTCTTTAACCCCATATCATATTCTCCCTTAGTTTCTTTTCTGCCTAGGCTATCGTAGGACATAAAGCCACCATTTAACTTTCCTGCAGTATAAGAGGTTTTCACTTTTACTTTGCCATTTAAATACCATTCCTTTGAAGCCCCATCAAGTAAATCATTTGCATATGACTGCTTCAGTAATATTTGTCCTGCCTCCGTATAATCAGCATATTTCCCTTCTAACTTATCATCTTTATATGTCCTTATATAATTCGTTTGACCGCTTTCATAATAACCAGTGAATTTTCCATTTTTCCGTCCTTCTTTATATGAAATTTTTTCTATCAATTGTCCATTTGGATAGTGTAAATCCGCATATTCTGAAACAAGAGAATCTTGATCCCAATATTGATAATATGTATCTCCATTCTCTTCATAGGTTATCCATTCCTCATTCTTTTTTCCCATTTCATATCGTTCTATCTTTTTTGTTGTACCGTCTTCTTTAATAAATTTCCACACTCCCATAGGCTTATCTTCTTCATAACGTTTTACATATTCCACTTTACCTGAAGGATAATAACCAGTGAATTTCCCATCCTTTAAACCTTCTTTGTACGATATTTTTTCTATCAATTGTCCATTAGAATAATGTAAGTCTGCATACTCTGAAATAAGAGAATCTTGATCCCAATATTGATAATATGTATCCCCCTTTTCATCTATACGGAACCATTCTTCAACCTTCTTTCCCTCCGCATAGATTTGTACTTCATTCTTATCCCCTCCTGCAGTATAAAACTGCCACTTTCCATCTGGTTTATCATCTGTATATTTTTTCTTATACTTCGTTGCGCCACTTTCATAATAACCAGTGAATTTCCCATCCTTTAAGCCCTCTTTGTACGATATTTTTTCTATCAATTGTCCATTTGGATAATGCAAATCCGCATATTCTGAAATTAATGAGTCCATATCCCAAAACTGATAATATACATCTTCATTTTGTTCGACTCGGTACCACTCATCGTTGCGTTTACCTTCAACATAAATCTCTTCTGCATTCGTTTTCCCAGCCATTGTGTAATATTGCCATTTTCCAGCTGGGATATCATCCTCATAACGTTTTACGTATTTCTTCGCACCATTTTGATAATAACCTGTAAATTTTCCTTCCTTCAAACCTTCTTTATACGAAATTTTTTCTTTCAACTGTCCATTAGGATAATACAAGTCTGCATACTCTGAAATTAATGAGTCCATATCCCAAAACTGATAATGTACATCGTTCCCATCAGTCTTTTTATACCACTCCCCATTCCGTTTATCATTTTCATATAATTCTAAAGTCTGTATATCACCTAATTCTGTATAGTATTGCCACTTTCCCTGTTTTTTTCCATCTTCAAATCTTTTAACATGTTTCGTCTCCCCATCTTTGAAATAACCTGTCCATTTCCCATGTGGAAGACTATCCTTAAACGCATATTTTTCCATCAATTGAAAATTAGGATAGTAGTGTTCCGTATATCGAACTATAAATTTATCTTCCCTGTATTCTTCATAATGAATATCTCTTGTTTCCAAATCTTTTGTATACCATAACCCATCCTTTAAATCATCATTATATATCTCAACTCGCACGAGAACTACATCATCATTATAAAAATTCCATTCACCATCTTTTAATCCATCTTTATACATTTTATCTGAATCTTTTTTTCCGGTAGAATCATAATCAATGCTTACTCCATGAAGATTATCATTTTTGTATGTATACTCGAGTTTTAATGTTTTATCTAGATACCATTCTTTCCATATACCGTGTAATAAATCTTTTTTATACATTTTTTCAATAATCTTCTGAGCACTCGCAGAATCAAAAATAGCATAAGATCCATCTAATGCATCTTTTTTATAATGGTATATCTCCCTTGGTGATTCATCAACAAACCACTCTATCCACTCTCCTTCTTTTAAGCCTTTTTCATAATAATGGCTAAATTTCTTATTTGCATCTGAAGGAATTACAACTTTCTTAAAACCAAACAGTCCATCATAAAATATGCTATCAATCTGACTCCCTTGTACTACATATAATTCTTCTTTTGGTCCTTCATCGGCAAACTTATATACTTCAGCAAAATTCTTAAAAATATCTATTTCTTGTCTAGTTAGTCGGCCAGCAATCTTATTAATGGCCATTTTTGTTGTATCGATTTGAAATGGGTGAAATGCTAAATATGTGACTGAAAGTGTATCTCCATTATTTTCAATACCTTCCGATATTTGACGATTAAATCTGTCTTTACCTATAAAAGGTTTTTTCTTACCAAATAATCCTTCGGGATTAATGATAAATGCCAATAATATAAATATTACCATCCTATACATAGAATAGCCCTGTTGAGTAATATTTAAATATTTTGAATTCATTTATGAATCATTCAATTTATCATATGACATTGAAATTACAATCTTATATGAAAAAAAATCATGTTCTTAATTTTTTATCAATAATGATTAAATAGTTCTGCACTTTCAATAATCTTATGTACAACCAAAGGTCCTAGCGTTGATCCATAAAAACTGACACTCGTCTCATACCCCCCTTTTTCATATTCTTCCTCTGATAGCATATAACTAATCCATTCATTGGCTAGACCACCAATAGTTATAAATTCTATTTCTATTTTTTCATGAACCTTATCCTTGATATCAATACCTAATTCAGCTGTCATTTCTCCAGGAACTCCAACAATCAATAAATCTCCAATAGTAAAAAAAGTACTTGATGTGCTATCTGGAAATAATAGATTAATTATATAATCAGCTTGATCACTATTAATTCCATATTCCTTACCACCTGTCATCATGAACGTAGGGTGCCAACTACGTTGAGGTAACGCTATATCAAACTGATAATAATCAAAATTGAATACGGGTTTTGTTTGAATATTTTGAACTAAATCCCATGACAAATAACCTAAATCTACACCATACGTTTTGGCTTGCTCCCAATTTTTTGCAACTTCTAAGCGTGGAGTAGGGCTTTGGTCCCCTTCAGCTCCATTATAATAAAATACCATTGTATTTGATTCAGATAGTTCTTCTATAGTTCGCTGTAGGTGTCCAGGCCATCCACCAGAAAATTCCATATCTTCTGGGCCCATAAATGTTGGATGAGCAGTCCAATTAATCAATATTGCTAATGGTGATTGATCCATTCGATTGATTCTTGTTATTGTAAGATCATTATCAACTATACTGTTTCCTTTTCTCCGATTTCTATTCCACCCATTGAGTTTTTGTCTGCCAGTCCCAATGGTGACTGGCTGCAAATTTTGCTGTGCTTCTAAAATTATATTTTTAATGTTCTCAATCGTTAACATAAGTACATCATTATTAAAAATACCAATCTGTGGAATGTTTAAGTTATTCTTCATATGCAAAGACATCATTTCTATACTAGTATGTGAATGGCTTGGTAATAGCAACATATTATTATCACTCCAACCATATTCTTGTAATGACTCCACAAGTTGTGATTTGAAATAAGGTGGAAACGATTGCATATCTGCAGTTACAATTGCAAAACTTTTATCCTGATCCTTAAATACAATTGCCTTGGCATAAATATAATCATGGACTCCTATAGCTGGTTGACTCATTCGATCACCATATCCTCCAAGGATCGGATTTAAATCTAGAGGTGGAGTGATATTAATTACGGCAACTCCAGCATGGATAAGTTGTTTTTTTTCATCACACCCAAAAAAAGATAGAATAAAAAAAGCTAGAAATGCCCTTATTATATAATTTTTTATAATTTCTACAATCTTACCAGGGAGTAAAGCCCATTTGTTTTTTACCTAGATCAGATAAATCATCCATCGTTGCTCTATTAAGAAAATTTACTTCATAGTCTTCTTTGGAAAAATCAGGAGCACTCTCTCCTTTCAGAAAGCGCTCTCCTTGAAGAGTTAAATAATCACTATTTTTTTTGCATAATGGAGAAGATCCAATGTACATGACATTACTATAATTTTTACCTACATGAGTATCTTCTACTGCATGGGTAATGTCAGGGTGCCACCAGACCGTATCACCAGGGGATAATAATGGAATAGAAATAAGTGCTTTTAATGATAAAGCATGCCATTCAGGTGAAGTATCAAGAGCTCTTCCTGGTAACGCACCGCAGAGTGAATCTTCGGGGACATCATCTAATAGAGCGCGATATAAAATATAAATAATGTTGTTCACTATTGGTATTAACTGCAATGTCCCATCATTCGGTCCTTGTTCAGTTAGAGCAGTCCATCCTTGAAAGGTGCGAAAAACATGACTTACAGCTGGAGAAGGGATTTCACTTATTTCTGTGCGATATGTAGCATCAAATGGATCATATTCGCGCCATTTCCCCTCAAAAATACTACGATATACTTTTTGATATCCTTTATCAATCCACCGCTCTATAGAACCCGCATCAGTATGTGGCGATAAACCAAATGTATTATCTCCTGGTTCACGTCTTCTGATTCTATCCGCATAAGAACATTCTTTAGTTGGATCAAAGACTGTATTACTATTCTGTTTATATACCCACAAATTATTTAACCAAGCCTTGGCCTTGGCCATAGACTTGTCCTGGCGCGCCTTAACTTGTGGTTGTGACCAATAAATGCCAAATACCTGCGGTTTTGACGATTGCAAAGAATTAAAATATTGATCTAAATGATCTTTTTCCTGGCATTGCTCATAATAACCATTTGCTGTAATATATTCCTCAAGCTGTTCATTCCATTCATCAATCTGATATTTTGAAAATACATTTCTAATGATAACACAACCTCTTTTTTTAATGAGATCAATGGTCTCTTGGTTAACTTTTTCATCTTCTATATCTTTATAAGAAATATCAGGAATCACCTCTTTACCATCAGCGATTAAAGTTTGAATTATTGATACCTCCTCGGCTATACAGCTTTCTACCTCTTTAAATATTCCTTTAAGATCGGGAAGGTTCTGTTTCAATTGTTTTTTGGTTTTTACAATTGCTTCTTCAATATTATCTATTATTAGATCCATATCATTCCTCTCATTTATGTAGCTATTTCACTACCTGCTTTATCGGATTTAATAAAGGGATAATACAAATGAGATTTCCAATTATCATCAGGATCATCTGGTATTCCATATACTGAAGGATATTTTCTAGTAATCCGCGCAGTACCAAAAATCACATCCCAAAGAAAAAACATATTACTAAAGTTCCCATCGGGATTGCTAATTCCATCATCTGCAGTTTTTCCATGGTGAGCAAAATGTGTGGCTGGTGTGGATATGAAACGTTCAATCACCCAAGCAATTGGATGCAATGGCTTAAACTTATATAAGAATGAATCCCATCTTGCTTCACTATGTGCGCCGGTAACAATTATCTGTTTTAATATAATTGCCATAATCATTTCTTGATATAATCCAAAATATGTTACTATTGCAAGCCACCATATATTTGGCATAAGCACATAATACATGATTGCATTACGATAAGAAACTAACACGCCCATTTCTCTTGAAGAATGATGGGGACGATGTAATTTCCATAACCAAGGCCATTCATGAGCTTTACGATGGTACCAATACTGTAAATAATCATCTCCAAAGATTACTACTAATGACGATATCCAAAAGGTTGAATCGCTAAATATATTATGGTACTGGGGTAATAAATTTATTAAAAGAAACGTAGTTGAAAAGAATATGATTGGTTTAATTAAAAAAAATAAATTAAGCGTACTTACAAGTTCCACATACCAATCATTTTTAGATCGGATTGAATTTTTTCCATATAAACCACCCAAAGACTCAATAAGACCAAACAGAATTAATATGGAAAAGACAGCATAAACATCTATATATTTTATATTCAGTATAACCATTATCCTTTTTTATCCAACACGTGAGCAAATCTAATGCATTTTGTAAAAAGAATTATATGGAAAAAAAGCCCCACTATTTCGGGGATTTTTATTATTTGAGCAATATCATTTTCTTCGTTTGTATAAAATCACCAACCTGTGCTTGATATATATATAGACCAGCACTAACAGCTCTTCCATAATCATCCTTGGCATTCCAAAGGACTGATTTATACCCTGGATTTTGTTGCTCATTCACTATTGTGCGAACTTTTTTTCCCATCATATCATAAATCGTTATATCTACAAACGTTTGTTCTGGTAGATCATATCTAATGGTTGTTTCTGGATTAAATGGATTTGGATATGCAGGGTATAATCTAAATGAGTTGGGTATTGGATGCGAATCCATAGAAAATAATTCTTCTGTATTGCTAGTCCCAGGTGTAGGATTCATTTGTTGCCAGGTATCCGATCCATTTGGAAATCTACCATATGAGACATCTACAGTTTGTTCTCCATAAGATAACGTATCAACTACAGTAGTTGAATCAGCCATAAAAAGCGCTATTTGCTCTCCACTTCCACTTAATTTAATCTCTAAATGAAGCACTCCCTGTTCCGAATCATTATCCGCCCAAAATAAAATTATTTCACCTGGTTGAATAATAGTTGAATCATTCCCAATTGGGATTTGATGATAATTTTCATAGTCACCAATATTATCTGTTATTAAATAACCACCAATATCAACTGCTTCATTACCATAATTATATAACTCAATATAATCATCATATTCTCCATTTGGATCGGTACAGCATGCGTCATTTAATGCCAGAAATTCATTTACTACTATGGTAGGTTCTATTGCAGTTGCGCAATCCGCTGGACAATTTGTTTCGGTTTCAGGACCACCACAAGTTCCATCACCGCAACAAGGCATTCCAGGAGGCACTTCATTACAATCTGGAGGATTACCGCCTCCACCACCTCCACCACCTCCGCCGAATCCAGTTCCCAATGTTCCAGCAAAAGCACCTATGATATACGGCTGCGTATAATTAGTGTGATAATGGTAAATACTATCAGGAAAATCCGGTGTTGAACCATATTCCCCATGAAAGTCATCGAGGCTTTGCGCATTATTTCCATCCAGATTTTTGGGCCCATAAACAGGAAATCCATCGCCAGCAAATCCTATAAAGTTATCCTCTGTTACTGTAAATAATGATTCAGGTGGAAAATGATAATGATAATTTCCTTGAGGAGCAGGATGACCATTTGCCGGATCAAATGATTGAATTACCTGATTTGTAACTGTTTGAGTAGGAGATTCATACTCATTGAAAAAAGGAACACCATTAATGGATACGCCGATAGGCCCCAGAAACGTATCAGTTGGTCCATTCGGATTAATTTCAGGATATAATGGTATTCGAAATTCATAGTTTTGTTGTGCTATACGGTTCGGATTTAGATTCATATTTGCAGGCGTCTGCATCCATAAATCATTAATGCCATCTCCATCATTATCCTGCCAATAATACATTCCATTGTTCGTTTGACTATATGTCTGAACAAAATATGGACTTAAGTGACTTGGCACTCCATCTCCCTCAATAACAATTTCATCTCCTTCCACATATATTGTGATGGTAGAATCAAAATAATCAAATAGTACTGTCATATCTGGTTGATTTTGAGCAATTAACACCATATTAATTAATAATGTTAAAGAAAAAATAATTTGTTTTACCATCTTCCTAGTATTCATATTTGATACTCCTTTTTAAGTATATATATATCTTCTATTAATCGATTCATTTCATGAACGTTTGTACCATTGTAAATCCCGCGAAGTCTTCTTTGTTTATCAACTAAAACAACATTTTCGGTATGTATAAATCCTTCATCGCTTAAATCAGGCTGATAGGAAATAGCAAAATATCCTTTTCTAGATATTGTATATAAATCTTGTTTGGATCCAGTTAATAAGTGCCATTTCGTTGA
>JAPYRG010000013.1:43793-63244 GCA_029936965.1 Fidelibacterota bacterium
TTCTGATTAATAAATTCAAAATCTTTTACTACATGTGGCTCTGTGCTATTTTTTAAGGATTGATCCACCCAATCAGGATCCAGATCTGCTGGAGTATAAATTGGTAAGCGAAATTCATTATGCTCCTTGGTATCACAACTGGTAAATGTTATAAATCCAATTAAACTAATTATAAATATTGATATCCTTTTCAATTTTATCCTTCTGGTCCTTGACATAGGGATGCACCCATAAATCCATATCGTTTCCCATTTATGTATGTATATTTAAATCGTAAATCTCCATTTTCCTTCCAACCGATCTGACTTCCCTCTTGTCTCCCTTGATGGAATTCCATTTTTCTTGATAATAAGCCATTACTATACCATTCTTTCTGTTCTCCATTTTGGATACCTTTATCATATTTTTTACTATATCGTTGTTTTCCATTAGGGTACCACTCATGATAATCGCCATGCCGTCTTCCTTCCGTATAAGATTGTTTCGATCGTATTATTCCATCATGATAACTATTGGTAATAATTCCTGAAAAAGGTTTGTTATCATAATATAGTACCCCCTTTTTCTTTGTAAGCATCATATCATTACTATTTACTATTTGCACTTCCCCCAAACAACTAAATAGCATGATTAGAAATATATTATAAATATTTAATTTATGATTATACATGCTCTACCTAACAATGGATCCTAAGAAGATCAGTCCATCTTGTCGTATAACATGGTGATAGATTTTCTCGTTTCAACTTCCATTTTTTTTCTATTCCTTGACCCAAAAGTTGTATTTTATCTCTACCCATAGTTTGATTTATAAAATCAACACTCTTATAAAGATTCTTTCGTTTCTCTTTACCTTGTTCAGAATAAAATAAATTAAGCTGTACTTGGTCTGCTGGTACATTATCACCAACAATCACTCCTGATTTTGTATAAATCAATCCTTCTTTGTAGATAGATCCTAACAGTACTTTTGCAGCATTCACAATTTCCATACTGTCATTGGTCGGTATCTCTAGATTAATAGACTTATACCCATAATAATAATCTTGTGATTTAGAAAATGGATTTGTTCTAAGAATAACACTGACATATCGTGCACAGCTATTTTCTATTCGCAACTTTTCTGCACATCTTGCAGCGTGCGCAATTATTGACTCTTGGATTGTTTGCAATGATTTTACCTTTACACCAAACGATCTTGAAGTACGTATATTTTTCTTCCTTGATGGATATGCATCTATCCCAAAACAAGGATCTCCCTTAAGCTCTCTCTGCATCCGTAAACCCATAATAGTCATTTTTTCTAACACCCACTCCTCATTGAGTTGAATAAAGTCATAGGCTGTATTGATACCATAACTATTTAACATCTGTAAGTGGCGAGACCCCACTCCCCAAAGTTTTGATACTGGCAATTCCTTCAATGCATTTTCAATTTGTGGTTGTTCAGTTAATGCATAGACTCCATTGGCGGTTTGTTTTTTTGCAATATAATTTGCCACTTTGACAAGTGTTTTCGTTTTCGCAATGCCAATAGATATAGGGATTCCTGTAGATTTTGCAATGATAGATTTCATTTTTGATGCAAGCTGCACACTATCTTTTACGCCAGTAAAATTTATAAAAGCTTCATCAATACTGTATATCTCAATTTCAGGGGACATATCACTAAGCAAGGACATTACACGGCTAGACATATCTCCATACAAAGCAAAATTTGTTGAAAAAACATATACATTATTGTTGTCAATTATATCTCTTACTTTAAAAACTGGTTCTCCCATTTTAATACCTAGGATTTTTGCTTCATTGCTTCGAGCAATAATACATCCATCATTATTAGAAAGAACAACAATAGGTTTATCCTTTAACTCCGGATTAAAAACCCGTTCACAGGAAGCATAGAAATTGTTACAATCTGCTAAAGCAATCATCGATTATTATGTATTGTATGTGTTACAACTCCCCATACTTCAAACTCGATGGAATCATTGATATTAATATCCGGATAATCACCAAAAAGGCCCTCTGCTCTTAGTGAAATCAATTCACCATTTTTTAAATATCTCTTCACAGTAAATTCTCCATTAACTGCAGCGACAACAATATCATTATTTTTTGGATCCAAAGATTTATCTACTACTAATAAATCTTCATCACTGATACCTGCTTTTTCCATTGAATGTCCCTTTGCAATAATAAAAAATGTCGCCGCTGGATGTTTGACAAGATATTTATGAAGATTCAAATCTGTATCAAGATAATCATCTGCTGGAGATGGAAATCCTGCAGAAACTCCACCTTCATATATATGTAATTTCTTTAGGCTTTCACCTTCAATAGCATAAAATATTATTTGCTCTTTTTTTGGATTGGAGATCATATATATCTATTACAAATACTTATCAAAATCTTAATAATAATCATTTGACTGCATATGAATTATAAAGGTTAAAATAATTTTACCATAAAGAAAAAGCCCCCAATAATTGGGGGCTTCGTTCATTATAATTGCTGACCTCCGTAAAAGTCAGCATCAGTTATTATTATAACACTGATCCTTTGGAGGTCAGCATGCTACTTGAACTAGACAACTGATCACCTCCTTTCATTTTTGTTACGTACAACACTGCCACATGAAAATTTATTGAAATACTGAATTAGTAGCAAATAAAGAATAAGTAAATAGTTAAAATTTATTAGTTTTCCAAAGCATGAATACCTTTTCGCAAAAAGTATACTACCATACCTATGGATAATAAAACTGAGGTTATGATCCAAGCTGTTAGTAAATACAAATCAGAATAATTAATCGTATTATTATTTAACCAACGATTCATAATTCGATAAACTGGATTAGCACCAATAAAAATAATTACTATTTGAAAGGCTGTTGCGGAAAGCAAAAATAATATTGCTCCCATACTACCCATAGTCACTGTTTTATTTTCTGCCTTAAAATCAGCATATATTGATCCAAATGCAAGGGCAATCCCAGCTACAGCCCATGTAATAAATAGATTAGTTATAACTGAAATCCACCACATAGGGCCTTCAATATGCAAGATTTTATTGCTCATAATAATAAGGATTAATGATAAACCAGTAAATGGAATCACGTAAAATAGATATTTATACAATAGAAAACGTTTTATAGATAATGGGGAAGATTTAATATGATAAAAGGCTCCGCCTTCCGATCCTATAGATGGAAAGATGAATCTTGCAGATAATGATGTTATAATGAAACCAGCTAATCCAATATTAAGAAAAGATATTAAGTTAGTAATGAATTCTTTAGAAAAGGCAGCCCGCTCAATAGGTAATAATTTAAAATTATATAAATATATAACTATAAGCGCTATAACCATGAATAGTTGAGACCACTCTGACGAATCTCGAACAAATGATTTAGTCTCTTTATTAAATATCCATCTTAATAAATAAGGTTTATACTTTTTATTATCGCCAAATTTTTGATAACCGCCAAAAGCTTCCTGAGATTTTGAGTACCCAATAAAGAACCATTGCTTCATAGCAAATTCACCTAAAAAGTATATAGCAAAAGGTGTGATTAATAATAAACTAAACAATAGCCAATCTATTTCTATATCTAGCAAATATATGGACAATAAATTAGAAGCCCAACTTGCTGGTAGATATAATGCAGCTGGTTTTGATATATTAGAAAGATATTGAATCATATCACCATAGCTCTCAGGATTAATCATATTTTCTGGTTGTAATAAACGTATCAAAAATATAATTAGTACTCCAAAGCATAGTGATAAATACATGATAATATCTTTAGTATGACGCGCAGGAAATACTCTTATGAGTATTGTTGTAACTAATAATCCAATAGCTGTGCTACTGCAAGCAATTGATAGAATGCAGATCATCATTAATATCCAATAAATAAATGGTGTATGAAAAGCAATACCAAAGGGTGCAAAGATCGGTATTGAAAAAATAATTATCATCCATGATGTATATATAGTGCTCGATATATAACGCATAAAGAATAATTGGTGAGGAGATATAGGAGATGAAAATATGATCTCGTTATCCTTAGATAAATAAATAGAAGACACAGCGGAAACCATACATGAAAAAATCAACATAGCAAAAATTAATATCCAAGCCATTTGAAATATTTTAAGACTTAAAATAATTCCTAGTTCATCTTGCGAATGCAAATAATTAACTAGAGAAGAGCTTCCTTTAAAAATAAGTGCACATAATAGAAAACAAAACATAATCAATCCAAATGTCCTATAGGGGAAAAGTCCAGATGGGAAAAAAAGATTTTTTGCTGATAATAGCATCGGCAATAATAAAGTTTTTCGTAAACTATAATCGTAAGTATACATGCTATTAAGTCTTATTTTTTAATACTTGAATAACATCTTTAAGATCTTCGGATGCTGTTAATTCTAGAAAAACTTCTTCCAAATCGCTACTTTGGAGATGTGCTTCTTTCCGTAAATCATCCATATTGCCTATAGTTCTAATTTTTCCATTAAGTATGATTGCAATTTCATCGCAAAGTTCTTCCGCAATCTCTAATGAATGAGTGGAGAGAAAAATAGATCCTCCATTAGAAGCATGTTTTTTAAATAATTCTTTCACAATCTTAGCGCTTTTCGGATCAAGGCCAACCATAGGCTCATCCACAATAATTGTAGGTGTTTCAAGCATAAATACAGAAGTCATAATCAATTTTTGCCGCATACCATGAGAATAGCTCTCTATCAAATGATCCTTCCATTCTAAAAGATCAAATAGGCTTAATAAATAGTCTACATTTTTATTAAATATTTTTGCAGATATATTATATAAACTTGCAATAAACCTAAGAAATTCATTTCCAGTAAGTTTCTCATAAATAAATGGTCTATCGGGGATATGGCCTGTGGTAAGCTTACATTTCATAGGATCTTTTTCTATATCATGGCCATTAATAATAATTTCACCCTGATCTGGTTTTAATAATCCTGCAAGGATTTTTATGGTAGTAGTTTTTCCTGCTCCATTCGGCCCCAAAAAGCCAAAGATCTCTCCATGATTTACTTTAATACTAATATCATCTACGGCTATATATTCACCATATTTCTTTGTCAAATTTTTGATTACAATACCAGTGTTTTGCGTGTTTAGTTTCAAATATTCTCTCCTAAAATCTCAATTTTTAAGTTTCCGATTAAAGAACCAATTTTCATTTGTTCATTAATCCCCCCTTGAACAAATTTTATATGAGTCACATCAGCGGGAAATTGATTCTTTGTTGTATCAAGACTGGTCCATCTTCCGTTAAGGCACACTTCATTCCAAGCATGATAATAAAACATCCCTTTATGAAATGTAACTCCTGCAACAATCCGAGTAGGAATAGATAAACTTCTTGATAAGGCTGCAAAGAGAGCAGCGTGTTCATTACAGTCACCCGTTTTTGAAAATAAGGTAGATACTGCATCAGGAATACCTAAAACAGGTTTCTTATCTAAATTTTTATATACCCAACTAATTAATGCTCTTATTCTTTCAAAATTATTATCAATATTTTTAACAATTTTGTTGGCTTGATAAATAATATGGGCATTATCTGACTGTACATATAATGTAGAAGATAATTCATCATCAATGCCTGAACAAATTTCTATATTTTCATGATCAATCTTCTCTTTATGTATGACTAAAATATTTTCATTATATACTTGACGGTCTTGGTTAATAACAAATCCTGTTTCTTCAGGAACCGTTAATCGATATCGAATACTTGATAATGCAAATAGAGAGTCAATTGTTCCTATTGCAGGAACAGAAATAGTGCTTAACAGTTCTTTTCCCTTATTTATAATATTTTTTGCGCGAAACTCAGGTTCAGATATAAATACAAAACCAGTTGGAGACACTTCTTTAACCACTTTTCCCTTCTCATCAAGAAAAAAACTAAAATTCATTCCAGAAATATTTTCCACAAAATGATGAAGCATATAGATACGACCCTTTTGATAAAATAATTCTTTTTTGAATCCCTTATATTCAATAATTGATTCTTTACCAGACATAGTTATAGGATCAAAATAAGGTATTTTGAATTTCTTCCCTTCTTCCATATTGTTTTTTAATAGATACCCCCGCATTTGTGTTGGAATAAATGGAGCTTCGCTAAGTTGGATAATATTCGATACTTCATCTTTTCCTGTATTCATCTTATAGTGTATTGTTTTTCCAATCACCTTACCTTTCGAATCCAAATGATATAATGGTGAAGATATTCTAAGATGAAAGTTTTTTAGAAGAGATCCATGACTAAGTTCAGCATTAAGATTTATCCTAACAGGATAAATATTGTCCAGAATATTTAAATTTATTACAGCTTCCTGAATCATTTCTATTCCAACTGTATCTTTTACAGTAATGTGGTTTTTCAAATAGCCAATACGTTCATTTTGAAAATAAATACCCATATATGATTCTTCACGATTTTGTTGAATAGCATTCGATTCATGTATTTCAAACTTATCAATAAAATAATCTCTATTAAGTAAACGGCCAAAAAGGATGACCCATACCATTAGAATGATTAATCTGAATAATTTTCCTATATCTATTTTCATTTCACATTATTTAATAAATAAAATTGTTCTTAGATAAATATTTTAAAGATGAATATCAAATTTTTCCAAGACTGTTATGGTAATAAAATAGCTAACTACCATAGCAAGAAGTGCTGCTGATAGAGCAGTATAAAAAGAAAATTGTAATCGAATGAAAAAAGGGAAAGTAATGAATAGAACCAATGATGGAATTACAAGCCAAAAAATGCCTTTTGATAATTGAACAACTTGCGCAGAGTCATTTGTATCAATGTATAACCAAATCATCGCCATAACAGATACTAGTGGAATAGAGGCAAGTACTGCCCCAAAAAATGTACTACGTTTTGAGATCTCAGAAATCAAGGCAATCAGGATGGCAGATATAAGTATTTTTATAATATTATAAGTCATTATTATGGCAAATCCTGCATTGCTGATTGTATTGAGTTCACTAGAGAAGAATGATCATATCCACCAACTGAGTACACTACTTCCATTTCATGATTAATCACCAAGTTATGCGGTATATAGTAATCATCTGTGATCATTGGGAAAATATTATAATAGGAATCATCTAATACAGGAAAAGATAGATTAAAAGTTTCTCCCCAAGAGGCACAATCCATTGAACCCCAGTCTAGGCCAAAAGTAAATACACGTAATCCATCATCGTAATACTCGCTATATAATGATTGAATTTGCGGAGCCTCCGCTTGACAAAGTCCTCAGTAGCTAGCAAACCATGTTAACAGAATCACATGGAAATCTCCGCCATTATATGAACCATTATAATCTGATAATTTCAAGGTATTATTACCATTATGACAATATAATTGCTGTGGAATCCAAAGTGTGTCCCCTCGAAATATTATTGCAGAAGAATCCCCCTGAACTAAAGGATTGTCTTGATTCTTATTTTCATTTTTATCATCGCCACATGAATAAGTAAATAGAAATAATACGAAAATGATATACCAATATTTATATATATTTTTAATAATGATCATGTTATCCATTCGTAAGAGTGATTATCAATAAACCGAATATTTTTTTCAGTCCGAAGCCTATTCCTATAGGGCTGAAAGTTGGAAGTTTTTCCCCATTCCATTTTATTAATTAATTCTCTTTTGGTTACTAGTTTTTTTGTACGGATAAAGTTTCTCATTTTCTGATAAGCAGGATTTACTTTTTTTAAAGGTTTCAGATCATCAACTGTGTCAGATATAATGTGATTCAATAAATCAAGTGTTTTTCTTTTTTTCCAATTGAAATCAACCGTACTTAACGATTTAACATATTTTTGTAAAAGTTTTTTATCATTCATTGCTATTATTGATGAAAATAATTCAATCGCTATATTGTTCTTTTCAACAAAAAAACCATGGTTATTTTTATTACGAAAGATTGATGGAATAGAAAGATGCCCATCCCACTTTTTTATTATTTCCCAATATTGTTTGCTACATAAACTAATATATCTCGGATCCATATCTGTATTTTTCTTAAAATGATCTATATGCTTATGCATAATAGCGGGATGAAAAGATAAGACTAGATCAACATCCCAATCTCTCCAAAACAATCGCGGTTTATCATCATTTGCCTGTACTGATCGAAAATTTGCAGGATTATATGTTGCTGCCCATCTTTCAGACATAAAGAAAGACTCACGTATATTTTCCATCAAATTCATAACACGTTTATCTTTATGTGATAATCCAGATTGGTTATTCTTTTGTAGTGTATCAAGCTTATCATATATGTATTTATTTATATATGGCATTGAGGAAATTTCTTTGCCAGGTTCTTCAAATCTATTTTCAATATCCTGCACATATTCAACGTTTTTAAATTGGTCTAACCGCCGAGTAAAGTGAGATTTTTTGGGGACAAGAATGGTAAAAAAAAGATCATTCCTTTTTTTATTCATAGCAGTCAGAAACCCATTAAGTTCTTTGCTATTGTCTTCCATGAAGACCCAGTCTATAAATACGCTATACAAAGCTATTTAAATTCTATAGTAATATCTTTCATTAATCTTACACTGTATGATTACAAATTGCAATTTCCCAATTTCATTTATTGCCATTTGTCCAGATAGTTAAATTTTTCAAATTATTCTTTGAATCTGAAAATAATACTGCAGCAACAAATATACCTGCAAACATAACTATTTGTCCTAAAATACCAGTATAGTATAAATCAAATGGCGCTTGAAGCCAATCTGGAAGAGAACTGTATTTAGCTAGCACTGTCCATAAGGAGAATGTCATTGTTAAAGCTATGCCAAACCATACAGATTTTTCATTACCACGTTTAGTACAAAAACCTAATAAATATATGCCAAGAACACCTCCCATTACTACAGAACCTATTGTATTATACGTATCCTGTAATGTATTCATTTTCGAAAATGCTAATATGCAAGAACCAATAATCATAATGATTGTTGCAAATGCTGCTATATACCAAGCAATATGTAAATAATGTATGTCATCTTTGTTTGGCGCTAAATGACGACGATAAATATCATGAACACTCACTGTAGAAATAGAATTAATACTAGAATCTAATGAAGACATTGCAGCAGCAATAGCAGCTGCAATAATTAAACCAGATATACCTGATGGTAAATAATATATAATAAAATAAGGCAAGATATCTTCTGCATTACGTGTTCCAATAAGCATTTCAGAAGCAGCTTCTGATGGGTAAACTTGGAAATATGCGTATAACGCTGTTCCCAAAAACATAAAAAAAGCCCATATAGGAATGTTTATAGAAGATATAAACATAGCTTTACGCGCTTCAGATTCATTTTTTGCCGCTGCATATCTCTGGATAATATTTTGATTTGCAATATATTCTTGAAAGAACCATGAGAATCCTAAAATAATCATCATAATTCCCGTTTTATTCGATAATGATACACCCCATGATACGGGATGCAATACACCATCCTTTAATTCGGAAAAACTTAATTTATTATTCAATAATGCGATATCAATAATTTGATTTAAACCCTCAGGTAACTGATAAATGATAACTCCAATACATATCAGGCCACCACATACTAAAGTGATTGTCTGTATTACATCCGTCCAAATTACTGCTTCAATCCCTCCGAGAATTGTATAAAGACCTACAGTTATTCCAGATAACAAAATACTCTGTAATATAGTTAAGCTGGTTACTTCATGAACCATCAATGATAGTAGATACAATATGAGGCTTATTCGAACTAGTTGTCCTATCAAAAATGTGATTGCACCGTAAATTCGGACAGATGGACCAAATCTTTCCTCAAGATATTCGTATGCAGATATAATATTATTTCGTTTAAAAAAAGGAAGAAATAAATATGCGGAAGTAATGATAACAATAGGGAGTACAATATTCGGTAAGAATCGTAACCAAGAAGTTTTAAAGCTATCTGCAGGATAGGCAAGAAATGTTATTGAGCTTATAGAAGTCCCAATCATACTCAATCCAATCACCCATCCTGAATACGATCTATTTCCAACAAAATAACCCTCAGTTGTTGTGTTTTTTCGTGAGAAATATATTCCTACAGAAATAATTATTAATAAATATGAAATGAGGGTGAAAACATCAAGCCAATGTAATTTCATAAATAGGCTAGTAGGCTAAAATAATTAGTATTGGAATACTATATACCCGAATTAAGAATATCATGGATATGTATTACGCCTCTTAATTCATCTGGATTATTATGATTATGAACAAAAAGAGATGTAATACTATGCTCTTCCATAATCTCTAATGCTTTTATCGCTAATGTGTTTGTTGGAATACTCCTAGGCGTATTTGTCATAATAGATTCTACATTTAGATTAAATAAATCATTATGACCTTTTTCAAGCCCTCTACGAATATCCCCATCTGTAATAATTCCAATTAGAACACCCTTATCATTCACCACTCCTGTAAACCCAAGCCCTTTTTCAGAAATTATTAATAAGGCTTCTTGTATTTTATTATTTTTATTTATTAAAGGTATTGCATCGCCTTCATGCAATATTTGATCCACAGTAAGTAATAGTTTTTTACCTAAAATACCGCCAGGATGTCGGTCTGCAAAATCTTTCTCTTTAAAACCTCGGGTTTCCATTACAGCAATTGCCAATGCATCTCCTAAAACAAGAGTTGCAGTAGAACTAGAAGTTGGTGCTAGACCTAAAGGATCAGCTTCGGCACGAACACCAATATCAAGATGTAAATCAGTCCGTTTTGCTAAAGTAGATTCAGGTTGTCCGGTAATTGAAATTGTCTTGGAAGCAATACGTTTAATTGGCTTTAATATTTCTACTAATTCTGTGCTATTACCACTATATGAAACTAGGATACAAACATCTTCATTCCCGATCATTCCTAAATCTCCATGTACTGCATCTCCTGCGTGTAAAAAGAATGCTGGGGTACCTAAGCTAGCAAATGTAGCTGCCATTTTATTTCCTACATGACCAGATTTCCCAATACCAATAACAATTATTTTCCCAGAACAATTGACTATAAGATCCACTACATTATCAAATGAATCATCAATAGTTTTTAAAAGTGAATTAAGAGCAGCTATTTCTGCTTGAATTAAATTAATTGCAGATTTATTAGGCATACAAATTATAGGGGTTCATATTCATTTATATTTTTTGATATTGTTAAATAATAACTAGTCACAATCAACTTTAACGCCTCGTGTTACATATTCAACATATCCACCTTCGCAATTAATTCCATCTTTAATTTCAATTTGAATATCTTTCAGTAATGAGAAAATTTCATCATTAGTTTTTTCGGGTCTTGCTTCCCATGATTTCATTTTATAATCGGTTTGACCCATAAAAAGAAATATAAATGATGATAAAATTAATCCTGTGGTTAATCCAATAAGATATTGTTTCATTTTATCCCCCTACTATTAAATTAAATACATATTAATCAAATTGAGAAAAGTCTGGTTTCCTTTTTTGCATAAATGCTTGCATAGCTTCTAATGCTTCAGGTGACCTCATGCGATTAACAAAACTATTAAACTCAGTTTGATTAACTTCAATTAATTGATCAATAAAATGTTCTTTCATCATTTGCTTTGCCAAGCGAACTGGAGTTGGCGCTAATTCAGAAATACTTTTTGCTTCCTTCATTACAAAATCCATTAATTCCGATTGTTCAACAACACCATTAACAAAGCCCATCTCATATGCTCTTTGGGCAGTGATCATATTTCCAGAAAGAAGAATTTCCGCCGCATTATGGTATCCCACTAATTTAGGAAGAAAAAAAGTTGTACCCGCTTCAGGGTTTAAGCCAAGATTAACAAACGGCATATGAAATTTTGCTTCTTTTGACGCATACACGAGATCACAATGCATAGTCATTGTTGCGCCAATACCAATAGCCATGCCATCGACTGCAGCAATAATAGGTTTATTATATGGTATTAGGACATCTAAAAATTCTTTTGCTGGGAATTCACTACCATTCTCCTCAGATATTTTTGTAGTAGCAAATGCTAAAAAATCTTTCACATCGTTTCCAGAAGTGAAATCTCCTCCTTCTCCATATAATACTATAACTCGAACACTTGAATCTTCACTAGCTGAAACTAATGCGTCTCTAACTGCATAATACATTTCCGAATTCAATGCATTTTTCTTATCAGGACGATTAAAACCTATCTTTAAAATTGAGTCTTCTGAATGTATTTTGATATAATCACTCATAGTCTACCTCTTAAATCAAATATTACTTGTTAGTTTGAAGTCATATACTATTCTTTTTTAGTTAAAAAATAAATGAATAGTTTAATATTAAGGATATTCAATCCAAAATAATGCAAACTGATCTAATACTCTCTGCATAAGTATTTTTGTTTGAGATAGCATATAAGTATTATCCGAATTACTTAATATTTTTTTATCTTCAATTATGGGCATAAACCCAACTTGGTAATACCAATTTTCTTCATCTACTGATTGATATTTGACTTCAATAGTTGTTGATTCGGATGTTGCTTCCACTGCAACGCCAATAGTACCAGAAAATGTACCATCCTTATTTTGTTTTATAAAGAATTGAACAGATAATGGATAAAGTGGGCACTCAGTAAAAGAACCCAATGTTACTTGTTTTGATAATGTTTCATCACCTATGGAAAGAAATAACTTTTCAATTTCTGTAAATAGCATCTCATCTTCTATTCCAGATATAATTAATCCCAAGCAGTTTATTTTTGAGAACCCTTTGTATTCTATATTAGGAGGATCAAATTGTGCATTAATTGCGCTAATGAAACATAAAATAAAAAGTAATTTTTTCACTGAAATAAAGATTAAAGAATCATGATTCTGGTGATGGATCCTCAGATAATAGTTCAAAGGAAGACACAACAAAAATTGATTCTTCAACGCGCCCTTTTACCTTTGCTTTACGTATAGAATTACAAAAACCATCTTCAGCATGAGCGTCACCAAAATCATCAATGACTGCTCCACGAACAAAATATGATTTTTTATTTATTCTAACCGCAAGATCACATCCTACTTGTCCATCCATCGCAAACATACATTGACCACAGGAAGCCTCTACAATTTGATCAAATTGCTCCGAATCTTTAGCGCTACATGCAAATAATAATAAAAGTATAAAAAAGAATCTCATTTTAAAATCTATAGGAAGCTCTTAATCCAAGTCTTCTAGGTAATCCAAAATCTTGTTCCAAAACACCAATATAACCATTTTGTCCAGTCCAACTAATATATTCTACATTAAACATATTTTGAACCCAGGCAAAAACACTCCATGATCCAATTTTAAAACCAATACGGGCATCAACAAGTGTGCGAGCATCATCGCGAAGTTCATTATATGCATTTGTACTAGATAACTGACTTTGCTTTTCATCAATAAAATCTGCTTGAAGCTGAGATACAAACATCATTTTATTATTGATTGGAAAACGAAAATCAGCTAAAAAGTTCCATGATAACTCTGGAAATGCAGAAATAGTATTACCTGAAAAATCATTATCCATATCTGTCCATTCTTCGCCATCATCATATTGTCCATTATTATTCGCATCAACATAATCTTCCCCTTCATTCCAATATCCATTAAAATATGCATCTCTGAACTCACTAAATGTTGCATCTATAATACCAACACCACCAACCAATGTTAGGGCATTCTGGAATAAACGAATCGAAACCTCAGTCTCAATTCCTTTAACCAAGGCACTAGCGGCATTACTAATAGTATATCCCTCATACAAATCTTGAAATATTGCTCTTTGCATATTTATATAATCCATATAAAAGAAAGCTGTATTAAGATACATAGTATTTCTACTATTACCTGTTTTTATTCCAATTTCATAATTCGTAATAAATTCTGGTTTAAATGGTATAGCAACAGATTCCCAACTAGATACATAATCAAGATTAAAGCCTCCGCTTTTATATCCTTTAGATATGCTTCCATATACATTCGTAAGTGGTGTGGCCGCATATTTCACACTTAATGATGGCGTTAATGCACTCCAACTAGCAGTACTATCAAAATTACCATCAGGAAGATTATCTCCATCATTATCTGGTGGAAAGTGTATATAACCAAAAGTAGGTAATCCATCTTGACGATAAGTAAAATCTTTATCATCTGTACTATAACGAACCCCACCAGTAATCATAATTTGATCAGTGACTATATAATCCGCTGAAAAGAATGCACCTACACTTTTCGTAGTTCCGCCTCCAAAAGGATGAACTGTAACACCATCATATTGTCTGGCCAAAAACATTGGAATACCAGCATAAATATGAAAAAATAGTGGTTTTGGAAAAACTGGCCCATCTAGACTTTCATACATGTTATAATAATATAATCCTGCTAGCCAGGATAGATTATTATAAGTTGACTCCACACGAAACTCAGCACTTTTTTGTTCACCAACATCAGCCCATTTCCCGGTAAGTAACTCCAAACCAATACCATCTTCATCATTAAAATACCTTCTACTTCCATCGCGATAACCAAAAAGACCAACTAGATTCATATTGCTATTAATTTTATAGCTTGTACTAAGTGATAAACTTCGAACAAGTCTCTTACTCCATCCAGATCTGTTATGATTATATGACGTATTTCCATCATCGGTAATATCTCCGTTCGTACCATCAAGATAACTCATATCATCTGGGTACACTTTATACAACTCAATGGAAAGTGAATCTAATCTTTGCCTGTTATAAGTAGGAACATCACTATCAAAATGCCAATCAGAAATATGATCTCCCATTTGCGTATTATATTGGCTAAAATAATCATAGCTAAGATCAATGGTTAGCTTCGGTGTTGGTAGCGCTCGCAATGCATATCGTATGCCAATATTATCTTTATAAATATCATCACTGTTAGCGAATTCACTAGCATTAATTTGATGCGCATCTAAATCAAAAGAAAACAACGATAAACTATGATAAATGTTGTCAGTTAATTGCATATTAGTTGAAGCTTTAATCTTACGATGGCCAGAATTACCGTTCTCCACTAATACAGAACCAGAGAACCCAGGCTTAGGTTTTACTGTAATTAAATTGATGGCACCGGAAATTGTGTTACGTCCAAATAAGGTGCCTTGGGGACCGCGTAAAAATTCTACACTTTCCATATCAGCAATATCTAATATTATAAAGTCTGGTCTACCCATCACAATTCCATCAAGATAAACCCCTTCCGTTGTTCCCATTCCAGGATTTCTTGCACCACCCTCGATACCTCGTATATTGAAGTTGTCAACGTGCGGACTTTCTCTTACAAACACGTTTGGCACCATGACAGTTAAATCTTCTATGGAACTAGCTCCCATATCCTCAATCATTTCTTTACGCATTGACACCATGGAAATCGGCACCTCCTTGATCGTCTCCTCCTTCTTCCGCGCCATTACTGTTACTTCTTGACCAAATAAATTCCCTTGATCCAATACAATCGTTAAATCAGTGACCACATCCCCCGCTCCATAGGTTTGACGATACGATGCGTATCCTATATACGATACCACGATAACAAACTCTGCCTCCGCTTCATAGGCAAACGAAAATCGACCCTCACTATCTGAAGCAGAACCTGTTGCAGCACCTTCAATCATGATATTTGCTCCAGACATCGAAACACCATCCTGATCTGTTACTATACCGCTTACTTCTACAGCTAAAAGAAAATTGGTTATACTTAAAATGAAAACTAATTGTAATGGAAGAAATGCGATTAATCTCCTCATAATGGTATCAACCTCCTTGATTTTTGCTACAAAAAAAATAGGATGCTTAGAGAAAAGATTCAATTAATAAAAAGAAAATAATATCTTATCCTTGATAAAGTATTTTTGTCTTTTTTACCATACGCATTATTGAATCCTCGGAATTGATTTGCTGAATTTTATCCAATTCTATCCAAGCGACATCATATGATTCATCGCTTACTGTTACGGATTCCTCGTGGTCTGCTTCAAGTAAAAATCGTATATCATAATGTAAATGTCTTGGTTCAGAGCCTATTGATGGAAACTCATTAATATCCATATCAAATATTTCCTTACTTAAAATAACAAAATTACATAACCCAGATTCTTCTTTGGCTTCACGTTGGGAGACTTTCAATAAATCCACTTCATCATCCGCATGCCCTCCTAACTGCAGCCACTTATCAATCTTTTTATGATGGGTCATTAATATTTTTGATTTATCAGGATTTACAATCCAAGCAGATCCGGTGAAATGACCAAGATGATTCTTTCTTGAAAAAGGATTTTTGTCAGCTTGGAGAAATGACAGCATAGATTGCGCTGTCTTTTCAATAGGGTAACGTGCGCAGTAGTTTTCAATTAATTGTCTTAAAGAAGCCATCTATAACGTTTGAATTCTAGAATCTAAAGAGAATAATGACATTTTTTTTAATCTGCGTACTTTTCGGCCCCTAAAAAATGTAAAGAAACATATTCTTCATCACCAACAACCCAACTATCATGTGGTAATGGAGAAACATAAAAAATATCTCCTTTTTGTAATATATATGTTTCACCATTTTCAAAAGATACAGTGGCACTGCCAGACAGAACCATTCCTAGATGCTCTACTTCACAAAATTCTGTATCTGAAAGAGGAGAAACATCAATGGACCATTTCCATCCAGGAGAATAAGTCGCCTTACCAATTGTCATCTTTTCCATATCAATAATCTCAAATTTTCCTTTATCAAATTCTCTTACTTGATCCGGGGATTCAAATCTTTTCAATATTATATCAACCATATTATTCCTTATTTATTAATTAGGATTAAAGAAATACACCCACCAGCCATCAACCATTGCGTGTAGTATTGCAGGCGCTAGAATACTTCCCGTACGAATGTATGCTAGTCCATAGAACCATCCTGCTATACTTGATAAAATGATATACGCCCAAGGAACAGGAAACTCATTACCAAACATATGAATATATATAAACGGAGGATCATTATTATTTATATGTGCGAATCCAAAGATAATGGAAGAAAAAAATAAAATAAGTAATGGGGATTTATTTTTAAATCTTGTTGCTAAAAGATTATGTATTAGTCCACGAAATAATAACTCTTCTGGTAAGCCAGTAAACAAAAATATTCCTAAAAGAATAATAGGAAATTGCCATAATGGTAACCATTCGGTTGTTTGATGAATAAAATCAGTAAGAAAACCTATAGGTATCACAAAAAAAGAAATAAACAGCCCTAAATATATACAGGAGTATTTCCAATCATCTCTATTAGGCTGCAATCGATATCCCATCGTATCTAGCCTTCTAATAATGAGAAAACTGTATACAATACTATTTAATGCAATTAATAAAAAGAATGAGATTCCACCTTCTTGTGGAATACTAACATTAGGAACTAAACTCAACTCAATAAAAAACCAAACAACAAGTATTGAAGTCAAGTTCATCCAGTTCATTTTTTGATCATTTTGACGATCATACCATAATAATAATGCTGGTATATAGAGATACAAGAACGATATGATAACATCCGATGGCGTTAAACGATTAAGCAATGTTAAATAACCAATTGTTATAATAAATAATCCAGTTAACGGAATTAATGCAGATATAAGATTATTTCCAAATCGCTGCTGTAAAAAATCAACAACTTTTGGATCTGCCATACTAACTAAGGTAAAAATCAAGAATCCAAAAAGAAATAATGAGACCAGCAAAAAAACAGTGATTTGATCGGCTTGCAAAATGTTCATTAGGGAAAATAGAATGACAACTCCTGCAGAAAATAAAATAAGAAAATTATTTAACTGAATTTTCACTGGATGGTTTTAAGAATCTTTTGTAATAAGATTGACTGTTGGATACGGGATAATAATGTTTCTTTTTGCAAACGTTTTATATATATCTGTATTGACCGCATCAACCGTTCTCCCTCTAATGGCAGGCTTAAATATCCAAAAGAGTAATTGCAGTTTTAATCCGGAAGATGAAAATTTTCTAAAACGTATTCTTGGTTCTGGATCTTTCAATACATTAGAGTTTTTTAATGCAATCTCCTTTAACACATCCTTCACTTCATCAATATCAGATCCATATGCTACCAATATATTTATTCGTATTCTTTCAATATCTTCTGGGCCTCCGCTTTCATTGACAATTTTAGAAGAAGCAATTACAGAATTAGGAATAGTGATTTCAATATCATCTCGCGTCATAAATCGAGTGGAACGAATTCCCATCTTTTTTACATACCCTCTTTCACCAGTATCTAAAAGAATATAGTCGCCTTCTTTAAATGGTGAATCAGCCATTAAAAATATTCCTGCAAATAAATTGGATACCGTATCCTGTGCAGCTAAACCTAAGACGATACCAAGAACACCAGCAGATGCTAAAAATCCATTAATATTTATATCCCAACTTAACAGAATAAAATAAATGCCAAAGGTTACAATAACTATTTTCCCAAGATTATTAAATAGTGGCAACGTACGATGCTGCAGTAAAGGATTGGATGACTGTTTTGCAGCCCATTGAAATGTTAAAGAAAACACTTTTAGAAGTACAATAAACCAAATAAATATCGTTATTGTTTTAAAAACACCTACTAGTGCATAATCTATATAGCTAGGTAATTGCGCAACTTTTACAGCAAGTGAAAACCCAATAAATAATAGAGAATAAAAAATAGGCTTATGAAATAATTCCAATATTTTATCATCTAGATCACTAACTGTTTTTCGTACTGCCCTACTTAATACTTTGGTTAGGATTATATCCGCTAACTTTGCAATGATAATAGATGATAAGACTATTAGTGCACTTAATAGTAAGGGATGATTGCTAATCAGAGCAAAGTTTTCTTTTATCCAATCCATCTCTATAAAGAATATATTGATGAATAGTATAAAATATCCAAGTTTTGAATAAATAAAAAACCTCACAATAAAGTGGGGTTTTTATACTACTTGAACTAAGAAATGAAATTATTTCAATAGTATCATTTTCTTACTTTGTATAAAACCATCTGCTTTTATTTGATAAATATACACACCTGCACCAACAGGGTTTCCAAAATTATTTGTTGCATCCCATGTAACAGACTGGAAACCGGCTTCCGTATTATTATTTAATAATGTTCTTACTTCACGTCCCATCATATCATAAATAACCAATGATACTTTCCCAGCATTAGGGAGATCGTACCTTATAGAAGTGATAGGGTTAAATGGGTTTGGATAATTTTGATGCAATGTGAATTCTAGAGGCATATGGATATTATCAGTACTTA
>JAPYRG010000032.1 GCA_029936965.1 Fidelibacterota bacterium
GTTGTTATGATGAAAAAGAAGGTTGTTGCGGATCATTATATCAATTATGTGGTGATCCTCGTTTTGGAAGAAAAACTGCTGTAATGGGTGGTGTATTAGATAATGATTGTCTTGATTTAATTCAGGATTATTTTCAGATGAAGCGTAAAAAGCATTAGCTGTATGAAGAAAATTCTTTATATGAAATATTTATTATTTTCTATTGCAATACTTCAAGCAGATATTATTGTAACTGGTACTTATTCAGACACAGAATTCAATGAAAATCATGGATACCATACTAGATTGGGTGGAAGCGAAACTGATGATAGAAATCCAGTTCATGGTTATATAAATAATTACACATCGATTACCATAACCGTCACCTTAACTGATGCACCAAATAGCAATAATCATGGTGATAGAACTAGATGGATGAAGGTGTTTTTGGGGTTTGGAACAGAAAGAAATGTTCCAGCTAATTTTATTACTGAAGATATGTATGAGGGAGAAGAATGGACAGGTGATAATTCTGATTATAATGTAGGTTTAAAAAAAGCCAATACTTCCGTTAGTGATGTTGATGGCGGTGGTGTAGGAGATTACACTGCAACTTGGACCATTACTCGTGCTAAAATTGAGCAAAGTGCGAGTTTTAATTCTGGTTCCGATTATAATGGGGTCGTATATGTTGATTTTGCAGTTGTTTTTGTAGATGATGACAATAATAAAATCGCTGTTGATTGGGCCCAAGAATCTTCACCAACATATACTAGCCTTCTATGGGATACAGGATATAATTCGATGCATTTTAGACGTTGGCGCGCTCCTGACTGGTCTGGCGCAAATGGAGGAACATTCAGTACCCAACGTCTACAAATAGATCCTGCCAACACTTTAAGTAGTACTCTAACTACTAAAATATATATTGATAATGATGATCCCAATGCAGATGTGTTGTATCCCATTCCTGATGATAATTTGGATGATGGTGAAGATATCATTACTTTTCCTGATAATACGTTTTTGAATGGATACCAATACGATTTGTATTATACAATTTATGATGAAGCAGGAAATGAAAATTGGGGGGGCACTATCGATGATGTTACTTTTGATGCAATTGCTCCAGTTGTTGTTATTAATGGAGGGGAAACTGGAGGGTATTTTGGTCCTGGTAATAATCCAGAAGATGGAGCTGCGATTAATGATGGAGATCCTCCATATTATTATGCTACTGATGAACCAATAAGAATAAATTTTAATTGGCAGGGTGAAACTATGCACGATTTTTCCGCAGGTATCGTCAAAGTAAATGGTCAACCATGGTCGGCAGATCTAACGTACGATGCGGATAATGATTTTTATCATATTACGTTAAATGCAAATGCTCCTGATGAAAATGTTGCCTTAAATGATTTAGGTGCTGGTGATCATATAAATGCGGATGGGAATACTATTATTTCTATTGATGCAGAATCAGTAATGGATCAAGCTGGGAATTTCAATGCGGAAACAGTTACATTTACTTTTCGTTTTGATATAACTGCTCCCACATTGGCTATTACTGCTACTAAAGTAGGGGGAGATGCATTAGCCCAAAGTGGTTTGTATAATTTTTCTGAAGATGTAAAATTTACTTTTACTTGGACGGAACAGAATCGTTGGGGTAATGAACTTACTTCAGGCGATCTTATCCTAAATGGGTTTGTTATTGGAAATGCCACCTTTGCTGATGGTGCTGATAATTCCACATATACTCTTACAATACCCAACAATAGATTAGACGAAGGAGGTATGATCAGTGTTTTAGTACCAACTTCATCTGTGTTGGATGTTGGAGGTTTGCCTGGGCCAGTAGAAAACACCATGTTTTCGTTTTATTTTGATCGCACAACACCAAGTGCAAGATTGGATACTGAACAAAATGGAACCTGGAATCCATTATTAGATAACATCATTGTTAAAGGTGACAATGAAGCATATGAAGTAGATGGGTATGTAGCAAATAACAGTCATCATGGGGGGATCAATGATGATAATCCTGAAACCTATACGGTAACGTTTGATTGGAATGGAACGGAAAGTGGAGATGAACTTGTCCCATTAGATTTTACTGGTGGAAATATCAATATTACCGGAGCAACGGAAGGATTGCTATCTGCTAATTCAAGTATTAGTACAACAGACTATACTTTTTATGGAATATATCATCGAGATGCTGATGTAAGTAATCGCAATGTGTATTATAAAAGTTCTGCTGCAGGAGGTGCAACTTGGACTAATCAGCATGCGTTAGCTTTAAGTCAGGGTATTGCAGAAAGCGGATTTACCCACATGATGTTTATAGAATCCTCAGAGGAGCATGATTTTCTTTTTCATATAGCGCAATGGATTAATGATGATCATCTTTGGCTTGGTGGTTCAGATATTGATGTTCCTGGCACATGGCTTTGGGAAGATGGGACGGAATCACCCGCTGAGTTTGGTACTGATAACGATAATCCAATAAATGGATTACCCACATTTTGGAAAAATGGGCAGCCAAATAATGCTACTGGGGATCAAAGTTATTTACGGTATAATGTTTCTACAAAAGAATGGGCTGATGATGAAGATGGAGGTTGTTGTGGATTAGGTTTGTTTAGAACTGTATTGGAAGTGGAATCAGAAGGAGTAAACAAGTTTACTCTTCCCATAACAAGTCTTCAGGAAGGGACGGTTTCTATTGCATTAAGTGGATTTAGAGATCAAGCAGGCAATTCTTTTTCCGATGCTACTGTTCATAGTTTTACCTATGATATTTCAGACCCAGAGTTTGTTCCTGATAATTCAGGTGTGTATGATAATGCTAGAGGATCCTATGAATCACCTGCACATACAAACAATCAACGACCTGTTATATTCATTAGGTTTACGGATAATTTAAGTACTGGTGCGAATGAGATAACAATGAACATAAGCAAAGGTGCTGATTTCGCTGTTGTTGAGGAAAAGATATTCATGCGTGCAAATGGTTCTTCTGATGCATATACAGAAAGTTATACTATTACCCATAATACAGATGCAACTATTCAAATTGCAGGGTATGATGGAACATCAGCAGTTGATTTAACTGAAGGAGATTATGCACTTCTAATAAAAACTACAGATCGGGCTGGCAATTCAGGGGAAGTTCCCGATGCGTTGACTTTCAGTGTTGATATTACTGCACCGGACGTGACAATTAGCGCTGAAGGTGTCGGTACCGCTAATCCCATTGCAAACGCTTTGGTAACTCCCTATGCAGTGGATGAAAACGTATTAATGACGTTTGTCTGGGGTGATTATTTAAAAAGCAATACATTTACTGTTGCTGATGATATAACTCTTTCTCCAAATACAATAAATCCAGTTGCTTTTTCACTTGTTTCTCAAGATGCAGGTGACGAAACATATACTTTACAACTAAGCAACCTTCCAGAGAAGGAGGAGATCATTATAAGTGTTCTAAAAGATGATGTTTTTGATGATGCCAATAATAATGGGAGTGGAACACAAGAATTTAGATTTACTTATGATATTACATCTCCAGTATTGAGTTCAATTAGAGCTAATGGTGTTTCATCATTATCAAGCATTGCAAATAATGGACATTATAGTGGACATAATGGTCTTGCAGAAGATATTGATGTTGTATTTAATTGGAATGATTCTGATGAGCAAGATGATCTATTAACGAATGATATATCAGGTATTGATGATTTCGATGAGGTTGATTTTAATATGATGAGCGATATTGTATTAACCATAAATGGTGATACTTTGGGGGTGGGGGGTACAGCGGGTCTAGAAGATTATTCGGATGGTACTTCTACTCAGGGAACCTTTGAACGCGAGTTAATGTTCTTTGTATATGAAGAAATAAGATTAGATACGGTTACAGTGTTCCTTGCTTCTCTAGGTGGTGCAGTGGCTAGCATAGAAATTCATGTAAGGGATGAAAATGGTAACGAAATTGGACGTTCAGAATCAATAGTTCTTGACGCATTGGAAAATCAAATTCCACTTGGTATTACTGTTCCAGGACCAGCAGTTGTAGATGGCATAAATACTGCTGAGTATATTTTAGGGAGAGAGGTAACTCCATCAAAAAATTTAAAATATAATAGCGTCATAACTGTTGAATATCCTATTAATTCAACGCCTCAGGGTAAATTAATTGTTACTGGTATGTTACATCAAGGTGATGATATTATTACTACTAAATATCCATATTTTTATAATTTGCGGTTTGGTGGTGAGTTGGAAAATAATTCATTCACTGGCCCCAATGAGAACAATGACTATACATTAACTATCCCCAGCGCGGAAATTGAAGAGGGTGATGTTGTCATAACCGTTGCCCAGGATGGAGTTGCAGATATTGCTGGGAATACGGCGCCAGATTCGGATCAGCAATTCCAGTTCAATTACGATGTTACTCCTTCAACTCCTACAATTTCATCCCCGACAGTTACATCTACAGGGCCAGTGAATAGAACAAAAGGTGATATTAATGGAAATGTAACATTAAGAGTCGTCTGGGATGATGATTTATATGATACGGATAGTAATGGACAGTTTGATGAAGATGATACGTTTACTGCATCCGATGTTCAAATTATTTCAGAATATATTGGAGCAACAGATCCAGGAGAACCTTATTATACCATCAATACTGCATTAAATGGCGATGCTAATACATACAGTTTAGTATTATCCGATCTTGTTGATAGCACATATTATACAATTCGTATTTCCGCATCTTCTGTAGAGGATAATGCTCGAAATCTGAGTCCTAACGATGTTGTGAATTACGAGTTTTTTTATGATACTAGCCCACCTCAACTTTCACCTTTTATCGTAACTGGCGCTACATCGGGATCCATTACGGATGGTAGTTATTACAGAGGAAATAGTGGAACAGCTGAATCTGTAACAATAGATTTTATTTGGAATGAGTTACTTTTTGGGTTTGATGGTGAATCTATAACAATCATAAGCAATGGCGATCCGATAGAAGGAACTCTTGCAGATCCAGTATTGGAAAATAGTAATTATCGTTATACCATGACCATTGATGCTGCGGAGTTTTCAGGAAATGAAGGGTTAATTCGGTTTAGAGTTGGACAAAATAATGTACATGATGACGCTGGTAATGTAGGACCATCATCCGGTGTTGATTTTAGTTTAACCTATGATATTACTCCACCAAATGGAAGTGAAGTAACTGCAATAACTTCTCCTACAAATGTTGATTATCCATATGTTGAAGTTACATCTTTAGATGCTATAAGCTCTGGATCCGATCAAATTATAGCTATTGCCTACGTATGGACGGATGGAAATGATGATAATGTGATTGATGATTTAGAACTATCCCAAATTCGTTTATCTAAAGACGATGCCAATAGTTTACAACCATCTGTTCTAATTCATGGAACAAATGCAAAAGATTTATATTTTGGAACTGCAGATGCAAATTCACCCATACTTCCTGAAGGTGATTATAAGATCGTATTAACCTTTACGGACCAAGCATTGAATATTGGCACACTTCAATTAAGTAATTTTACAATTGATCGTAGCGCACCTATTTCGATTAATCCAGTTATTAGCGCAGTTACAAGTGTGTATAGAAATCCATATACAAATAGTTATTATTGGAATGATGGTAGCTCTGAAATTACTGTTACGGTTGACTTGCCAACAGATAGCAGTGTTCTTGGAGGCGAAGTTCAATTGAAAGCAAAAGTCCGTAATCTACGATTAGAAGCGGGTAGCCAAGATGGTTTATATCAGGATCTAGCTCCTCCTGTGTCTGTTAATAGCAATAATTTTTCCGATGATAATTTGAATGGAAGATGGGATGAAGGAGAATCATTATTATCTATTACAATTAATGTTAGTGATAACTATCCGTCATCTGATATTGGCTTTGAGGAACTACAAGTAGATTTTGTTGATTCCTTAGAGATATATATTTCTGCCATTATAACGGATCGAGCCGGCAATACAAACTGTACGGATGATAATGGTTTAGTTGAGTCCCAGGTTGATTTATTAAAATTTGTTCATCCAATTATTGTAGATCAAACAAATCCAAGTATTGGTTCATTGCGAAGCATAACTGGAGTAGTGAATGGATTAGAAAATGATAATAATATTTATAGTGTTGGAAAAGAATCGTTTTGGAACATCAGTACTTCAAGCCTTGATTTCAAATTAATATTTCCTGTTTATGATGCATCTTTAGTTGATGGCCATGTACTGATCAATGCACGACTGGGTGCAGATATTGATCAGATTGGTGTAGTTGAACAGATTATTGCAGCTGATACGACGATAGCAAATGGTAAAGATATTAGTATTGAAGATGAAATTGATGACGTTATAAATGGAGTTATTGAGTTTGTGGATGATTTTTATTCTAATGATAATGGTGTTCTTCGATTTGATGTAACGATTACAGATGTAGCTGGAAATCAAATATCGTGGAGTGATGCAAATAATGTAACAATTGATTTAACACCGCCTTCTATTTCGATGATAACATCTACAGATGATAATGGTTGGTATAATGTAAATGCTACGATCAATATACAGATACGCTCTTCGGATAATCTATTAATATCATCAGGAACAAACATCACATTACAAACGAATACCAGCACATTAGGTGTTGCCGATTATATTGGTATTGATACAAATCCATTAAGACATAATTTTGGTTATGTAGTGTTGAGCAATCATACATCAGCAAACAATACAGATCTTAATGGGGATACGGATGGTTTGATTGAAATTATTAGTATTTCTCCTAATGTGGATAAACTTGATGACCCAGGAGAGGATGTAAATGAATGGGTTGTTGGAATTACGGATGAAGCAGGAAATTATTTACCTCTAAATTCTGCCAATATTGATAGAGTAAGTTTGAATGTTACGGATAATATTCCCCTTGCCAATAATATTAATTCTATCGATGGAAAAAAATTAATTAAGGTGGATGCCGTTGCACCTGGAAACTTTGATTTATTTACTTTCATTCCATTTAAAGCAAATGGTGGTACGTCGTTATCAGCTAGACCACGACAGGATGGTACTCTATGGGAAACAAGTGATGGTATTTATTGGAATAGTACCCATACCATCCTCAGTATTACGGTTCCGCTACCAACAATTGATGATGAAATTGATTATAGCTTAGCAAATAACAATAATGAGCAAGGATCCATTCTCTTAAGAGCAACCTTGCAACAAGAAAATATTAACGCTCTGAATGATGCGGACTTTGTATACCTTGGAGATCCTGTTAATATTGATTTTGATCGGCTAACATCAGGAGATCAAACGATTACTGTACAAAAATCGGTTTTAGAAGGTCTTGATTCTGATGGTGATCTTGATGCTTCAGTTATTAGGATTAATGCTGAAATATATGATATTGCGGGAAATGTTTCATTAGGAGATATTTCACAGCCAGGAGAAATCAAAACAATTGAAGTAGATTACACTTTACCTGATACAGCATATGTTGGATCAAATATTATAGTGCTATCATTAGATATTAATAATCAGAATAGCTTCTCTGGATTTTGGAATCAATATAATAACAAGGTGAATATACGAGTTTTGATACCATCTAATGATGACGAAAGTTTAATTAATGGACGTATTGATTTATTAGGAAGGATGTCTGTAAATACTACCTGGGATACATTAGAAGTAATTGGTGCTGATGATTATTATATACAATCCTCCGATATGAGTAATGGTTTTATTGAGTCGAATATTAATAATATTATTAGTACAGATAATGAAGGCGTTGAAAATGATATAGTTGGGGTTGAAGAAATCACTGGCTTTGAAGAAGGTGGTGTGGTTGAGTTTTGTGCAGTATTATATGATCAAGCAGGAAATCCTGTTCGATATTCTGTTTCTCCTAGTTCAACTATTGTTATTGATAGATTATCACCAACCATACAATCTATTTCTTCAACAAATAATAATTTATCCTATAGAGCTGGAGATTCACTTACAATTTTTGTAATTGCTTCTGATCCATTATTAAATGATGAGGCTGTTTCTAGTGAAAATACATTTTTTGATCTTACTTCTGATCCATTAAGTGATAACGAAGCAAAATTTTTATCGCACAATTTGGATACAATATACTTCTCCTATATTGTTCAGAATGGACATAGTACGGAGTTAGATGACGGTGACCCAGCAATCGTGAATGCGGAATATTTGAATATTGATAACGTAAATGATGATCTTATATTAATAGGTGGTGATCAATTCCCATATTTCTTTACTGATCAAGCTGGTAATGGTCTAGACCGTGATTTATCCTTGGCAACACAATTAAATGTAAATAAACAGATTGTTATTGATACAGATAGTCCGTCAGCTAGATTTGGCTATTTTGAGAAGGAGACCAACCCTGTAGACACTACAGATGGGATTGTTTCGATCAATGATAGCTTACTTATTATTAAGGCATTTTTTAATGATAGTATAAAGGTGGACTCCATACCACAGATAGAAATTCATTATCCCTCATCTGAATTTGTTTCCATTGATCCTGTGATTGGTAATATGGTACGTACGAATGCTTATGAATATTATTACCGTTTACAGCTTAATTCAGATTCTCAATTAGATGGAATAATACATATTAATAACATTGTTGCTTATGATAAGGCTAGCAATGCAATGAATGCTAATCTTTTTATTGATGATTCTACTGTTAGAATCGATAATGTAAAACCAATATTTAATGAACTGCTTCCAGTTGACTCAAGCTATGTAAATAATAGTAATATTTCATATCAGCTAAGTGAAACGGTAGAATCAGGGCAATCCTCATGGACAAGGGTAGGCGGAAATGAAGATATAAATAGTCCTCACCTTATTTCTTTCGATGCCATTCTAGTTGAAGGGAGTCAAATACACACAATAACTGATCCGCAAAATTTAATTGATGGTGGGATATATGATGTATCATGGACAGCAACGGATACAGCAGGTAATATATCTAATAATAATTATGTCTCAAGGTACATAAATTATGATATAACTCCACCTACTGCTGAATTACACTATAATCGTTATATAGTAAGTGCTGGTTATTTGCTAACTATAACTCTTACATTTTCAGAGCCCATAAAGGGAAGCGCTAGTGCGCCCCTTTTAAGTATTGATTACAACGGGAACTTTAATGATTTAGTAGATACACTAATGGTACAAGAACCAAATACTGCTGATAGCACGGTTTGGCTTATTGATGTAATTATTCCAACAGGAGCTGATAATTCAGGTATAGCGACAGTCGGAGTAATTGCATTTGATCGTGCTGGAAATGATCTAAATATTGGAGATATTAGCTATAGTGATACACTTTTAGTGGATAATAAATTTCCCTCTTGCAGATTAGAATATATTAATTTAACTCAAAATTGGCTTGTGAATGAGGGAAAGGGCGGTGACCATGTTCAACTAAAGGGTAATTTTAATAAACCTATAAATATTTCAATTCCACTACTTGATATACGATTTGCAGATTCAACGAACTCGTCATTTGCTGGTAAGTTACCAGATTCAGATACCAATGGTGATTCTACATATATCTGGTCATTCGTTTTACCTGATCATTTGGAAGATTCAGGTTTTATTGTTGCATCAATTACCGCCTTTGATAGTGCTTTAACAGCACTAAGTAAAGACTCTACGAATCATGATAGTATTTTTGTTGTTGATAATATTCTGCCAAGTTTTATTGAAACTGGCAGGGTTAACTCTGTTGGGTATAATAATAATCCTTCTTGGATTAACGCATATACTGAGGCTATAAAGGTTATAGGAGATATTCCTGTAGATTCGTCATTACTGGATAATCGAAAAGGTGGTATAGATTTCCAGGTGTTGAATAAGAATCGGGGTTCGCTTGGTTGGGTGACTATTTCAAATATGGATTCCCCATACGGTGATAGTTTACAAGTATTTGGCTCTCAGATATTTAGTAGAACATGGGATGAGATTACTAATGAGTCTGATACTACGGATGGTTTTCGTCTTGGAATCGATATTGTTCATGGAGATACAATTATGTTTCGATTAAGAGTATCGGATCGGGCTGGTAATACAACATTATATGATACAAGTACTACACTACTTTACTATGATGCAATTCCACCACAAATTATTGTTTTAACAAGTGGAAATATGGTCACAACAACAGAATTAGTTTCTACGGATGTAATAAGTGCAGGCTGGTCGGGATCTCTTGATTCTACCTATCAAGGTTTTGAGGGATCAGGTATATTTGAATATAGATATAAGGTTATGGAGTACGATGTTGTGGCTCCAGATGATACAAATACTACTAGAATAGTTGATTGGGTATCTACCGGCACAGATATTTCGATGGATACAACTGTTAGTTTAATGCCCGGTAATCTATATCAATTGTTTGTTACTGCTGTTGATGTTGCAGGAAATGAACTGGATACAACGTCTGTTCGATCTGAAATTCTTGAAAGAATAAATACTCCTCCTGTTATTGGTCCTTTCACTATAAGAACTGCATGGGAAGATAGTTTGTATACGGGGATGGCTACAGCAACCGATGTTGATTCATTAACCATAAGAGGAGACAGTCTTAATTATTTCATTGAATGGGATACTTTAACGATCTTTGTTAATGGGAATCCTGTGCCTCCGATTGCAGAAATAGATTATCCATTGGGAGCAACTATGTCTATTGATCATATTACAGGTATTGTGACATGGGTTCCATCCCCACCAGATACTGGAATATATAATATTCGTCTTATAGTAAACGATTCATGGGGTTTATCAGATACTTTGATTTACCCATTAACAATTTATCCAGTAAATGATCGACCATATTTTCGTTCAGGAGAATCATGGGATTTAAAATATAATTTGCCCGATCTACCTTTACCTGACACATCGTTTTTTGAAGATCATGATGGATTATTTTCAATTAATCTTACGAAATATATTATAGATGAAGACAACGATGACAGTACGGATATTTCCTGGCAGGCAGTAATAGAGGACACCATATCCCATCCAGGTTATCCCAGAATTTCATTGGTGTTTGGTCCAGGAACCCCTAATTCAGTTAGAGAAAAATTATATGAAAGGTATTTTACAAAGAGTGAAATAAAAAGTATGTTACTTGAAAGTGATGTAATTCAGAGACAAATACCGGATAATTTTGAACGCCTTGCGAAACAATCTTTAACTCTAGAATTAATACAAGATTCTTTATCTCGAACATTTGCAAACTTTGATTCCGATTCTAATTATTGGGCAGAAGATATTAAAGTTACTTTTATGGCTACAGATATTGAAGCGACGTATGCTATTGATTCGATACTTCTTGATGTTGTTGAGGTAAATGATAGACCAAGATGGTCTATTATTCCCGATCAAGAAATTTATGAAAATGATACAATTCAGTTTGATTTAGGTCAATTTGTTACGGATGTTGATGATACGTTATTGATATTTAATTCTGTTGTTGCAGCAAGTTGGGAGTTGATTAATGGAAGCTGGGTTATTGATACGGATGGTAATAATATTTCTATATTTCCTGCTGAGTATATATCTACAAACTTAGGTGACACAATGATAATAATACCCGATCAATTATGGAGCGGGTATGCATTTTTTGAAATTATAGCAACGGATGAAAAGAATGCTCGTGACACAATTATTTTCCGGGTAGATGTTCGTCATGTTCCTCGTCCACACCTTACAATTAATATGATTCAAAATAACGCATTCACGCATTACTTTGATGTGATAATAACGGATACATTAGAAAGAGCTATAGATGTAATTCTAGATATAGAGAATAAAAGAATTGCTCTAGATACATTGGATGATTATACCTACTTGGGTCATTCTAGGTTTAAAGACCCTGGTACATATGAAATTGAAGTGTATGCAAATGCTTCCGTTGGAGATACTATTGTTTTCCGTTCGGTAGGATTGGTATTGGCACGTACGTTAGGTCGTTGGAGTGGTT
>JAPYRG010000033.1 GCA_029936965.1 Fidelibacterota bacterium
CTACTGCTTTGTAATATTGGGTATAAAATATAAATGTCGTATAATATATATTATGTATAATTACATAATATGGTAAATAGGTTAAAAGGAATACTTATTTGTGTTCTTTCTCTTTTTTTAGCAAGAATTATATCAGATTCTTTGGGGTTTTTAATTTTTGGTTTATCGTATAGCCCAATTTCTCCTATTTATTATAGCAATTGTTATCGGATTAGTTTTTGGTAATACTATTAATAAGTTAACAGATTATACTGATGGTTTTACGTTTTGCACGAATTATGTATTAAAACTTGGAATCATTCTGCTTGGTATCAGGTTAAGTCTTGGAGATATCGCGCTATACGGCTTAACAGGTATAATTATTATAACACCCTGTATCATGATGGCCATCATATCCATAAAGATACTTCGAAACTACTTTATAGTATCTGATAATTTGTCCTTATTAATTGCTGTAGGAACAAGTATATGTGGTGCAACAGCAATTATGGCTCTTGCCCCATTGATTAATGCAAAAAAAGAAGAAATATCTTATGCTATTGCTAATATTACAATATTTGGACTATTAGCTATGTTTATTTATCCAATTATAGGATATTATATATTAAATGATCATTCTTTAGCCATTGGATTATTCTTAGGATCTTCAATACATGAGACAGCTCAAGTAGCTGGCTCTGGAATGATTTATGCTCAACAATATTCAAATCCTTCTGTATTAGAGATATCAACTGTAATAAAACTAGTAAGAAATACCACAATGGTAGTTGTTATACCCTTTTTAGCTCATTTATCCTTTAAAGCCAATATTCACAATAGTAATAAGATAATAAGTATTGGTTCTATTTTTCCGTACTTCATTATTGGTTTTATAATATTTGGATTAATAAGGACATTTGGAGACTATTACGAATATAAAATTGGAATCGAACTATGGGGTAGTATTATTCAATTCACAAAAGGATCAGCAGAAAATCTTCTAATTATTGCAATGTCTGCTGTTGGATATAATACTAAAATTAATAAATTTAAAAAGTTAGGATTGAAACCATTTTACTTAGGGTTTATTGTTGCTATTATTGTTGGAGTTGTAAGCATTACCACTATCTATATAGCTGGAGTTACTCAACTGTAGTAGAATTTATTTTACAACAAAGTTAACTAATCTACCTGGTACGATGATCTTCTTAATAATATCCCTTCCATCTAGGTGTTTTTTTACAGTTTCTATATTAGAGGCCTCGGATTTTAAGGTTTTATCATCAATGTCCGATTTGACTTGAATATTACCACGCAATTTTCCATTAACCTGTATTGCAATGGTAATTAAAGCCTCCTTTGCAAGTTCTGCATTAAAATTTGGCCATTCTGCATATGATATAGATTCATACGCACTCAAATGTTCATTTATTTCCTCAGCCATATGTGGTATAAATGGATTTAATAATAATAAAAATGTTTTAAGCGTATCTGTACTAATTTGTTCAAGAGCTTGTACATGATTGCTAAAAATCATCATTTGAGATATTGCGGTGTTAAAACGCATATTATCCAAGTCATTTGTAACCTTAGCTATTGTTTGATGCAATAATCGTATTGTTTCTTCAGAATCAGGTTTTTCCGAATATTTATCAGTATTACTATATATTCGCCAAACTTTTTCAGCAAATCTAGAACAACCTTGCAATCCTTTCGTTGACCATGGTTTCGATTTTTCTAATGGACCCATAAACATTTCGTATAAACGCATAGAGTCTGCACCGTATTCATTAATAACATCATCAGGGTTAATTACATTTCCTCTTGATTTACTCATTTTTTGACCATCTTCACCTTGAATCATTCCCTGATTAAATAACTTTTTATAAGGTTCTCTAGTGGAAACGAGTCCTAAATCATGTAAGACGTGATGCCAAAATCGGGAATATAATAAATGTAAAACAGCGTGCTCTACCCCACCAACATACAAATCAACAGGCATCCAATACTTTTCAATATCTTTATCCCATGGTTGTTTATCATTATTAGGATCAAGAAAGCGTAGATAATACCAACATGACCCTGCCCATTGCGGCATTGTATGCGTTTCTCTTTTTGCATTTTCCCCAGTTTCTTTATCTGTTGTATTGACCCAGCTATCAATTGCAGCCAAAGGTGATTCTCCTGTTCCTGTAGGTTCATATTTATCCACGTCTGGCAATAATACGGGTAATTCTTCATCTAGAACTGCCTTATATTTATCTCCTATATGTATAATTGGGAATGGCTCTCCCCAATATCTTTGTCGAGAAAAAAGCCAATCTCGAAGCTTATACTCTACTGCCCTTTTTCCTTTATTAATATTTTCTAAGTAAGCTATTGTTTTCTCTATAGCATCTTTTACCGTTAAATCATTAATACTAAAAGAACCATCAGATATTGACGAGTTAATCATCACACCTTTATCAATATCGGTAAATGCACTATCAGAAATATCTCCTCCAGACACCACTTGCATGATTGGTAAATTAAACTTTTGAGCAAATTCATAATCACGTTGATCATGACCTGGAACAGCCATTATAGCACCTGTTCCATAAGACATGAGGACATAATCTGATATCCATATCGGTATTTCCTCATTATTAAGAGGATTAATAGCATAAGATCCAATAAATACTCCCGTTTTATCTTTATTTAATTCACCGCGATCTAAATCGGACTTATGCGATGTAATTTCAACGTATTTTAAGACATCGTTTTTAAACTCTTCTTTCGTTATAACGTCAACAAGCGGATGCTCAGGAGCTAAAACCATATATGTTGCTCCAAATAATGTATCTGGTCTAGTTGTAAATACACTTATTCTTTCACTTATAGAAGGTAGATCAAAAATAACATTTGCACCATCTGACCTGCCTATCCAATTTCTCTGTAATTCCTTTACATTGTCCGGCCAATCAAGATTATCTAATCCTGTTAGCAGAGACTCTGCATAATCCGTTATTCGAAAGACCCATTGTTTCATTGGCTTCCGAACTACAGGGTGTCCTCCTCTTTCTGATTTCCCATCAATTACTTCTTCATTTGCTAGTACAGTTCCTAATTCTTGACACCAATTAACTGGAACTTTATCCTGATACACTAAACCTTTTTTATATAATTGTAAAAATATCCATTGAGTCCATTTGTAATATCTTGGATCAGTTGTATTAATTTCACGATCCCAGTCATATGAAAAGCCAAGACTCTTAATCTGTGATTTAAATATTTCTATATTTTTCTTTGTTGTGTTAACAGGGTGAGTTCCTGTTTCAACTGCATATTGCTCTGCAGGAAGACCAAATGCATCCCAACCCATTGGATGTAACACATTAAATCCCCTCATACGTTTATATCTAGATAATATATCTGTAGCTGTATAACCTAGCGGATGACCAACATGAAGACCCTGACCCGATGGGTAAGGAAACATATCTAATATATAATACTTTGGTTTATTAAGATCTAACTCAACCTTAAATGTCTTATTGTTCTCCCAAAATGCCTGCCATTTTGGTTCAATAGTTAGATGATCGTATTTATTGTTCATAATATTTTCATTGTCGGGGTGAGAGGATTCAAACCTCCGGCCTCGTCGTCCTTAACGACGCGCGCTAACCGGGCTGCGCTACACCCCGCAATATTAAATCTTATAAGTATGTAATGGATAATAATCTACTCTATTTTGAAAACAATCTAAAATAGCTAAAACAAAACTTTTAATGCAAAAAAACCGCCAATTAACAAGATTGTAAATACAATTGATACAATATTAAAATATTTATCAATAAATGCGGTAATTGGTTTACCAAACTTTTTAATTAGCAACGCAACCAAAAAGAACCTTGCAGACCTACTAATAGTTGAAGCAATTATAAACATAGAAAAATTAATATTAAATGCACCAGCAGAAATGGTAATAATCTTAAATGGAATTGGAGTAAATCCAGCTGTAAATACTATAAAAAAGTTATACAAATCAAACTTTTGCTGAATAGCAGTAAACAATTCAGAAGAGAATCCTGGTATATGATTAAAAAAGAACATTGCAACAGCAGTATATTCTCCTATGCTATTCCACCAAGCAAAATGTCCGATTGTATAACCTATTATTGCCCCTAAAATGCTTGCTAGACTACAAACAAATGCGAAATACAGTGCCTTGGATTGCATTCCTAAAGCTAAAGCTATCAAAAAAACATCTGGAGGTATTGGAAAAAATGAAGATTCAGATAATGATAAAATAAATAATGCAGGGACACCGTATTTTGTATTAGACCAATGCAAAACCCAGCTATATAATCTTCTAAAATAATTCATTAAAGTATATTAATTAAATATACCTTTCAGATATCTTACCAGTTTCTGGATCTTTTAATATTTGCTTAGTAGTTCCATCTGGCATGACTTCTGTTTTAATTAATATATGACCATCAATTTCTTTTGTATTTCTTAGATGAGACACATTTTCTTCTCCTCGCCATAAAGAAATATTTATAGGCTCCCATAGTTTTGTTTGAGCGGACTTATAGCATGCATCAATTATAGTATTTACAATATATCCATCATAAAATGTCTCCATTGGTTCTTCTTCATTATCCATAGCTTCAAACATATCGTTAAACATATGCGTATACCCAAGCTCTGCTGCCTCATCACCAACTGGAAATAACCAACCACTCTCCCCTTCAGCTTTTTCTGAAACATATCCTCCTTTAGAACCTGATGTAAACATTTCGAATCCTGTTCTTAACCAGTGATTAAGCCATATAGTTCCTTCTGTTCCAGATATTTCATCTCTCAAGTCCATACCTCCTCTAAAGGCCCAACTAACCTCAAATTGACCTATTGCTCCATTTTCAAACCGTATTAAGCCGATGCCATGATCCTCTCCTTCAATTGGATGCACCAAAGTATCCGACCAGCACATAGCTTCAACAGGACGTATGCCTTTACCAATAAAATTCCGAATAATCTCTACACAATGACAGCCCATATCTATAATTGCACCACCGCCAGCAAGATCATTATCCCAAAACCAATCGCTATGAGGACCAGAATGTGTTTCTCGTGAACGAGCCCACATAACTTTACCAATAGAGCCATCATTTACTGAATGAATAGCTTTTAATGTTTTTGGTGGATACACTAAATCTTCTAAGTATCCATTAAATATTCCTTGTTTTTCAACTGCATCTAACATTTCTAATGCTTCTATAGATGTTCTTCCTAAAGGTTTTGTACATAAAATAGATTTCCCAGCATCCACAGCAGCTAAAACTGCATCCTTATGAAGATGATTTGGCAAACCAATTATTACAGTATCTATATCATTATCTTGCATAGCAGCGTGCATATCATCTGTGCTGTTATTTATACTCCATTTTTCCTTAAAAAGATTACCTTTATCTATCGATCGAGAGTATACAGTATGTACACGATCTAATGTTCTTTGAGAATGCAAAGTAGCAGTATAGAAATCGGCAATAAATCCAGTCCCTAACATCGCTATCTTATGTGATTTACGCATATTAATTACACATTAATTAATTCAGTTTCTTAAAGATATTTCTATGGCAGACATAACTTCTCTTTGACTGGATGTTCCTGAAGGACGATTGATCAATTTTCCATCAACCACCATAGCGCTAGAGCCTCCACCATCCAAGTTAATCGCCTCTATACAATCTAAATCTTTCATAATGATAGCTAGCTCCATTAAGTCCACACCGCGACTATTAACTTGTCTTCCATCTACAACTAACAACACCAATTCACCGTTTTTGCGATAACCTGCAGCAGTTCGAGGATGAATTTTTGGTATAGAAGAGCCAAAAAAGACTTCCTCATTAGTAGTTATCCTAATTTCTCCATTATGCATCAAAACGGGGCCAGCATGAATTGCATCATCTACATCCCAAAGTAATGATTTAGTAAAATCAAATGAATTGACAGGTTTGTCAGGATAATTTTCTACAGGTTCCGGGAAGTAGAATAGAGAATCATTTCTACTTGTAACCCACGCAATATCAACATCACCGTTATCTAAAAACCCTAAAGCTCCTCTAGCTGTAAAATACCGTTTATTATTTCTAATTAACGATTTTAATGCTGGAGATATAGTTTGATTATTTACATATAAGAGGCCTACATGTTCAGCAGGGTTTTTGTTCATAAGAAAATAACCGCCATTCACTACCACTTTTGCTTTATTATTTTTTGAAAATTGCGATAATGTTTCTTTGCGATCCAAGTCATCTGAAACTATCACATTGATCTCTATAGTAGGATCATTATTATTTATAATTGCAACCCATGCATTTATTGGTAAGGTATTATTTCTACCTTTAAGTATTTTTATCCCATCATATTTGTTCCAATTTATTTCTTTCCATATGATGGGAATTTTTGAATAAGATTTTTCTTTATTATTACATGTAGAAAACAAAATAAATAATAATATTAATTTTATAATTAAGCGATTAATTCCCACTGTCTGCATATGACTCAATTGTAAATTTCTGTTTCTCTAAAACATTATTTTGATCATCCATAACGGATATAGACCATTGACCTGTGTCCCCCTCTTTAGGAGTTACGTAAGACCAACAGCGAAAATATTCAGATACGCTAATATTCATATGTACCTTAGCATAAGGTTTTCCATTGTATTCCCAATAGTGAGAAATATTTTCAGACTTATCTGGGTTTTTTATGCCAGCAAAACAATAAATTCGAGATGTACTATCTAGAAATACATCTCGAATCCTTATAGGCTTCCTTAGCTTAAAATTTATATTTTCACATACAATTAACCTTTTTACTGAAATTGTCTTTGGTAAGTTATCCACTTTCTCTTCTTTAGGAATATATTCTTTTATTGCAAAAGTACTAGAGGATTCGAAGTCTGGTTTGTCATCCTTAGAGCTATTCGTTTGTGCACTTAATATGGTATCTACATGTTCACTAGATGAGTCTTCAATGGCTAAATTAGCATCCTCTACTTCAGCTTGATCATATCCCCTGTATGATAGGGCAGTAAAAACAAGAAATGCAACATACACAATAGATAGATGGATAATATACTTATTTAATTTTTGCCAATAGGAAAATAAAACAAATAGAGCAACAACTATTGTAACAGGTATAAAAGACGGGTCAGATAAAAGTCCTTGAATCATTAATTAATTTAATACTCTTTCATTGTGTAAATTTTCAATTTGGTCATTATATAAATTACTATCATCCTTGATAAAGCTAAAAGGGTATCTATAAGCTGACATTTCATCTACTTATAGATTAAATTCATACAAAATAATACAATATTTTATTTATTTATGATTCGATTAATTTCAATATTCAACTTATTATTTTTATTCCTATTTGGAAACTCCCCTGGCTCTCTATCTGTGGGGACGTTTTTGCAAGAACAGCGAATTATATTTAATTCAGATAATGGTTTACCAAGTAATGATGTTAGAGATATTGTTTCCACAAATGATGGAACAGTTTTTGTTTCCACATCTAAAGGACTAATAGCTTACTCTAACAAACAATGGGTAAATATTGATGGATTAGAAAATACTGATATTTGGCTTTTAGCTTCAAATGGTAATGAGGTAGCTATATTAGGTGGTGACGAAAAAAATAATATGCTATCAAATAGCAAAATTTATATAATTAAAAATGGAAGGTTAGATAAAACGATTATAATTCCATCAAGATATAAAATTCCATTAAAAAACAATGATCTTAGTTTTTATAATAATATTATGCTTGGAACGTCAAATGATATCATCTTATTTGAGAGAAGATATGGAAATACATTTAAACAATCTTCGAAACCTCCCTTTACTCCTAATACAAGACCTGTAGAGTTAAAGATACCAGCAAAAAATATTAGACAAATAGCTGTTTCAGGTTCTGGGTTTTCATATGTAGCAACTGATTCAGCATTACTCAAACTACGATCACCAAAAGAGGGATGGCGACAAGTATTACCTTATAATAAGGACCGGAGTTGGGGGTTGCGCGATTCAAGAGCAGTAACTATAGACGCTTTTGGTAGATTATGGTTTGCTGCTCCTCAAGGTGTAGGATATTATGATGAATTATGGCATCTATTTACAGGTGAAGATGGCTTACCATTTAATGATTTTACAACTATGGCTGCTGGAAATTCTGGAGATATTTGGTTTGGAACAACAAAAGGTGCGATACATTATGATGGAAATGTGTGGGAATATAGACAAGGAAAACGCTGGCTCCCTGATGACTATATTCGATCTATAGCTGTAACTCCCAACGGGGATGCTTGGTTTGCAACGGCCAATGGTGTCAGTGTAATACAACGCAAACCTATTACTCTTGTTGAAAAAGCGAAATGGTATGAAGATGAAATTGATAGATACTCTAGAAGAACGCCATATCAGTTTGTTCTTGAAGTCACCATGGAAAAACCTGGTGTGAAACAGAATTGGAAACAATACGATAGTGACAATGATGGTCTTTGGACAAGTATGTATGGTGCTGGAGAATGCTTTGCCTATGCTGCAACTGGTAGTATTCAAGCAAAAGTTCGAGCAAAAAAGGCGTTTGATGCGATGGTATTTCTTGGAGATGTTACTCAAGGTAATAAACACTCTCCCCCTCCTGGTTATGTAGCTCGCACCGTATTACCAACCAGTGGACCCGACCCAAATATTGGCAGAATAGAAAGAGATAAGCATAAGAAAGATACTGATGACGCAATGTGGAAAATATACAAACCACGTTGGCCAGTAAGTGCTGATGGAAAATGGTATTATAAAACGGATACAAGTTCCGATGAGCTAGATGGTCATTACTTTCTATATGCTTTATATTATGATCTCGTTGCAGATACTGAATTTGAAAAAGAGAGAGTAAGAGAACAAATAAAAGGACTTACTGATCATATTATCGAACAGGGTTTTCAATTAATGGAACATGATGGAGCACCTACTCGCTGGGCAAGATATAGCCCTGAAGAATTAAATTTTGATAAAAGATGGTTTGTAGAAAGAGGATTGAATTCACTAAGTCTGTTATCCTATTTAGTAACTACAGCGCATATTACCGGTGATAATAAATACCGGGAAATCGCACAAATACTTATAGATAAACATGGTTATGCTCAAAATATGACAGATATGAAATTTCAACGTGGATTTGGTACAGGAAATCAATCTGATGATGAGATGGCTTTTATGTGTTATTATAATCTTATCAATTATGAAACTGATCCAGAATTACGTTCTCGATATGCTTTATCATTTTGGATGGCATGGCAACAAGAAGCACCTGAATTAAACCCTTTTTTCAATTTTGCATTTGTAGCTTCTTGCAAAGGGTTAATTTTTGAAGATCCATGGGGAGAATATGAACTTGATCCATATGAAGGATGGCTAGAAGAATCTGTAGAGACCCTAATTAGATTTCCATTAGATCGATTTAACTGGAGACATACTAACAGCCACCGTATTGATATTAACAAATTTCACCCATCAACTAGAACATTTGATGATAATGACATGAGTTCTAGTGGTTATAGAAAAAATGGGAAGGTTATTCCTGTTGATGAATCACATTTTAACCATTGGAATCGGGATCCATGGCGTTTGAATACAGGAGAAGATGGACGTGTTCTAGCAAATGGTACGGTATTCCTTCTTCCCTATTATATGGGCCTATATCATGGGTTTATTCTTGAATAACATTCATTAATATATCTGGTCTATCTGTAAGTATTCCATGCACACCAATTTCAAGCACTTCTTCCATTTCACTTGAATCGTCTACAGTCCATACCCATACTTGCCTGTCTCCTTTAGAAAAAGCATTAATATAACGCTTATCCAAACTTAAATCTCCAAAAGGAGAGGAAAATTGTAATGGTAATTGTGCAATTACTGAATTTATTGGAAGTAAACGTTCTAATCCTATCCTACTTAATAAATATAATTTTGTCCCTTTATTTACAGATAGAGATATTGCAACTTCTGGGCACACCTCATGAAATCGATTAATTATATCATCGTAGAATGATGCTACGATTACTTGATCTGTTGTTATATCATGATTTCTAAGTAGATTACATAAATCGTCCTCAATTGGCGGATCACTTTGTTTAATTTCTATATCATATATTTTATCAGGGTACTTCTCTATAAGCTGCGATAAAGATAAAATTTTTATTCCTTTGCCTCGATATGGATAATCTTCTCCATTTATTGTCCAATTATAAGCTCCATCAACACTCTGCAAATCTGCCCATTCCATCTCTTTAATCATTCCAGTCTTGTTTGTAAGGCGATCAATTGATGCATCATGATGGATAACTATTGTTCCATCCAATGTTTTATGAACATCTAATTCTAATACTTGTATACCTAGGTTAACTGAATTGTTAAATGCTAAGATAGATTGATCTGGATATACCTTATTTCCTCCTTGATGAGAAATAGTAACTGGGATCTTAATATTATTTAAGACTGGATGAGTAGTTTTTTGAGGTATAAGAAAACCAAAAAGATATAGAAATAAATATATCTTAAATAGAACCATCACTCATCATTTCAAGATATTATTTATCTTAATAAAACAATCTTTTTTGATTCTATAAAATCAGGAGACGACAGCCGATAAAAATATATGCCTGAAGACATCAAAAGTCCGTTCTTATCTCTCCCGTTCCATTTAATCTGACCCTGATCTTGAGAAATTTTATCATTTATCAATGTCTTTATAAGCCTTCCTTGAATATCGATTATTTCGATACGAAATGTAGTACCGCTTGGTACCGTATAATTAATAATAGTTTCTGGATTAAAAGGATTAGGATAAGCAGAAAATAGTTGAAATGACTGAGGATGAATACCTTCATTTCCTATTTGAACACTAAATGGACAATAATTTCCATCTGGAGCTAATTGAGGCAATAGGTAGTCAATGTTGTTGATCAAAGAAAACATAAGAGTGTCTATCTCTTCAAATAGTTCCGAGGTACATGGCTCCCATTCATTGGCTATTCCTGCGCAAGTTTGATTATCAGATAGAATTCCCATATCTGTAACAATACACCAATATAGATATTCAATAGCCATGCACTCATAATCACATGTATAATCATCATAGTGATACCATGCTTCTTGTGGATAATTTCCAGGGTGTTGAATAAACTGACCCCCTCTTGCCACATCCATCGCATCCGTAAGCAATGATGAGTTTGGTTGTACTGAAAAAGCAGATGGATAGATATTTGTATGTCCCACAACATTTATTACATGGACTATTTCTTCTACAGTCGCATCTGATCCCCAGTATCCAGGATTATTTGGATCAATCTCATCTCTCCATAAAACTGCTGATGCACCATTACCATTATAATAATCAAAAAAATTATCCATTGCAGAAGAACCATCATAAGAGAAAATAGGAATAAGTGC
>JAPYRG010000014.1 GCA_029936965.1 Fidelibacterota bacterium
AAAAACTTGCTGCGGAAATAGAATACCTGCAGAATTACCTCCGAGGGAGATAAAAGTGAATTTTAAATTAAATAATAATTAATTTTAATGATATGCTTAATTTATATTATATTTTGTTTTATAATTAAATAATGCGGAGTTTTACAATATAATTCATGGTGACAAAATAAAATTATGAATATTAGAATATTACATAAAATAATCTTTATAACTATAATAATAAGTGGATATACACTTGCACAAAGCAAGATAAATGTTAACCATCTTCTAGATTATGGTGGTATTAAATTTATGCCAAATTCTGATAAACCTTTTAATGGTAAGGTTTTTGAATTATATGATAATGGTTCAAAACATTGGGAGAAAAGGTATATAAGAGGTATTGCAGCTGGATATTATAGAAGCTGGTATCAGAATGGTCAGGTTGAATTTAAAGGTAGATTAGAAAATAACGTGAAAAACGGTTTGTTTACTTTTTATGATATAGATGGTAATAAAATAAGAGAGGAACAGTATCGTGATGGCGCCTTAAATGGGGCATTCGCTTCCTGGTATACGAAGGGCAATAAGAATGTGAGTTGTACCTATAGAAATGGAAAGTTGGATCAAAAATATACGAGTTGGTTTGAAAATAGAAATATGAAAGAAGATGCAACATATTTGGATGGTGATTTAGTTGGTAGTTTTACTTACTGGTATGAAAATGGGAATATGAAATCTGATGGAGCATATGTACATGGAAAATTAGATGGATATTATACTGCATGGTCCAATGATGGTATAAAACTATATCAAAAATCATATGAAACTGGTTTGCTTCATGGAATTACAACTTTTTGGTATGAGAGCGGTATAAAGAAAGAAGAAATAAATTATAATTCTGGAAAAATTGATGGTTTAATCACATACTGGAGAGAAGATGGAGAATTGGATAAGCAAATTTATTATAGGAATGACTTTGTAGATGGACCAAGTATGGTTTGGTATAAAAATGATGAGAAGAAAAGTGAAATAAATTATCGTGAAGGAAAATTAAATGGACCATTTGTTTATTGGTTTAATAATGGACAAAAACAAAAAGAAGGTTATCATATAGATGGTGAAAAGTTTGGAATCTATACTAATTGGTATGAGAATGGACAAAAGCAAGAAGAGAGAACGTACAGTTACGGTATGTGGGATGGTCCAAGTTCAGTGTGGTTCGAAAATGGTCAAAAAATGGAATTAGGGAATTATAAGAATGGACTACCTAATGGTGTTTTTATTCATTGGGATGAAAATGGACAGAAGGTAGAAGAAGGTAATTATATAAGTGGTAAACGTGAAGGTTTATACAAATTCTGGTATTCAAATGGGCAGAAACATCAAGAAAGACATTATGTAAATGGTGGATGGGATGGTTTGTCCACCGTATGGTACGATAATGGGAATAAGAAGAAGTCTGGTTATAATAAAAACGGTGAAGAACATGGTAAGTGGACGTATTGGAATAAGGTTGGAGTAAAAACAAAAACTGTAAATTTTAAAAATGGTGAAATCGATGGTGATGTAATTGAATTTACTAGTTTAGGTAAAGAAGATGGACGTCAAACATATAGTAATGGTCGCTTACAGGAAGAATTAACATATGAATATGAATATTATGATAATGGATCTATTAAAACTAAAAAATCATTCAAAAATAATATTGAAATTGGAACCTGGACTACTTGGTTTGAAAATGGCAACACTAAAGAAGAGGGTACATGGAAAGATGGTGAGTATTATTTAATTAATAGATGGAATTCAAATAGTAATTTTCTTGTTAAAGATGGAAAAGGCGGATGGGTTAGTAAGAATGAAGATGGTACGAAAAAACAAAAGCAGATGTATGAAGATGGTAGGTTGGTACTTGATTTGTCATTTAAACAGGAATATTATGATGATAGTCAAATAAAATCTGAGAAAGGTTATGAAGAAGATGATACTCCAAATGGAGATTGGATTACTTGGCATGCTAATGGGCAAAAACAAGAAGAAGGTGTATGGAAAAATGGAGAATATTTTTTAATAAATCGATGGAGCTCCAATGGTAAATTTCTTGTTAAAAATGGAGATGGTGGTTGGATTGCTAAAACGAGTAAGGGAAGAAATGAGTGGAAAAAAATATATAAAGATGGACATTTAGTTGGTAAATGGGATTATAAATATTCCGAATATGAAAATGGTAGATTAAAGTCTGTAGTAAGTTATAAGAAGGGTGTTCGTGATGGTGTATGGGTTGTTTGGTATGAAAATGGACGTAAAAAGGAAGAAGGTATTATTCGTAATGGCGTTGAAACAGGTGAGTGGACTTACTGGGATGAAAAAGGCAATGTTACAGAGGTTAAAAACTTCGATATAACAAAGTAAACAGTTTATTTAAATAATATATATAACCCCGTCTAGTAGCGGGGTTTTTTTTAATCCCAAATTCTAAAAGGTCTTTTCGTTAACTCAATTTGTTTCAGTGAGTATCCTGATTTGAATTGTTTATAGGAAGATAGTAATCCAGGTAAAGAGAATAAAATTGCCCCGAATAAATACCAGTACCAATCAGTATCAAGTGCAGTCGGATAAAAACTCCTAAGTATCATTGCAAGAAAGAAACCTACAGCTGCAGTACAGTTGGCCGTAGATTGTGTGAATGTAGTGTTTTTTGAATTACCATATATCATATCATTCTCCTTAATATAGTATAATTAAATTTAATAATAACTACTGTGATAAAATTATTCATATTAATACTAAAAAGATGGTATTATTAAAATGAAAATAAATTAATCTTAAAAAAGCAGGAATAAATTATGCATAAGATAATTAAATCAATCCTATCTCTAGTAATCATATTTTTTATCAGTTGTATGCCTGTTTCTCATGTAATTGTAGGTGAAACTAAAGCATCAATTGATCCATCTAATGTAAAAATATATTTAGACTATCCAGTAGAATATGAAAAAATCGCATTAATTGATGCTGGAAGCAATTTCGCATTTAAAGATCCTGTAATACTTTTTACTTGGCAAAGTAAAATGGACAAAGTCATTGAACGATTAAAAATTGAAGCTGCAAAATTGGGTGCTAATGGTGTGTTGATTATGAATACAGATAATAAAATTTATCAGTCATCTAGTATTGATGATAAGGGAAATGCTCAGTTCTCATCGCATACAGAAAAATTTGGGAAAGCGATAGCTATATATGTGATTGAATAATCTGGTCTTAGTGGCTTTTTTGATATTAGTTAATTTGACTCATTTTTAGTACTTTTATAGACGAAGGGAGAGGTGGCAGAGTCTGGTTGAATGCTCCGCACTCGAAATGCGGTATACACCTAGTGTATCGGGGGTTCGAATCCCTCCCTCTCCGCAAATGAAAAAACAAAAGTATTCACGAAATGATTTTGAGCATTGGATGAGTCTTCAGACACGATGGAGAGATCTTGATGCGATGGGTCACATAAATCATGCGGCATATCTAACCTTTATGGAAAATGCGCGTTTAGAATTTTATGAATCACTTGGATTCAGCACTAGAAATAGTGGAGAAGTCGATGGAATTATACTTGCATCAATGAATGTACAGTATCATCAACAAGTTATTCATCCTTCAGGTTTAGATATAGGTCAACGAATTGTGAGAGTTGGCAATAAAAGCTTTGACATGTTAACTGCGATATTCTTAAAAGATAATGAATCTCCAGTGCTTTCAGCACTATTTACTTTGGTTGCTTTTAATTATAAGCTTAACAAAACAATCCCTGCTCCAGATAAAATTCGTGATATATGTAGGGAGTTGTAGTGTATTATACTGAAAATTCAATTATAGCTTATTAGATTACCACGGTTTAAATAATTATTTGGGTCTATGGAGTTCTTTAGTTTTTTTACCATTTCAACTGCTTCTACGCCATAGCACTTTTTAAAATCATTTCTTTTTCTTTTTCCTGTTCCATGTTCGGCTGAATACACACCATCAAGCTTTGATGAAAGATCGATTAAATAATCGTAAATTTCCAAAGATTCTTTTTCTTGTTTATTATTCGGAATTAAATGAAAGTGCAAATGACAATCCCCCAGATGTCCAAATAATAAATATTCAATTTTGGACTTATTCAGCCTTTCATGGACCTTTTCAAGATAAATTCGAAAATTATGTTGAGGTACAATAGTATCTGTTATAATACTAACACCTCCCAGTCTTTGTGTTTTGGTTAATGCATTATCAGGGAGTGAATGACGAGCTTCAAAAAACTTTTTCCAATTATTGGGATCATTTAAAACAATAATACTATCTAAATCTATATTTGAATTAAATGATTGAAATATCTGAATCCATTCTTCAATTTTTGAATCCATAGAATCATTATAGATTGGAATTTGTAAATAAATTCCTACGTCATTGTCATTTGAAAATAAAAATTCTTTATGATTCATATAATTTTGTGAATTATATCCAAAGTATTCCATTGCTGTGGTTTGACTTAATTCATGATTAAAATGATTATTTAAAAAATCATGAAAATCAATAGCTTCTGATTCGCTATTTAATGATATAAATAATTCTAATTTACTTTTTGGATTATTAGCTAAACCCAATTGACATGAAGTTATCATTCCTAAGATTCCTTCACTTCCAATAATTAAATCAACTAAGTCAATAGTTCCATTCTTATCAGAATATAATCCGCTAGCATTCTTTATTTTTGGTCTATTATATGTTGGAATTGGTAATTGTATAGTGATACTATCGTATTCTAATGTAAAAAACCCCTTATCTGAAATATATTGACCCCTTTTAATCTCAACAAAATCACCATTGGGTAATAAAAATTCGATTTCTTTAACCCAATATCTTGTTGAACCTTTTTGACCTGGAATAAAACCAGAAGCATTAGTTGATAATGTTCCACCAACTAATGCATCATTTCTACTAGTAGGGTCTACAGGGTAATAAAGTTTATTATTTGATAATTCCAGTACTTTATTTCTAAAATTTTCAAGAGGAATTCCAACTGGACATGATGCTTCTTTATTTTTTAAATCTAATTCAATATCTGTCTTTGTTAGAAAAGAAGTAGATAATATTACACCTCCATTTGGAGTAGCACTCCCAGTTAAATTTGTTTTCCCTGCAGAAACAGTTAATAATATATTACATATATAACAAGTTTTTAAAATTATAGCACATTCAATATTGTTCTTTGGTCTAACTAATAAATCTGCAAAACCTTCCATATTAGACCAATCTTTAAAGTATGGCTTGATAATATCTATATCATATGATGAATGAATATGGAGAGACTTAAAAAAGGAGTGAAGTATTTTGAAATCACCATTCCATTTTTGTGAAAAATCAGTAATTTGTTTTTGGTATTTTTGAGCAATATTAATTGATTTGATATGTGATTTATTATTAATGATAAATCTCTAGATGATTTTATTTATAATAAAATTTTTTCTCACCTATAAATATAAATAAAGCTTTGCTATAATAAAAGTCGATCTTTATTGATTCTAAGTGGGGTTGTTTATAGGTATTTAGCACTTGTAGGTTGTAATATTATCTTAATGAAACGGTTTACTAATACTATTAATGCATACTGGCTTGTTGTTTGGGCAAGATTCGCTAAATCCTAAATCTGGAGAATAATATGAGTTTAACAAATAAGATGTGGATTTTAAAAACAAGGCCAAAAGGTTTGGTTGAAGCATCAAATTTCGAGTTGATTGAAGAAGCTATGCCTGAATTAAATGAGGGCGATATATTGATACAAACAGAATACCTGTCGGTGGATCCTACTCAGAGAATGTGGCTTACAGACGTACCAGGTTATCTTCCACCAATACAAATTGATGAAGTGATTCGATCAGGTGGAATGGGCAGAGTCATACAATCCAAAAATCCAAATTTTAAAGAAGGTGACTTGGTTAGTGGATTTGTTGGTTGGCAAACACACCTAATATCTGATGGAAAAGGGTTTAGAGTCATACCAGAACTCCTCCCAATTCCCACGATGTTGAATGTTCTAGGGTTAACTGGGGTCACTGCCTACTTTGGGTTGCTTGATATTGGTGAGCCAAAAGAAGGCGAAACTGTTGTGGTGTCGGGAGCATCTGGAGCAACTGGCTCAGTGGTTGCACAGATTGCAAAAATTAAGGGCTGTAATGTAATTGGAATTGCTGGCGGTGAGGAAAAATGTGGTTGGCTTGAAGATTGTGGTCTTGATCATGTGATTGATTATAAAAACACTGAAGCAACTAAAGAATTGAGGAAAATTGCAAGTGCGGGTATTGATATCTATTTTGACAATGTTGGTGGTCCATTGCTTGAAGCGGTCTTATATCAAATTAACCAAAAGGCTAGAATTGTCATTTGTGGCTCAATTTCAAATTATGCTAGTGAAGATTTACCAGTTGGTCCTAGGAACCTGAGTAGTTTGATTATTAATCGAGCAAAAATGGAAGGTTTCTTAGTATTAGATTATTTTGATAGGATAGATGAAGCAATACAAGAACTTTCAAAATGGTTGATGGAAGGTAAAATTAAACATCGAGAAGATATTCAAGAAGGAATTGAAAATTGTCCCAAAACACTCAATCGTCTTTTTACCGGTGAAAATAAAGGTAAACAAATTTTAAAGATATAAATGAAGAGATTTTACCTCTCAATATTTTTATTTATTAATTAAATAAGTAATATGAATAAACTAGGGTATACTCACCGCTCAATATCTTATAATTATTAATACATATCTATAACATGAATTCTACCAAATCTGGAAACAAAGAATCTTTTTTAAATTTTTCTTTAAAAAGTGAGCTAATAAAAGCTATCAAAGAGTTAGGTTTTGATTATCCAACGCCTATCCAGAGTAAAGTTATTCCGCATTTAATGTCTTCTGAGCAAGATTTAATTGCTTCAGCTCAGACTGGCACAGGAAAGACAGCTGCATTTGGCTTACCTTTATTAGATTTGACCAATACAAGGGATACTAATGTTCAGACGCTCATTTTATGTCCTACGCGAGAACTTTGCATTCAAATCACAAATGACTTACTAAGTTATTCTAAATATTTGAAGAACATAAATATCCTATCTGTTTATGGCGGAGTCAAAATTGAAAAACAAATTAATTCTCTAAAAAAGGGACCTCAAGTTGTTGTTGGTACTCCAGGTAGAACAAATGACCTCATTAGAAGAAAAAAGTTGTTTGTTGGAAATATTGAACGTTTGATTTTAGATGAAGCTGACGAAATGCTATCAATGGGATTTAAAGAAGATCTTGAAAAAATTATTCATGCAACTCCCAAGAAAAAACAAATTTTATTATTTTCTGCGACAATGACTCCTAAGGTTGTTGGAGTTACAAAAAAATATATGGAAAACTCTTTAGAGATATCTGTTGCTCGCGTTAATCGCGCTGCTGATAATGTTCAGCATATATTCTATATGGTAAAGTCAAGAGACAGATATGAAGTAGTTAAGCGAATTGCAGATATGAGCCCAGATATATATGGAATTGTATTTTGTCGTACGCGTAGAGAGACAAAAGTAGTTGCTAACAAACTAATGAATGATCAATACAATGCTGATACGATACATGGCGATTTATCCCAAGCTGAAAGAGATGATGTTATGAAGCGTTTTAGAAATCGTCAATTACAAATCTTAGTAGCAACAGATGTAGCCGCCCGCGGATTAGACGTTGAAGATCTAACTCATGTGATAAATTATAATTTACCTGATGATGATGAAATATATATCCATAGAAGTGGAAGAACTGGAAGAGCAGGAAAGAAGGGCGTCTCAATGGTCATTATTGATGGGCGTGACATGAGAAAATTAAAAGATATTGAAAGAACGTGTCGCATATCCTTTAAAAAGAAAGATGTTCCAAATGGACTAGATATATGTAAAAAACGTTTGTATGCACTTATTGACAAAATTGAAAAAGTCGAAGTTAATGAAGAGCAAATAGAGCCATTTTTGCCTTATATTTTAGAAAAGCTCAATTGGCTGGATAGAGAAAAACTCATTAAACACTTTGTATCAGCTGAATTCAATAGATATTTATCATATTACAAAGACTCAAAAGATATAAACGTGGAATCCTATGAGAAGGAAAATACTGGAAGAAAAAATAGAAATAGAAGAAAATTCTATAATTCAAAAAAGAGTAATAGAAAAAACAATCGAAACAATAGAAACAAAAGAAAAAGAAGGAAGTGATTGCGCTATTATTCTTTAATCTAAAAGTGAACTAGATCACTGTATTTAATCTCCATATTTAACTATATTAATTAAACATATTTCTTTATTTTACATTACTCGAATTTGATCTGATCTAATAATGATTAATAAACTGAATAGGGTTTTATTTATATATATGATTATCTCAGGGATAATCTATTCTGCTCCTATAGCAAGAATAATGAAAGCCGAGGGAGACGTATTAATAAAGCGAATGGGAAAAAACACTTTCACCGTACCAGGGAAACCTGGGTTAGCAATCAATAATGGTGATGCTATTAAAGTGGGAGAAGAAGGGTTTGCAGTAGCTATTTTTATCGATGATAAATCCGTAGTTAAGATTAGAGAAAAAACACAATTTGCATTCATTGAGTCTGCAAGTTCTAGAACATTGGACGTTGAACAAGGAACTATATTTAATGATATAAAAAAAGAAGGGCGTACAAAAACTTTTCGCGTAGAAACACCAGTATCTGTTGCTTCCGTAAAAGGCACAGAGTTTGCTGTGGTTTCTAATCCATCAGGAGTTGATCAGGTGTTTTGCGCTACAGGTCAACTGGATGTTCAAAACCTTATTAGTGGTCAAACTGTTGTTGTCGGAGCAGGTGAAAAAGCAATATCAAATGCCATGGGTAGTGTAATGGAATTACCCTTTTCTCCAGATGATTATCCGGCTGACCCAGAAGGTGTTCAGCCTAAAATGCCAACTAAGTCTAAACCAAAGCCTAAGAGCACTCCTAAACAGCCAAAGTCTGAGCCACAACAACAACAGGCACAAGAACAAGAACAGTCAGAACCTGAACCCGAATCAGAGCCTGAACAGCAGGAAGGACAAATGAAAAGTGATGATAGTCCTTCCCAAGCAGAGCCAAGTAAGAAATCTGCTCCTAAAAAACCATTTGGTATGGGCTTAGGTGTAGGTTCTGTTACTATTGATGGGGTATTATATAATCAAATCGCCCTTAGGCCAGAAATTAACCTTGGTAAGCTTGGAGTTGGTCTTGATTTAGTTTTTTACATGGATAATGAAGGGAATATGAAGCAGGATGAATGGGACTTTGGTAATGACCCAAGTAAGATTTTGGATAAAATCTTGTATCTGCGTTGGGGAGCTGAATCAGACCCTTTTTGGATAAAGTTTGGTTCATTAGATAATCTTACTCTAGGATATGGTGGAATATTGAGTGGTTATTCAAATATGATGGAATTCCCTGGCGTTAGAAGAATAGGTTTGAATACTGGTGTTAATATTGCGGGTTTTGGTGGAGAATTATTCTTGTCTAATATGAAAGATTTTAGTAGAGGTGGAACTCTCCTTGGCTTAAGAGGCACGTATAAAGTTTCTAAATCTTTTCCTTTAACTATAGGAATGAATTTTATTACAGATATGAATCAATTTTCAGGATTAAAAGATATTGATGAAGATAAATATCCTGACATTTTTGATGATTTTCCAAATGATGCAAATTATTATAATGATACGGATGGCGATGGTGTCCCTGATCCGCATCCTGGAAAAGATTCGCCTGAAGGAGGATGGGATATTGATGCAGATGGTGATAATATTTATGATCAAGATGATTCGGATTTACTTTTAAAAGGTGTTCCCTTTAGTCTTGATGATAACAAATCATCTGTTACAGCGTATGCATTTGATATTGGGTATCCTATATTAAATGGTAAAGCGTTATCCCTAAAGGTCTATACTGAATTCAATTTTTTAAGTTTCCCTGAAGTGGGTTCGCCAGATAGTATTTTTTATCGTCCTAACTATACTGGTAATAGCTTCTCAGTTCCTGGTTTAAGAGCAAGTATATTTAACTTTATTCAATTGAGTTATGAATTTCGAATTAAAGATGGATATTTTGTTCCTCAATTCTTTGATCAATCATATGATATATCTCGAGTAGTTCCTGAATATATTGATGGAAATGCAATAATAAAGACAAAGGATATGACATTGTTTGCTGATTCATCCATGAATGTTGGTCTGATTGGTCATTTTGGTTCCATTAGCGCAGATATGTTTGGGTTTGGAAGTTTATATGGTTCATATACGAATATGACATCAGACAATGATACAGTAAATAGTTTTGTGGCTGCGTTATCATTAAATGCTGAAAGAATTCCTAAGCTAAGCGAAGCAACAGCGTATTATCAAAGAACGAATGATAGTAATCCATTTGACTTTGCGAATCCTTCGGTGAATACTATTCTCGGCTATAGGCTTGGATATGAATTAGGCAAGGGTATAAGTGTTATATGGGATTACCGACAATTTTATCGATATACTGGTGCTCTTAATGAAGATGGATCAGGTATGCTTGAACCAGTAATTCAGACTACAGTGGAGACGTCATTTAGTTTTTAATGAAAGAAAATAATATAAAAACTGTTTATAGGTATGATTCAGGCGGAAGCGGGTTTAAAAAAGCAACCTTATTTTTATTATTTTTAGCAGGAATATTTATTTTATTTGGTTTTTATTGGATAAACTCATTTTTAGGAATATAGTATGATACTTTCTATTGAATATTGTAACTCTTGAAATTATTTACCTAGGGCGTCCAGGATGGCCGCTGACTTATTAGATAAATTCGGTACTAACATATCAAAGCTAACTCTTATACCCTCAAGCGGTGGTGTGTACGAAGTAATGAAAAATGATCAGATAATATTTTCAAAAAAAGAATTGAATAGATTTCCTGAACTAGACGAAATAATTACTCTTATTGAATCATAATCGTTTTTATCCGTTATTATTTATTTTTATTGCGCTAATAAATGCGCAAACGCCTGATATTATCCCGTTAAGTAAAAAGGTTGGCCTTACGGTTGATGCGGAGGAGAATGTATATTTTAGAATATTTAATGATATTGATGGTTTCTATAGCGCGCAATTTTATGATGTTGGAAAAAATAAGATTATTGTTCAAATAGTATTTGTTGATTTTAGTCAAAAAAGCGTAAGAAGAAGGTCAATGAGTACAAAGGAATTTATTGATCTTAAACATCATGTTGATGCACAGCCATTTATTACCGATAATGATAGACAAGCGATTAGAGAAAATTTAACTTATCTAACTACAATAAGCATTATAGAATCAATTCCACGCGATCAGTTTATTGTTATCGAACACCGTACTGGAAAGAAAGTCCGAGGATCTGTTCTTGGAATTGAGGATCGACTGATTTTAATTCAGACTCCTATATCTGTTGAAACTATACCCATATGGGACATGGCGAGTCTTACTTATAGAAAAGAAATACGTGAAATTCCAAAGATTAAGGGATTTTTATATGCAGTTTCTGCTTTAGGCGGTGTAATTTTAGCTGAAATTTGGAATGAACAAACTAGACCAAGAATAGATTTAATATGGCATTTTCGATTCATAGGTACCGTTTTAGGAGCGTTGTTTGGAGCAGAAACTTATCAAGCTGTAAATATAATTTCATCTCCAACAACATTTTTTGCATTAACTCCAGAAGAAATGGATAAATTAAAGAACTAATATTTGGGAGATTTTATGCCAGAAAGTAATTTAGAAGAGCAGATACCCGTACCCGAGTTATCGGAAAATCAAAAATATGTAAATGAAAAAGTTGCGGTCCTTTTGGACCAGATAGGTGATGAGTATGGTGAATCACTTACTCAGCAATTAGTGCAGCGTCTTGATGGTACTGTAACTGATTTTCATGAAGAAGTAACAAATATGTTATCAGAGCTAAAAGAACGAACAGTTAGTAGGCAACAGAGACTGCGTGATGTATGGGACCATAGGTTTGAAAATCAACCTCAACCATCAACAACAGATACAACACCTGATTCACCCCAACCAGAAAATACAAGTGATGCAGATTCTTCAGGGGTCGATTCTAGTGAGTGGGAAAAAAGATTAGAAACAATGGAATCAGGAAATAAGCCAAAAGCATCTGAAAAAGATTCTTCAAGCGAAGATAAAAAGAAAAAGAAAAAAGGGCTATTCGGTCGTAAAAAGAAGTGATAAGGCCTTATTGGTTTTTTCCAGCACCATCCACTAAATACCTGATTTATTATCTCTTTGTTGTTTTTTCTATCTTATTTGGACAGTTCAATGAAAAATATGTAGAATATAAATCTCTCACCAAACGTGTATATAATTTTACAAAAGTAGAGTTTATAACGGAAGAAGGTGAATTTAATGATGCTATATGTACTTTATTATTGCCAGGTTTAAGTGAAGATAGTCCTCCCTTAGTGGATATTTATTATAAAAAGACTAATTCTAAGTGGTTTACAGAATCTTTATACAGGAAAAGAATGAGGTTTACATTTCAAGATGGTGTAGTAAAGTTAGATCGATCCAACTTTTGGGCATGGGATGAACTAGAAGAAATTAAAGTGGTAGTTATATATTAAATAAAAAACCCTTCATTTTATTTGTTTTTACTTATTTTTAGATTTTGGTGTTAAATTTTATAGTTTTTTGAAAAAATGGTCGTGCTAGATGGAGAGTTAGCGGTGCTCTGTAACCTGCAATCCGCTATAGCAGGGTTTAAGTCCATAGAGCGGCTTAATCCACATTAAATGTATAAAGTACGAAGCGTTGATATTTCAGCCCATCTCAATAAAATATCATTGAAACCCGTCAGATCCGGAAGGGAGCAGCGGTAGATGAATTATTTTGTGTGCTGATGGATAACTAAAATTGAGCTTACGGCTTTCATATGTTTTATGATGAATTATGTCAATCTATGGTGCACGACCGCTATAAATATTGCGTAAATTGTAATCTATTGATAATATAAATTCATGTCTTATAAAGTTTTATCATTAAAATACAGGCCTCAAAACTTCTTAGAAGTAGTTGGGCAAGAGCATGTAACTCAAACTCTTGTTAATGCTTTTAAAAAAGATCGTGTTGGACAAGGATATATATTTACTGGTCCTCGAGGGGTTGGAAAAACAACAACTGCCCGCATCTTAGCTAAAGGTCTCAACTGTAAAGATTCAAAAGATGGAAATCCATGTAATAAATGTAATATATGTCATGAAATAACAGAATATAGAAATTTAGATGTTTTAGAAATTGATGGCGCATCAAATAGAGGCATTGAAGAGATTAGAAATTTAAGAGAGTTGATAAAATTTACCCCAATGAACTCATCGTATAAAATCTTCATTATTGATGAAGTGCATATGCTGACAAATCAAGCATTTAATGCGTTATTAAGAACATTAGAAGAGCCACCGTCACATGGAAAATTTATCATGTGTACTACAGATATTCACAAAGTACCTGATACAATAATTTCTCGTTGTCAACGTTTTGACTTTAATCGAATTTCAATTAACGATATTAAGGAATCAATTAACACAATTCTTTTAAAAGAAAAGCTTGAATCAGATGTTGAATCTGTAGAAGCGATTGCAACTAAATCAGAAGGAAGTATTCGAGATGCATTAAGCATACTTGATCAAGTCATTGCTTTTTCTGATAGTAAAATTAACTTTAAAGATGTAGAAAAGATTCTAGGTCTTGTATCTAGTGAAGTTTATTTTCGATTAACTGACTCAATAAAAGATAAAAATGCCGAGTTATTATTAGAAACATTAACAGAAATTCGCAATAATGGAATTCCTATTGATGATGTAGTTAAAGGATTCAATGTTCATATTAGAAATTTGATGTATGCTTCTTTAAATGATGGTGTAAATGTTTTAGATATTAGCGATGATTTAAAAAATAAATACATTGAATCATCCAAATTGTGGGATTTACGAGATTTACTTCGAATTACAGAGGTTATTAATGACTTAGAAGTCAATATTAATAGATCGAATCAGCCGTATATAATGTTTGAAATAACCGCACTTAAACTATTAGAAATGGATCAAACTATTTTTATTGAAGAATTATTAAATAAATCATTCACGCCCACTGATGATGGTCAAAAAAAAAATGAATTAACCGATGATGATAAGGTAGAGAAGGAAGTTAATAAGAGTATAGAAGTTGATAAAAAAGAATCTGATGAATTAAATCAAAATCTTGAAGATAGTGTAAATACAAATAAAGAGAATGAAGACCTAGAAGATAATTTGAAAATTGATATAGATTATGTAAAGAATAAATGGTCAGATATAGTCACAACGGTAACAAATTTTCGAACCTCAGTCGGAATAGTGATGGATCACTCAATACCAATCGAGGTTGAAAAAGGCGTACTGAAGGTTGAAATCCATAATCAACCAAAGTTTAGTATAGATTTGCTCAATAATAATAAAGAAGTAATTGAGGATATCATAATAAAGCAATTAGATAAAAAAATTGCACTTAATTTTTCAGATATTCAGGGAGAAAATGATTCGATAGAAATTAATGAGAAGCCGCTAATAGATAATAAGAATAAAGATAAGAATTCTGATGCTATGGATAGTGTAATAGAATTATTTGATGGAGAAATTTTACGTTAAAATATAACTAGAGAGTTGTAATTATGATAAATCCAAAAAATATGGGCAAAATGATGAAGCAAGCTCACCAAATGCAAAAGAAAATGGGCGAAGTTCAACAAAAATTATCCGAGCTAGAAATCACTGGTGTAGCTAGCGATGGACTAGTTAAAGTTATTATGGATGGTAAACAGAAAGTAATTGATATAAAAATCGATTCATCATTATTGAATGAAGAGATAGATATGCTTGAAGATTTAATATTAACAGCTGTAAATCATGCTGTTATAAAATCACATGAACTTGCTGAAAAACATATGAATGATGTTACTGGTAATTTGTTAGGTAATATTAAGCTGCCAGGAATGTAATGTTAGATTCTTTTCCAGATAGTATAATTCGTTTGATTGATCGGTTTTCAAGTTTTCCTGGTATAGGTAAAAAAACTGCTCAACGAATGGCTTTTCATGTTTTAAAAGATTCAAATGAAAATGCATTATCTTTAGCTGAGGCAGTTAAAGATGTAAAATCAAATATAGCAGCATGTTCTTTATGTGGAGGCATTACGGAAAAAGATCCTTGTACAATCTGTGATGATTCAAAAAGAGATAGTAGTTTGATATGTGTAGTAGAAGTACCCGCTGATATTTATGCTTTTGAAAGAACTAGCGGATTTAATGGAGTATATCATGTTTTAGGTGGCGTTCTTTCTCCTTTAGATGGTATTGGCCCAGATGAATTAAATATTGATTCACTTGTTGATAGAGCAAGTTCTGGTAATGAGATTGTATTGGCATTAAATCCCAGTATTGAGGGCGATACAACCTGTCTTTATATTAGCAAATTATTAGCAGATGATGATGTTAAAATAACCCGGTTGGCGCGTGGTATTCCTGTTGGTGGTGAGTTGGAATATACAGATGATGCTACATTATTAAGAGCGATGGAAGGGAGAACTTCTTTATGAATTTACCTAACGTATTAACTGTTGGTAGAATTTTGGTAACACCATTATTTATTATACTGCTATTTTATGATCATCCGTATGCAAAATCGTGGGCTCTATTAATTTTCGTCGCTGCTATGTTAACTGATATTTTCGATGGTTATTATGCAAGGAAATATAACCTTGTTACAGACTATGGCAGATTTTTAGATCCTCTAGCGGATAAAATTATGGTGTTATCAGCTTTAATTTCATTTGCGGTAATGGATGTCATACCTTATTGGATGGTATCTCTTATAATATTTAGAGATGTTTTTGTTACAGGGTTAAGAATGGCAATCTCTTCGAAAAATAAAACAATGGTTACAAGTAAAATTGCAAAGCGAAAGACGCTTAGCCAGGTTTTTATTATTATATATATTTTATTCAATATAGGATTTAATTCTCTAACTATATCGTGGATTGAAGAGGCAATCTTATTTTCTAGGCAATATGAACTAATATATTATTTGACTTTACTTGTAACAACCTTCACTGTATTCACCGGATTTACATATCTTTATACAAACCGTTTGGTAATCAAGCAGTTTATTTCTTGAGCTAAGCTCCTATTGCGATTAAAAATATCAGAATGGATTGCGACCTGCTTTAAAGTTGGATATTTACCTTTAGCTCCTGGTACATGGGGTAGTGCTTTTGCTATTTTGCTCTGGTGGGTGTTATTAAAGGATCTTAATGCGTATGTATTTGGAGTAATAATTATCATATTTTTACTTATTGGAATAGTGGTTAGCAATATTATAATCGATCAAAGTGGCAATCATGATCCTTCATATATTATTATTGATGAATTAGTTGGACAATGGTTGGCCTTATTGTTCCTTCCAGAGGGATTTTTTAATATTGCTATTGCTTTTATATTATTTCGTTTTTTTGATATAATTAAACCGTGGCCTATTCGTTTGATTGAGAAACTTCCAAAAGGATTAGGTGTAATGTCTGATGATCTTACGGCAGGACTTATTACATTAGTATTAATACAGGTAATAAATATTTATATATTTTGAAGGTAGGGTTAATTACGATAGGGAATGAACTGTTATCAGGTTTTACAATTGATACGAACAGTTCTTGGATAGGCCAAGCATTAATTGAATTTGGCGCTAGAATTTCATGGCATTTAACTGTGAAAGATGATTCTAGTCAAATTAATAGTGGTTTAGATAATACTCCTAAAGATTGCAGAATAATACTTATTACTGGAGGCTTAGGTCCAACTCACGATGATATTACACAAAATACATTGTTTGAATATTATGGAATAAAACCGGTATTTGATAAAGAGTACTGGGAATTGCTTAATTCTAGAATGAAAAAAAGAGGTAGATCGTTGCCTGAAATTAATAAGAATCAAGCAATAGCGGCAGAGGATGGAAAAGGAAGAATAATCCCAAATAGTTTTGGTACTGCTCGAGGAATTCATATTTTTAAAAATGATATAGATATATTTGCTATGCCTGGTGTGCCAAAAGAAATGAAAAATATGATGAAAGATACAGTTTTACCCTGGATTTATAATATAACAAAAAATAAGATACATGTAAATACGCTTCGAACTACAGGAATTATGGAATCATCTTTAGCAGAAAAGATGAGAGATATAATTGAAGTATCAAAAAATATTGAAATATCTTTTCTACCTCAATTTACTGGGGTTGATATAAGAATAATGTCTTCTAAAAAAGCCCCTTTGGATGAAGCGCAAAGAATTATAAATGAGCGTATAGGAAAATATATATATGGCACAGGATCTGATATTTTAGAGAGTGTTGTTGGAAAAATGCTTATTGAACAAAATTTGACTTTGTCAACAGCAGAATCTTGCACTGGAGGCTTACTGGGACATCGTTTAACTAATACACCTGGAAGTTCTAAATATTATCTGGGAGGGGTAAACTCATATAGTAATGAAATGAAGATTAATGTAATTAATGTTAAGAAAAAAACATTAGATATGTATGGTGCTGTAAGTAAAGAAGTTTCAATAGAAATGTCTAAAGGTGTAAGAAAGTTGCTTAAATCTGATATTGCCTTATCTATAACAGGTATTGCAGGGCCTGGTGGCGGTACAGAGGATAAGCCAGTTGGATTAGTTTATATAACATTAATTCATAATGACATAATTATAAATAAAGAATTTACTTTTTTTAAAGACAGGTTAATAAATAAGCAGTTAAGTAGTCAAGTTGCTTTAAATATGATAAGGATTTATCTATTAAATGAGTGAAAAACTTATTAGGGTTTTCATATCGGTTTCTGTACCTAAAGAGATTATAAATATCAAAGAAATGCTTAAATCAACAGTAGATACAAGAGGTATAAAGAATAGATGGATACGAGATGGAAATATGCATCTTACTTTAAAGTTTATAGGAAATGCAACTGAAGAATCTATAGATAGCATAAATAATACAATTCATGATGTAGTTAAAGATACTCCATTTATAAATTTATCAATATCTGGGACAGGCTGCTTTTCAAAAGGAGACAGGGTAAATACATTGTGGGTAGGTATAAAGGGGGATCTCGATGAACTGGAGGAACTAATTCTTAATATTAACAATAAACTAGAACCTTTAGGATTTCCTATTGAAAGAAGAAAATTTTTACCTCATATCACTATAGCAAGAATTAACCCTAATCAGAAAAAGAAGCCTGATATATCAAACTTTTTGAATACTACATTTATGGAATTGCCAATGAAAATAGCAAAAATTAATTTAATGCAAAGTCAGTCCTTTCCTAAAGGATCTTTCTATACTATTTTAGATACCCAATTTTTAGACACAAAATTAGAATAGGAGTGATGAATGGCATCAACAACTAAAAAAACGAAAGCTTTGGATTTAGCTATAACTCAAATTGACCGTCAGTTTGGGAAAGGATCTATTATGCGCCTTGGGAATGATAAACCAAGCACTACTGAGAGTGTGATTTCAACTGGGTGTCTTTCATTGGATGTGGCTTTAGGGGTAGGTGGAGTTCCTAGAGGAAGAATCATTGAGATATATGGACCTGAAGCCTCAGGGAAAACAACACTAGCATTGCATATAGTTGCAGAAGCACAGAAAAATAATGGTTATGCAGCATTTGTTGATGTTGAGCATGCATTAGATCCAGAATATTCAAAATCACTTGGTGTTAATACAGATGATTTACTTGTATCTCAACCAGATACTGGAGAACAAGCATTAGAGATAACTGAAACGTTAGTTAGAAGTGGAGCGTTGGATGTTATTGTTATTGACTCTGTAGCAGCTTTAGTGCCTCAAGCAGAGTTAGATGGAGAAATGGGCGATACTCATGTAGGCTTACAGGCTAGATTAATGTCTCAAGCTTTAAGGAAACTTACGGGTACAGTTAGTCGATCTAATACGTGCGTAATTTTCATAAATCAGATAAGGATAAAAATAGGAGTGATGTTTGGAAATCCTGAGACTACGCCCGGAGGACGGGCTCTCAAATTTTATTCAAGTCAAAGATTGGAGATCCGAAGAGTATCCACTATTAAGGAGGGCCTTAACGCTGTAGGTAATAAAGTTCGTGTTAAGGTTGTAAAAAATAAAGTAGCTTCTCCTTTTAAAATGGCTGAATTTGATATAATGTATGGTGTGGGAATATCATATGTAGGTGATGTGCTAGATTTAGCAGTAACTGCTGATATAGTGCAAAAAATGGGAGCTTGGTATTCATATAAAGATGAAAAGATTGGTCAAGGACGAGAAAATACCAAAGCATATCTTGAAGAAAATACCGATATGATGTCTAAAATTATTAAGCAAGTAAAAGGATTTATGGGTGTAAGTTTTTCGGGGGATGAAAAAGCGTAAGGTTGTAGATATTCAAGTACAAAAACGTAGGAAAAACCGACGAAACATTTTCCTTGATGACGGTAGCGTCTTCGGTGTCTCCGAAGACGTTTTTTTTTCAATCCCAATACATATTGGAGATACTATTTCAGACCAAATTTTCAATGATATATTAGAGTCTGATTCAAAATCAAAAATCTATAATTCAGCTATTAATCTTTTGAGTTATAGAATGAGGAGTAAATCAGAGTTAAATGATCGATTGATAAGAAAAAATTATAATGAAGACGGCATTATGGATGTAATTAATAATCTTGAATTAAAAGGATATTTAGATGATGAGAAGTTTGCATATGCATTTGCAAAAGAAAAAGTTAAAAATAAATTAATAGGTCCTATTGCTTTGAAATTTGAAATGTCTTCACATAAACTTGATGTAGAGCTTATTGATAAAACTATAAGCTCTATTTATGATATGCTTCCCCAAAAGATGATAATTAATAGATTAATAACTAAATGGAAGGTGAAAGATATCATTGGAAAAGACCCTAAAATTAAAAGTAAAATAATTAATCGTTTGAAAAATAAAGGTTTTTATTGGGATGATATTCAAAGAGCTATCAATGCCTTTGGTGATAATTAATAAAAGTTTATAAATGGTTAAAAATAATTATTCAGTATTAATAAATAATAAATATGTAGAAGTATCTAATATTTATGCTGTTGGAAGAAATTATATTGATCATGCAAAAGAGATGAAATCTGGAGTTAGTAAGAATCCAATATTTTTTCAAAAAGCCCTTACTTCTTTAAGTAAAAGCCCAACTATTATTCTTCCGAACAAAAGAGAAATACATCATGAGCTAGAAGTAGTAGTATTATTAGGAAAATCTGGAGATAATATCAGCATAAATAATGCAATGGATTATATTCAAGGTATAGGGCTTGGCTTAGACCTTACTGATCGGAAATTACAAAGCGAACTAAAGAGAAAATCTCTTCCATGGTTTATCTCAAAGTCTTTTAAAGGATCTGCTGTTGTTTCAGAATTTTATACATGGGATAAGTCAAGATGGAAAAACAAGTTTTGGCTTAAGAGAAACAATGAAATAGTTCAAAGTGGAAAAATTATTGATATGGTATTTTCTATTAAACAATTAATTAACTATTTATCTAAAAGAATTCCTCTTTTGAATGGAGATTTAATTTTCACTGGAACGCCTAGTGGTGTTGGTGCAATTACTCATGGTGATAAGTTAGAGATGGGTCTAGGAAAAGAAAGTTTTATGAAAATTGATGTAATAGATTACGTATCTATGAATGAAGAATTAGGAACCTTTTCACTTTTTGTAGATGGAGCTGCGGACTTACATTCGAAAACGGCGGGAATTGGTGGGGTTTTTTATAATGATGACAATGAAGAGGTCTATAGTTTTTCTGAATATTTAGATGATGCAACAAACAACGAAGCAGAATACACAGCGTTAATCGAGGGGCTTAAATATGGACTTGAATTAAAACTTATAAATATTAATATATATTCAGATAGCGAGCTTATCGTTAATCAAGTCAATGGAGACTATAAGGTTAAGAATGATCGAATGAAAAAACTTCATCATATAGTATTGAATTTATTGGAACAGTATGATAACTGGGTAATTAATCATGTTATGAGGGATGATAATATAATTGCTGATAAATTAAGCAAAGATGGGAGAAAGAAAGGTAGATGAAAGCATTAGTAACAGCAGGGGGACATGGTACTCGATTAAGACCGATTACTTATACTCAAAATAAGCATTTAATACCAATCGCTAATAAAACTATGCTTCAATATGCATTAGATTATCTTAAAGAAGCAGAAATCTATGAAATTGGCATCATTATAAATGCAAATGATAAATCGATTCAAAATGTTTTTGGTAATGGTGAAGGTCTTGGTGTGGAAATTACTTATATAGAGCAAAATCAACCTCTTGGACTTGCGCATGTGGTGAAGATTTCTCAATCATTTATAGGTAATGATGATTTTATATTTTATTTGGGAGATAATATTCTTATTGGTGGAGTTAAATCATTTATAAATAATTTTAATAGAATGAAATCAAATTGTCATTTAGTTTTAAGTCAGGTACCTGATCCTAATCGATTTGGAGTTGCAGAAGTTGTTAATGATCGTATTGTAAGTATAGAAGAGAAGCCAAGCTCTGCCAAGAGCAATCTTGCGGTCACGGGAATTTATTTATATGATAGTAATATTTTTGAAGCTGTTAATAGTATAAAACCATCTGAAAGAGGAGAATTAGAAATATCTGATGCACACCAATTTCTAATAGAGAATGGATATGATGTAAGTTACTCGGAAATTACTGGATGGTGGAAGGATACAGGACAGCCATCTGATTTATTAGATGCTAATCGTCTTATTTTAGATAATATTAAAGAAAAAATTGATGGATCTGTAGATAGTTTAACACAAATATCAGGAGAAGTTATTATTGGTAATAATAGTCAAATAATTAACTCAAAGATTAATGGACCCGCAATTATTGATAATGATACTCTTATAAAGGATTCATTTATCGGCCCCTATTCTGCTATAGGGAAGAATTGTAAAATTACAAGCAGTAAAGTTGAATATTCTATTATAATGGAAGGATGTTTAATAGATCGTGTGGATAGAAATATCAGTTCTTCTTTATTAGGGAAACACGTTAAAATTATTAGTTTTAATAATAAAAATAATCAGGCAAGGTTTCTTCTAGGCGATCAGAGCTATATTGAATTAACAGATTTAAATAATATAAATTGAATAAATGAAGCATATTGCTAATCGAATTGTTAATTTATATCCTAAGAAATTCGAGGTATTTCTTAATTCATAAACGGTATGAGTTTTTTATCAAATATTACTAACCCTTTAAACTGGCTATCTGGCGATATAGCAATTGACCTAGGTACTGCAAATACTTTATTGTGGATGAAGGGAAAAGGTATCCTGGTTAATGAACCATCTATTGTAGCTCGATCTGTTAACGATGGGAATATTATTGCTGTTGGCAATAAAGCAAAAGCAATGCTTGGTCGTACTCATAGAGATATAGAAACTATTCGACCCCTGCGAGATGGCGTAATAGCTGACTTTGATATGACGGATGGTATGCTTTTAGGATTTATTAAAAAGATTAATATTAGTCCTTTAGCAAGAATGAGGATGGTTATATGCGTACCTTCAGGAGTAACTGAAGTTGAAAGAAGAGCAGTAAAAGATTCTGGTTTACGAGCAAATGCGAGGGAAGTATTCCTTATTGAAGAACCTGTTGCAGCAGCTATTGGAATAGGTTTAGATATTTCACAGCCAGTAGGAAATATAATAGTTGATATTGGCGGTGGAACAACTGAAATAGCAGTTATAGCACTTTCTGGTGTAGTAACAAAAGAAACGATACGTGTTGCTGGCGATGAAATGGATGAGGCTTTAGTCCAATGGTTTAGAAATGAACATAAACTTGATATAGGTATTTCAACAGGTGAGGCTATAAAAATATCCGTTGGTTCAGCAATGAGAATTAAGAGTGAAACTATATCAGTTAAAGGTAGAGATCTTGTTTCGGGAATACCCAAAACTATTGAAGTTACTTCTGATGAAGTAAGGCAGGCTTTAAAAGATCCAGTTAGTATGATTGTCGAAGCTGTGAAAAAAGCTCTAGAACGCACCCCGCCTGAATTATCAGCTGATATTCTCGATAGAGGTATAATTATGACTGGTGGTGGAAGTAAACTAAAAGGTATGGATCAAATTATTAGAGAACGTACTAATGTTCCAGTCAATCTTGCAGAAGACCCGCTTCTTTCTGTCGTTAGAGGAACTGGTATGGTTTTAGAAGATATAAAAAAATACGAAGCGGTCTTAATCTAGCACCTTTTCCTATGAGGACATTTTACCTCATACTTATAAAACATAAGGATATTTTTGCACTAATTTTTAGTATCATATTATCTTTATTGATGCTTACTAATGGTGACTCAGATAATCTTAGATTATTAAGAAGTAAAGCAAACCGTTTTTTTACTTATATATATTCTCCTATTACTTGGGTCCGAACAATGGCATTAATAGAGGAAGAGGCTTCGTTATTAAGAGAGAAGAACCTTCAGCTTTCTTTTCAATTAGAATCAATGAAACATTTGTTGGCTGAAAATAGTCGATTTAAAAAATTGCTAAATTTTAAACGTGAAAGTGAGCTAAATATATACCCTGCTCGTGTGATTAATATGGGAGCTTCACCGCATTTATCATCGTCATTAACAATTGACATTGGAAGTGAATCTGGAGTTTCTGTTAACGATCCAATTATAACATCTAATGGAGTAATTGGTAAAACTGTAATTATTGGTGAAAATGAATCAATTGTTCAATTAATAAATGATGCCACATTTCGTTTAAGCGTTCGAATTAAACCATCAGGTTCAACAGGGATATTGCGATGGCTAGATAAAGATCTATATTTGATAAAAGAGGTACAAAAAAATTCAAATGTAGAAGTTGGTAATCAGATCGTAACGTCCGGGTTTAGCGACATTTTTCCAAATGATCTACCTGTTGGAGAGGTAATAAAAATTACAGATGAGAGAGGCAGATTTCAGAAATCTGTTATTGTTAAAATTAATGAAAATATTGGATCCATTATGAATTTATTTGTTATAGTGGATTAATAAATTATGAAAGATTCTAAAACATGGTCTCTTCTAGTATTAATATTTATTTTTCAATATCTTCTTTCTGATATACTCACGATTAGATATTATCAACCAGATTTTATAGTTATTTATATTTTATATTTTGGCCTTTATTTTGGTCCCTATTATGGAGTTATAGCTGGTTTTTGTATAGGTTTATTGGTTGATTCTACTCCTATGGTCTCATATTTTGGAATCAGCCCACTTGCGTACTCTTTAACAGGGTTTCTTGCTGGATATCTACAAAATAAATATAATCGTTTATCACCTTTTGTTTTTCATTCTATGTGGATAATCGTAATCGCATTCCATTTTTTAGTATTTACTTATATCAAATATCAATTATTATTTGAAATAGATAAGATACAATTTATTTTTAGGTGGTTTGTTTCATTCATGTATACTTTATTTTTCCTTTTAGTATTTCAATATTTCTTTCCAATTAAAGAAGCGCAGAATGCTTAAATCAAAGAATCTTATTCCCAGATCAAGGCTGTTTACTGCTTACTTTTTAATTTCTTTTATTTTTATTGTTTTATTAATTCGTTTTGCTCAAATACAATTATTTGAATATAAACAATATAAAAAAAGAGCTGATATTAATAGTATTCGAGCAGTACCTGTTTCTGCTCCAAGAGGTATGATCCTAGATCGAAACGGTCATATTCTAGTAGACAATTTCCCTACTTATATTTTAACAGCTTTGCCAAATGAGGTTAATAAAAATAATTTTTCTATCATAAGTAGTTGTACGGGTAAAGATACTTCGTTATTAAAAAGAAATTTTAAACGTTATTATAGAGGAAGATTTATACCATCAAGAATAACAAAAGACTTATCATTTGATGAATTAAGTTGCATTGAAGAACATAAGAATGAGCTAATGGGAATTAATTATAGTCAGCTTGCTGAAAGATCCTTCCCATCTAAAGTTGGCATGAGTCATGTTTTAGGATATGTAAAAGAGATTGATAGATCACTTTTGAATAATATTAATAGTGATTTCCAATACGATGTAGGTGACTTAATTGGATGGCAAGGTATTGAAAAGCAATATGAATATTTACTCAAAGGAGCAAAAGGCGTTTCATATTCTCAAGTAGATGCTTTTGGAAGAGAAGTAGGCTTAGTAAAAGAAATCGCTAATATAAAACCTTTTCCTGGTAAAGATTTATTTACAACGATAGATCTTGGATTACAAAAGACAATGGAAAAATTAATGTCTAAATATAAAGGGGCAGTCCTTATTACAGATCCATCATCTGGAGAGATATTATCTTTTGTTAGCTCACCTGACTTTTCTCCAGAAATTTTTACAGGAAATACAAGTTTGCATGAATGGAGTAATTTGGTAAATGATCCAAGAAAACCATTGTTAAATAGAATAACTAATGGTCTATATCCACCAGGGTCCACATTTAAAATGATTACTGCAATTGCATTATTAGAGGGATTAATGATTGAAGGTGATGAGATTATTGAATGCTCTGGAATATATCAATATGGAGATAGGTTATTTAAATGTTGGAAGGTAAGTGGTCATGGGAAAGTAAATTTAGATCAAGCAATAACTCAGTCATGTAATATTTTCTTTTATCAAGCAGTACAACGAATATCGATGAATAGATTTATTAACCTATGTCGAAATTTTGGTTTTGGCATTAAAACTGGGATTGACTTACCAACTGAATTAGCTGGATTGCTTCCAACTAGAGATTATATGAATAAACGATATACCAGCAGAGGGTGGTCTCGAGGGCATCTATTAAATATGGCTTTAGGTCAAGGGGATTTATTAGTTACCCCTATTCAGTTATCCGTATATATTAATAAGATAGCTACTAATGGAAATACTTTTGTTCCACATTTTAATTTAAATAAGACCCCAGAACCTGTTATTCAAATAAATCTTAAAGATCAAACTTGGGTGAATGTTCAAAATTATTTATTTAATGCAGTAAATAGTGCAAAAGGGACAGGGAGGGCTGCGAACCCACAAATGAGAGGTCTTAAAGTTTATGGTAAAACAGGTACTGCTCAAAATCCGCACGGTGATGACCATGCATGGTTTGTTGGTTACGCTGTAAAAGGAAAGAAAATGGTTTCAATAGTAATGTTAATTGAGAATGGTGGTAGTGGGGGGAAAATAGCTGCCCCTCTTGCGGGATCTGCATTTAAATATATATTTAATAATAATCTTGATCGTATTGCGATAAACAATGGTAAAAGCAGCATATAATTCATCGCAAAATTTCCCATTATCAGTTATACTTTTACCATTAGTGCTAACACTAATTGGTTTGATTGCTTTATTTAGTATTAGTGTAAATCAATTTGGTGTTATTGCTGTAACTGCGTTTACTAAGCAATTACTTTTTATGATTCCTGCAATCGGTGGGTTCTTAGTGATTTTATTTATCCCAAAATATATAATACATAAATATATTTATTTTGCTTATGGTGCAATTTTATTACTTGTTACTGTTCCATTCTTATTAAGTACAATAGCTGGTACGCATCGTTGGATCAATATTGGGCTCCCAGTTGCTTTTCAGCCGTCAGAATTTGCTAAGTGGATTGTAGTGGTATGTTTAGCAAAATACCTTTCCGATCATAACTTAGAAATAAAAAAGTTCCGTACATTAATATTTCCTATTTTAATTGCTTTGTTTCCAGCTGCAATTATTCTTCAGCAACCAGATCTTGGAACTGCATTAATTTTGCTAACTCCAGTATTTCCTATGTTATACTGGGTAGGATCTAGGCCATTTCATCTATTCATTCTTATGGCTCCGATTTTTAGTATTGGAACAGCATTTCACAATGTTTCCTTTACGTCATGGGCTATTATTATGGGAATAATTGTATATATTGCTCGACCAAATTTAATTTTTGGCATAGTCTTGTATTTTGTAAATATATTTCTAGGATTATTGGCTCCTTTACTATGGAATGGATTAAGACCTTATCAACAAAAAAGAATTTTGACTTTATTTAATCCAGAATTAGATCCTCTTGGAGCAGCATATCAAACAATACAAAGTAAAGTTGCAATTGGATCTGGTGGTTTTTTTGGTAAAGGAATGGGAGAGGGAACACAGACGCATTTAAAATTTCTTCCAGTTCAAGAATCTGACTTTATCATTTCTGTTATTGGGGAAGAATTTGGTTTTATAACCATAGCATTTATGCTAGTGGTTTTTGCTCTGTTTATATTGAAAATTGTAAATCTAGCTTATTATTCGAAAGAGCGTTTTGCTGGGTTAGTACTTATTGGAATTGCAACAATATTTTTGTCTCATGTGTTTGTAAATACTGCTATGTCTATAGGATTGATTCCAGTGAAAGGCCTACCTTTACCGTTTATATCTGCTGGTGGCTCTTTTTTATTATCCTGTTATGTAATGGTGTCTTTAATTATTAAAATGGGAATGGAGACTATTGAGTAACTATTAAAAGGAATTGATGTTAGTATCATAGATAGCTAGATTGCAGATTAACTTTTGTATCATTCGCACACATATGAGAAATCCTATTTTGAATAAATCTATATTATATTTTACTGTTTATTGTGTCTTTTTGATGATTTCAACCATCGAGGTTTCCTTTGCGCAACAGACAGATATAAAAAGAGAATTAAAAAGATTGAATGCAAAGATAGATCGTGAAAGAGTAAGAACTGATTCGCTAGAAACCCAAATTAGTATTTTATTGCCTGATCTAAGAAACACATTGAGAGCCACCGTTGATGCAAAAAAACAGACTGATTCTGTTGCGATTTTACTTATAAATCGTATAAATACTCTTCAAAATAAAATTAGAATGTTAGAAGATAAATCTATTTACACTGATAGTACAAATTTTGAAATTCTTGCTCAATTAGTAATGATTGAGAATAAGATTATTACATTAACGAATAGTTTTACAGAAATGTATAGTTTGCGTTCTGATAAACAACAAGCCAGTATTAAAGCTAAAATTAGTCCGGTAGAATACAAGAAAAAGTATATTGAGGCTTTAAGTTATTATCAGAATGGTGATTATAGTCAAGCTATAACTGGTTTTTCAAATTTAGTAATAGAGGACCCTTCAAATCTACTAGCTGATAACAGTCAGTATTGGTTAGCAGAATGTTATTATTCAACAAAGAATTATAAGAGAGCCATATTAGAATTTGAAAAGGTATTTACTTTCCCAGGAACTGATAAAGATGATGACTCTCAATTAAAACTCGCTCTTTCTTATCAAAGCCTTGGTAACCTTGTAAAAGCTCGTGAAGAGTATCAGCGTATGGTTGATTATTTTCCAAGTAGTGAATATTTTAGTAGAGCTAAAGAATCACTAAGGCAATTAAGCTTAGAATAAATTTCCATTATAAGTATGAAATTAAAAATATTTTATTTAACTACTGAGATAGTTCCGTTCGCAAACACTTCATCTTTGGCGGAATTTTCTGCTAAAGTTCCTTTGCTATTGCAGGATAAAGAACATGATATTAGAACAATTATTCCTAAGTATGGATATGTGAGTGAGAGAAAATATATTCTTAGAGAAGTAATTAGATTGAGAGAAATACCATTTGAATTTGGAAAAGAAAACGTTATTGCTTCCGCAAAAAGCGCATTTATACCTAAGACACGTGTTCAAGTTTATTTTTTAGAGGATACTAAAAGATTTAAACCTTTGACTAACTTAATATATAAAGCAAAGAATGGCAGAGTAATCTCGGATATTCATGATAGGTTTGCATTTTTTTCCAAAGCATCTTTGGCTATACTTCCTCATTTATTCTGGAAGCCTGATTTAATGTGGTGTAATGGTTGGCAGTCTGCATTGGTTTCAGCATTTTACAAACAACATTATAAAGATGATGATTTTTATGGCAATATCAAATCAGTTCTTGTTGTGCATAACTATGAAGAAGAATATTTGGATATTGAAAAGGGTTTATTTTCTAAGATTGGCTTAACTGAACCTGAAGGGATAAACAAAGGCGTAATAAATGCATATGAAGCTGCTGCGCAAAACGTAGATTTAATTATTGCTATAGATACTCCAGCTAATGATGTGTCAAAAAAGTTAATAAAACTTCCTAGTATCAAGAAAAGTAAGTTGTTAATTGTTAAAACTTCTGATGAATCTCCAGATTATGAAAATGTCGCTGCAAAGATTGATAATGGTTTGCAGAAACTTTATAGTTAATCTATCGTATTACTAATATTATTTTATGCAAAATATTCATCTTTCTGTTTGTTTATTTCTATTGATTGCAATATCTGGTTGTCTGGAAAATACTGTTTCAGCTGATTTAAATGATCCAGGTATGATGCATGATACATTATCTATTTCTTCGATAATGGGTTTTAATTATCAAACTCCTCCACAGCTTGGTAACTCTACACTTTTATATTTAGGAACAGATTCTAGTGGATTTCAAAATCCTTTTGTGTTATTTATAGTTCAAAGCAGTAGCATCAATACATCTGAGACATTTGATTCATTAATAGACTCTACTATTGAAATTGATAGCGCAAAATTTATACTCACATTGAATAACGATACGATTGAAACAGGCATGATATTTGACTTGTATTATTTCCCAAATTCTGGAGATTCTATTTTCAGTGAATCTAATAGTAATTATTTAAATTTAATTGAAAGCGAGCTTTCTACAGAATATGTATCTAGTGGAAGATTATTTCAAAGATTGCCGGATTCTACTGAGAATATATATCCTACGCTTTCATTTAATGTATTAAATATTATCCAATCATTTATTGATTCTTCTAATATAAATCAAAATAGAACCCTATTGGTAAAGCCTAAATTTGATTTATCACATACGTTATCCTTTAAAAGTAGTGAATCAGGTTTTGCATTTGCTCCACAATTACATATTTTCACTCATGATACAACCTATATAGATTCAACATCTGATTCTGTTTCTGTAGATACATTATCGCATGAGTTTATTTCCACTGATGATTTGTCCATAATTATTCCCCCTACGGTTTCTAGTGTTCCAGGCCAACTTACTTTAGGAAGAGGACTATCTTATAAAGGGTTGATAGAAATATCAGATCTAGATTCTTTTTTATTGCCACTACCAGAGCAATCGATCATTACGAAAGCTGAATTATCATTTTATTATCCTATTGATACAACTCAACCTAATTTCTATTTGCAAGTACAACCCGTTTCTGATACAATACATTATGAACAACTTCAAGGTGTTTTATTAGAGGACCCGATTGAAGTGATTTCCAATATACTGCCAGTCGTAAATATTTCTAACAATGGAAAGGTTGTTCTAAATATTAGAGAATATTTACAATTAATTCATTTTGGGTATGTTTCAAATTATGGATTAAAACTTGAAGTTATCAATACTTCAAATCCGTTTAATCTTTATTCTTTATATTCACACTCTTCATTAATTGATTCATTAAACCCAGAATTATTTATCCATTATGTTTCTCCGTAAGAAATATTATCAGCTATTAATAATTTTGTTTTCCTTTAATTATGCTCAGGATGTATATAGCGCATATGGGGTTGGTGAAATGTTATTATCACATAATGCATCTGTAATAGGAACTGGGAGTATAGGTTTAATGCCTAATTTCCAAAGGAATGTCTCTCTAAGCAATCCTTCTACTTGGATAAATATGCCTTTTGCTTATGTCTCGATTAATTATGGTGGAGTGCAAATTGAGGATAAATTGAATAATAATATTCTATCTGGATTAAATCAATTCCAATTTATTCTCCCAATAAAAGGTAGATATGCTATTGGAATTGGCTTTCAGCCCTATAGCTCACAATTATACTCTTTAAAATCAAATAATACTGAAATTAAATATATACAGCAGGATACACTCAATTTTAATAGAATGATAAATGGAGGTGGAGGAATATCAGATTTTTCTTTTTCACTATCTGCAAGATTTACAAATACAGAAAAAGGAGCTTTAAAGTTTAATTATCTTTTTGGATCGAGTAGAAATCAGATAGCTTATTCTTTAAATGAAGGAAATAATGGACTAGACGATAATTTTAATGGAGTGATAGATGAAGATGGCGAAAACAGTGTTAATTATATTTATAATCAACGAAATATCTATGATGGTACGTTAATTAACGGATACTTGTCTTCTAATCGATTATATATTGGTAAGCGAAGTCTAACAATAAGTATGTCATTTAATTCTATATTGAATCCTTTTAGAATAAATAATTATTCATTTTACCCTTTTGAAGATATAAATAATAATGGTTATTACGATATTAATGATTATCCCCAACCAGCTGGTAATGATTCCATACCCCCTTCAGCATTGAAATCTGAATTTAAAAATCAATTCATACCATCTCAATACGCTATTGGTTTTAATCTTGAATTAACCGAAATGTTGAATTTGCAGGCTGAACTCTCAGATTGGTCTGATTTAGCAAATAATGAAAATAATATGCTATCAAATATGAATTATCAATTGACTGATTATCGGCATATTAATATATCTGCTATTAGATTTGCTAGGGCTTTGCCTCGATATTGGTATGAAAGCGTCCATTTTAGATCTGGAATATTTTTTCGCGAATATAATTTGAAAAAGCACATATTAAATGATAATAACTTTGTCAAATATGATTATAATGATATAGGCTTATCTATTGGGCTTGGCGTTAAATTTGGTTTTACGAAAAATCAATTAGATTTTGGTTTAAATCTCATCAGTAGATCTGATTCAATTAATAATGATAAATTCATTACTAATTTCAATATAGGACTTACTATAGGGGATATATGGTTTGTTAAACGGAGGTCTAAATAATAATGATAACTTTTTATAATAATATTAAATATAATTTGAAAATTTTTTCAATTTTCATTCTAGTTTTTTTTAGCATGATGTGTGTTCCGCCACCAGATGCTTCAGAATCAGATAATAATGAAAAAGAACAAGCATATTGGGATTCAGTTCGTGCTGTTATGTGTCCAAGGAAAATGAGTAGTGCTGCTGAGTATTATAAGAATCGAGATTGGGAATCTACTGCAAGAATTTATGGCGATATTGTTAAATATAGGTGCGATCAAGATGACCCTGAGCAAGTATACCAATACTACGCTATTGCTTTTGAGTATTTAGGAAGATTTGATAGCTCCGAATATGTACTTTTGAAAGGATTGCAGTTTTTACCTGACAATATAAATCTTCGCAAACGTCTCGCATATTCTTATAAAAAGCAAGGGAAGCTTGAACAGGAAATAATGGAATATAGTCGTTTATCTGACCTTATCCCTGATGATATATCTATTAAGACAGAATTGGCAAAACTGTATGGAGAGCAAATCCTCTATGATGATCAAATCGATATATTAAGACAAATATTAGATCTTGATCCAAATAATGAAAATGCGCAAGGAGATATAGCAAGAGTGTACGAGCTTACGGGTAGAGATCCTCTTCAAATTTATGGAGAGCGTTTCAGAAATAATCCCGATAATGTTTCCTATGGATTAGATTTTGCTGAACGTTTATTAAATGCCGATAGACCTGAAGATGCCATTGATGTTTTGAAGCAAGTAATTGTACAAGATAAAACCAGTAAAGTAGCATATCGCAAATTAGGTTTGGCCTACGATAGAGCAGATCAATATGATAATGCATCCAATGCTTATGAAGAATTACATGCGCTTGATCCTCGTGATTTTAGAGTTGCAATTCAAGTATCCGATATAAATATAGCAGCTGGAAACTATGGTAAATCAATGCGATGGGCAGAAAAGGCAATTACATCATCTAAATCAGGTGAAGCTTACGGTCAGCTAGGAAATGTTTATTATAAATCCTTTCAAGAATGTAGATCTGCAGATCTTTCTACTGATGATAGGATAATTGCATCTTTGGCATATCAAAGCTTTAAATTAGCAGAAGAAAATGATTATAGAAGATTCCATAATTCACTTTTATGGCTTGAAGAGAATGAAGTTCTGTTTGGTCGCTCACAATGGTTTATGCTTGATGCTAATAATAAAAAACAAGGTTATATAAAACCAGATGCAGAATGTTATAAATGGGTAGAAAAAAAGTTAAAAAAAGATCCTAGCTGGTAATATATGATCTGTCATGACTAACACACCGCTTAAAACCTCGGATCCTGAACTTTTTAATATTTTATTTAATGAAATAGTAAGACAGGAGACAACTCTCGAGTTAATTGCATCAGAAAATTTTGTTAGTTACCCTGTTCTAGAGATGGCTGGAGGTATAATGACTAATAAATACGCAGAAGGATATCCAGGGAAGCGTTACTATGGAGGTTGTGAGTTTGTTGATCAGGCAGAAAATCTAGCAAAAGATAGAGCGAACAGATTATTTGGGGTAGAGTACTCAAATGTGCAACCACACTCCGGTTCGCAGGCTAATATGGCTGTTTTAATGACATTTGTCAAACCCGGCGATACGATATTAGGGCTTGATCTAGCACATGGAGGTCATCTTACCCATGGCAGCAAAGTAAATTTTTCAGGAAAATTATATAATTCAATATTTTATCAAGTTGATAAAGATACTGGATTAGTTAATTTTGATGAAGTTATTAAGTTAGCGCGAGAACATAAGCCAAAATTAATTATCTGCGGTGGTTCAGCGTATCCTCGGTTTATCGAGTTTCAAGATTTTAAGCAAATTGCTGATGATGTAGGTTCATATCTAATGGCGGATATTGCACACTCGTCAGGTCTAGTCGCGGCTGGAATCCATCCATCTCCAGCACCTTTTTGCAATGTAATCACAACTACTACTCATAAAACCTTACGGGGACCTCGCGGTGGAATGATTATGATGGGAAAGGATGATTTAAATCCTTGGGATATCGTTGCACCGAAATCTGGAAGAGTAAAGAATATTTCTGAGCTTTTAGATAATGCTGTGATGCCTGGAGTTCAAGGTGGTCCATTAATGCATATTATTGCAGCGAAAGCGGTTGCATTTGGAGAAGCTTTGCGACCTGAATTTAAAGTATATGCACAACAAATTATTGATAATGCAAAGACTATGGCTGATGAATTTATTACCCGAGGCTATCAACTTGTATCTGGCGGAACAGACACACACGTTATCCTTATTGATTTAACTAATAAAGATATTACTGGAAAAGTTGCAGAAAAATCTTTAGAGAAGGCAGGTATCACAGTTAATAAAAATATGATCCCCTTTGATGAAAAGAGTCCATTCATTACTAGTGGTATTAGAATTGGGACTCCTGCAATTACTACAAGAGGAATGCAAAGAGATGATATGAAAAAAATTGTATCTTTAATTGATACAGTGATTAATAACCCAAATGATGATCAAAAACTATTTTCTGTGAAAACTGAAGTAAAAGAATTATGCAAATTTTTTCCTTTATACCCGGAATTACGAGATCAAAACTGATACAGATTAGATTGCTGTCAGTTGTCAAACTTAAGACTGATAAAATATTCTGTATAATCATTATCATATTTTGTTTTTTCAACCAGTCTTGTTCAACAACATCAATTCTGAGAACTACTCCTAATACCGTTGAGTCATTTATGATGAAGAGATCTAATTCTATACTAAAAAAAGACTATTCAAAAATTTCATCTGACAGATTATTAAATCATTCAATTTTCTTAACAATGACTGGATTTGGTTTTGTTATGGAAAATGCTGAAAAAGCCTTAGATGAGGATTATCAAACAGGAATTGATTTATATAAAGAAGCAAACAAGTATTTTGAAAGAGCAGTATTTTTAGGGAATAAATATCTTATTATAAAATATCCAATTTTTGATGATTGGTTAAGACAAAATATTTATTCTGATATAGAATTTACAAAAGATGATGTTGAAGCCTTGTATTGGTTAGCAGCAGCATATGGTGGCGCCGTAAGCTCTAGTCGTGGAAATCCTCAATGGGTCATACATTTACCAAAAGTAGGTCAATTAATTGAAAAAGCGCTTGAGCTAAATCCAACATGGAATTATGGATCACTTTACTCAGTAATGATATCTTATGCCACCACAATATCAGACACCCCTGAAAGAGATTGGGATATGAATGGCTATATAGGTGGATATAATCGGCTTGGGAAAGAATCTGATGTTAGCGGTTACTATAACAGCAATGGTGTGAGAGAGAGAGAGTATGTTGGCCTAAATATTGCTACTAATTATTACAATTTATCTTTAAAAGCTTCGAATGGTATGGATTTAAGCTCACATCTCAGTTATGCAGAGAATGTTTTAGTGTTGCAACAAAATCGCTCAGAATTTATTAAGTTGCTCAATTTGGTAATTAAATCAAAAGAAAAAGAAGTAAAAGAATTGGAACTAGGTAATTATATGGCCAAGCAAAGGGCGCAATGGTTACTAAATAGAACAGAGGAGTTGTTTTATTAAATGAAAAAAATAGTATTTATCATTGTATATCTTTGTATATGCAATTTATCAGCAAAAAAAATAATTATTAAGATGGCAAGCCTAGCTCCTAAAGGTACAGTATACCATGGTATGCTTATTGAGATGGGCCAACAATGGAAAAAAGCTACCAATGGAGAAGTTATTCTGCGCGTTTATCCTGGAGGCATCATAGGTGATGAGCGAGACATGATAAGAAAAATAAGGTTAGGTCAATTTCATGCTGCAGCTGTTTCTACTGAAGGATTACATGAAATTAATCCAGATGTATATGTATTTTCCTTGCCGTTAGTATATGATAATTATGATGATGTAGAATGGATGAGATCTCAGATGGATGATAGGATACGCACAGGAATGAATAATAATGGTTTTGAATTGCTAACTTGGGCTGATGTTGGTTGGGTACATCATTTTTCAACTGAACCAGTTGTTTATCCTGAAGATTTAAAAGAGTTAAAGATGTTTGTATGGGCAGGCGGATATAAAGCAGCTGAATTATGGAAAAAAGGCGGTTTTCAACCTGTCCCATTAGCCTCTACGGATATTATGCCAGGTTTACAGACTGGTTTAATTCAATCAGCTTCAACCGTGTCTATTTTTGCATTATCTCAGCAATTATTTGGAATAGCTAATTATATGTTAGATATGAAGTGGGGGTTATTGACTGGCGCTTTAATCATTGATTCTAGAACCTGGAATAGAATAAAACCTGAATATCAAAAGGCGATGGTGTCAATATCAAAAGCAATTATTGAATCAAAAACAAACGTAATTAGAGATGGTGGTGAAGAAGCAATTTTAGCTATGGAAGAATATGGTTTAAAAGTTCATCGTCAAACACCTGACGAGTTAAAAGTTTGGAAAGAGTTTGTAGGTTCTTGGGCGGACGAAATTCGAGGTGGGTATATTCCTGTTGAATTATATGACACTGTTCAAGAAATAATGAATAGAAAACCTGAATAAAATATTTATTTAAGAATGAAAATAAGAGAATATATAAAAAGGTCTGAGAACATTCTCACTATTGGCGTATTTAGTATTCTTGTAATATTCCCAGCAGTTGAGATTATTACAAGAATCCTTGGGCGTCCAGGTATTCCTGCTTCTCCAATTTTGGTACAACATATGACATTATGGATAGGGTTTATAGGGGCAGTGTTGGCAACAAGACAGAATAAACTGCTTTCACTTACTAGAGAACCATTATTTTCTCCTGATAGTGTTTTTAACAATGGTCGGTGGATAGCAAAAAATATATCATTTGTGATTATCGGAGCATTGTTCTGGGGTAGTATAAGCTTGGTGATGGTCGAATATGATTATCCGATACAAATATCGCCTGGTGTGTATCGATGGTTTATTCAATTGATTATGCCTATAGGTTTTTTACTCATAGGGTTTCAAATATTTTTAAAAAGTTCTAAAGAACAACTATTCCGAATATTAATGTTATTAATTGGAATTTTATTTGTTGTAATTGGCAACAATGATGTCTTCCGTGATAGTGTTTATTTTTTATTGATTTCTATTGGTTTTATTTTGTTTTCCATGTTTTATGGGGCGCCAATTTTTATTGGTTTAGGAGGGTTAGCAGTAATTTTCTTTTGGCATGATTTCACACCAATATCCGCTATTTCTGCCGAAACATATAGAATAGTTGTTTCTCCAACTTTACCTACAATTCCATTATTTACATTAGCAGGATATATATTGGCTGAAAGTCGATCTTCTGAAAGAATTTTTTATTTATTTAGAGCTGCATTTGGTTGGATTCCAGGTGGAACGCCTATTGTGATAGTATTTCTTTGTGGCTTTTTTACAGCCTTAACTGGAGGATCTGGTGTCGCGATACTTGCTTTAGGAGGATTACTTTTCCCATTATTAAAAAAAGAAGGGTATTCAGAATTATTTTCTTTAGGACTTATTACTCTTGCAGGATCTCTTGGATTGTTATTTCCTCCTAGCTTGCCTTTAATTATCTATGGGGTAACCGCTCGCGTTTCAATAAAGGATTTATTTATCGGTGGGCTTGTTCCTGGAATAATTATTTCTCTTGTAATTGCTGGATATTCCATATTTCAAGGATATACGCAACACGTTGAACGGCAGTCTTTTAGTATTCAAAATATCATCAATGAGTTGAAAAATAGTTTTTGGGAAGTAATTATTCCAATCTTAATCCTTTTTGGTGTATTTGGTGGATATACTACTTTGGTTGAAACTTCCGCTAGTTTAGTTATTTATGTACTATTAATTGAAGTATTTGTTTATAAAGATTTGAAATTTAATGATATACCCAGAATAGTTTTAGATTGTGCAACTTTAATTGGAGGTGTACTCATTATCCTAGGAGTAGCTATGGGATTCACTAGCTACCTTGTCGATGCACAGATACCAATGTTATTAATGGATTGGGTTGAGCAAAATATTTCATCTAAATATGTATTTTTACTTTTGTTAAATATTCTATTACTTATCGTTGGATGTCTAATGGATATTTTTTCAGCAATTATAATTCTTGTTCCTTTAATTACTCCATTAATTAGCCTGTTTCCTGATATACACCCTGTACATTTAGCTGTAATTTTTATAGCAAATTTAGAATTAGGTTATTTAACACCACCTGTAGGGATGAATCTCTTTCTATCTGCTTATAGATTTGAGAAAGACATGCCTACAGTCTATAAAGCTACACTTCCATTCTTTCTATTGAGTTTATTGATAGTTCTAGCTATTACTTATATACCAATTATATCATTAGGCTTGCTAAAATTACTACAGTAGAATATAAAATATTCTTTTTATCATACAATGTTGACTATATCACACTAATAAATAATATCTTGTTTGATTATTGGTTAGTTGGATATATTTATGGAAGTCAAGGGGATTTACATATCGATTATAAAAGTTAATTGTTTATAATAAGAAAGTTGACTTCAGTTTTACTGAAGTCGGGAGAATAAAATGAAACGTACAGCGTTTTTATGTATACTGGTCCTTTTGACAATTCTAAAGCCAATATATGGGCAAAGTGAGGCTGGTGCCGTGTTTTTATTGATTTCACCTGGTGCGCGTGCAGGTGGTATGGGAGAAGCTCAGGTTGCAGTAGCTAATGATGTGTATGCGAGCTATTGGAACCCTGCAGGATTAGCATTTCTTGAAGGTTCTGAGTTGGCTATGATGCATGTAAATTGGTTGCCAAACTTAGCTGATGATTTATACTATGAGTTTTTAGCATTTCGTAAACATTTTCCTTATTTAGGTACTTTAGGCGGTCATGTTATTTACTTAAATCTTGGTGAGCAGATACGTATGGGAGAAACCCCTGATGATTATTTAGGTAAATTTACCAGTTATATGATGGCAGCTACTATTTCATATAGTGCGTTGTTATCAAAAAATTCATCCTTAGGGATAAATGCAAAAATTTCGTACCAACATTTGGTAGAATTAGGAGCAGGTAACGAACAGGGTAAGGGAACATCAACAGATTTTGGTTTTGATATTGGTTATTTAAGAAAAGAGTTTATAAGTCCGAATCTTAATATTGGATTAACAATGACAAATATTGGTCCGAAAGTATCTTTTATAGATCCTGCTCAGGCTGACCCGCAACCAACAAATCTAACTATAGGTTTGAATTATGCTATTGTTAACAGCGAATTTAATAAGCTAAATATTGTCTATGATGTGGATAAGCTGCTAGTATCATCTTATCCTGCAATGGATTGGGATGGAGATGGATATATTGGCGGATATGATAAAGATGGTCATTTATCTGATAAGAATGCTGACTATAATATAAAAGGGCAGCAAGAAACTGAACATACCGATCCAATATATCTTGCAATATTTACTTCATGGGTAGATGATTGGTTTCTTGGAGGTGATATTGATATGGCTACTCCAGGGAATGATCCGGATAGGCAAATTGGTGGTTTTCGTTGGGATGATATTAATGGCAATGGAGAAATTGATCCAGACGAAGGGGAAATGCTTCCTACAAATTCTTCTCCAAGTGAAGCATCTTGGGGGGATTACAATGAATTTGGACAAAAAGAACTAGGGAGCGGTAAAAATAGAACAATTCAAAATGAACTTGATAAGTTGGTTCATAATATTGGTTTAGAATATTGGTATTCCAGTTATTTTGCTCTTCGTATGGGTTATTTGTATGACAAGATTGGTAAAATTAATAATCCAACCTTTGGAGTTGGTCTCCGTTTTGCCGGTTATGGGTTTGATTTTGGATATACTTCAGGCAAGCCTGGTCATCCACTAGCAAATACTATGCGGTTTTCATTAAATATCGAATTTTAATATTCCTTATACAATACAATACTTTTAATGATTAGGATACTATTAGTCCTCACGACTTTAATTACGATTTCATTATCATCCCCAAATAAAGCAAGAGGGTTTATTCGAGTTGCAGCGATTCGCATTTCATTTATTGCTGATAATAATCCAGGAACAACAGGAGATGGATCTTTTCTCTATAGCTCTCCCATTGATACATGTGGAAAATATACTATTGACCCAGTTCCACATAATCGATCGTATTTTGAATCCCAATTACGTGCAGTATCTAATTATTTTAAATCTGTATCATATAATAATTTTGGTATTGACATGGATAATTCAATAGTTTTTCCCGTTAATGAAGAGGATAGCTATATATTAGCTCATGAAATGAATTATTACCATCCTTTTAATGAAGATGAAATACATGATGAAAGGATTACAGAACTTTTTAGAGATGCTGTTCAGATAGCATTTGATACAGATAGCATTAATTTTTCTTTATACGATCATATCGTAATTTTCCATGCTGGAATTGGTCAAGATTTTTCATTACCATTCTTAGATCCAACTCCCGAAGATATTCCTTCCACATTTGTTGATCAGGAAATGTTAGATCAGTATGTAGGTGGATCAATACAGTTTTCTAATATGAAAATCAATCAAGGTATAATTCTTCCAGAAACTCAAAATCATTTATTTTTTGAGGAGTCAGAAAATATATTTTTGAATGCAGATGAACCTTGTGATTTCCAATATGGTTTAACGGGTACTTTTGCATTGATGTTAGGTTTTGCAATTGGTCTTCCACCACTTTGGGATACAGATACTGGCCAAAGTGGAATTGGAATATTTGGATTAATGGATCAGGGTTCTAATAATGGTCGTGGTCTTATTCCGTCTCCACCAGATGCATGGACAAGAAAATATGTAGGTTGGGAGCACTCTATAAAAATCACACCTTCTGCATTTATTAACCTCCCTAGTCGTTCTGAGAATAATATTGTAGAAATACCTATTAATAATAATGAATATTTTTTGATAGAAAATCGGACGAATTGGTATCGTGATAATATGTATATCGATTCTGCGCGATATATTATGTATGAAAGATCTCAAAGATATCCTCCATTTATTGAAGTTCTGTTTGATTCTGTTCTGATAGATCAAGATGAAAATGGTGTAGTTACTAATATTTATGATTACGATTTAGGTTTGCCTTCTAGCGGCATGTTAATATGGCATATTGATGAAGTAAATATTAGAAAAGGTATAAATAATTACTCTATCAATAATGATCGCTTAAACCGAGGGGTTGATTTGGAGGAATCAGATGGAGCGCAAGATATAGGATTTCCATCTATATTCTTATTTTCAGACCCTTCTGCTGGATATTTTGGAGATATGTGGTTTAAGGGCAATCCAGAATACGAGAGATCTAATCCTAATATGGAAGGGTTATCTCCGGAGTTTAGTCATTATACATATCCTTCAACTGAATCAAATTCTGGCTCTTCAACATTTCTTGCTATAGATAATATTGGACATCAATCGGATACAATGAGCTTTTATATATATAATTCAGCTTTAGCTGATGGATTTCCAGATAGTTCCCTACATATTAGATTAGTTTTTGACTTAGATGATGATGGTATAATGGATGTTATTGGTGGGAAAGATAGTTTATGGATAGGGCAAGAAAGCAATGTTTCAGATAGGATATATTTCTATTCTAGTTCTAATAATATATATGATATTTCTATTGGAACATTTAATAATTCAAATCAGGTAATTATTTTTGAAAGAGATAGTATAGCGTCATATGTTAATTTTTACACAAAAAATTCAGACCTAGATAATTTAGAATATGTTTTTTCAGATACTCTAGATTTAGTAGCTGCAGTTTTTGTGAATGATCATTCGAACAACTATACTATTAAAGATATTTCGGATAGCTTCTTCAATGCAGCATATGTGCAAAATAATGATGGGTCCATAGATAGTATTACACAGTTTCCATTACTATCATTGTCTGATCTAGATCTAGATGGAAAATCTGAGTATTTAGTGGTAAAGCGTTATAGTGGAGATAGCCCACTTTCTAATGTCGGTAAGTTAGAAGCGTGGAATATAAATAATAATGTTATGGTCAGTGGTTTTCCTGTTGATTCAGTTTCAAATCAATATCCAGCATTAATTAAGAACCTTTATGGAGATGAACATCCAGAAATTGTTGTTCAAAATATAGATGGTGAGATTCTAATTATTAATTGGAGAGGTGAAATAGTATATCGTTTGGTAGAAAATGGATCTTTAACCTGTTTAGCTGAATATGAAGATAAGAATGCAATAATTACTAAATCATCAATTTGGCTATTTGATGATGTCACAAACAATAGAGGTAATCAATGGATTACAAAGAATCATGATTTTGGTAACACCAGAACCCTTCAACTAAATATCCCAAAACAAGCGCATCAATCTAAATTAATAGATAAAAATAAAACTTATGTATATCCCAACCCTGCATATGATGATCAAGTAAATTTTCGAATTGCTATCGAGTCAGCGGAAAAGATTGATATTATGATTTATGATTTAGCAGGGTATTTTATTCATAAGATTAATTTCGTTAATCCTATAAAAGGTTCTATCGAAGAAAAAGTTTGGCAACTTAATCAAGTTGATCCAGGTGTTTATTTTGCAAATATAACAGCATGGAATGGAAGTGAATCTGAAACAGTAATCCTGAAAGTTGCAGTAATACATTGATGATTCTATTAAAAAGAATATTTATTTATATAATCTTATCACATTTTATTTATGCTCAAGGATACTACAATCATCCAGAAATTAACTGGAGGACCTTTGAAACAGATAATTTTCAAATTCATTTTTATGAATCAACGGAAGGAACTGCAAGAGAAGGCGCTTTTGTAGCTGAAAAGATATATCCATTTATTATTAATCTATATGAATATAAACCAGAGCAGAAAACTGATATTATATTTTTAGATACAGATGATATATCAAATGGTGCAGCGTACTATTATGATAATAAAATATTTATTTGGGCATCCCCTATGGATTTTGAATTAAGAGGTAGTCATCGTTGGTTGCAGAATGTGATTACCCACGAGTTTGCTCATATTGTATCTATGCAGAAGTCAATGAAAGCTGGTTTACGTTTTCCTGGAGCCTATGTGCAGTGGTTAGGGTATGAAGAGGAAAAACGTAAGGATGTATTATATGGATACCCAAATAGGCTTATGAGTTATGCTATACCTGGAACCGTTGTTCCACCATGGTTAGCTGAAGGGACAGCGCAATTTATGTATGATGACGCGGATTGGGATAATTGGGATACCCATAGAGATATGATTCTACGCGATAGAACTATAAATAATAATTTATTGTCCTTTACTGAAATGAATACTTTTGGGAAAAGTGGTATTGGAAATGAATCAACCTATAACTCTGGATACAAATTATGTCGATTCATTGCTTTATCATACGGGTCAGAAAAATTAAAAGAAATCCTTATTAATTTATCATCTCCATTGCAGTTTTCAGTAAATAATGCTATTAAGAAATCTATTGGCATAACAGGAGATGAATTATATGAAGAGTATAAAAAAAGCTTATCTAAAGGATATAATTTGTTAACTAAAAATATTAAGTTACATAGTTCAAGTCCTAATATAATTGTAGATAAAGGCTCTGCAAATCTTCATCCAGCTTGGTCTCCAAATGGAAATCAAATTGCATTTATTTCCAACGCAGATAATGATTTTTTTAGTCAAACTGATTTATTTATTTATGATATGGATAAAAATAAAGAAGAGAGTGTTCAAAAGAATGTTGTTTCTACACCATCATGGAATAGTAATGGAACTGTTATTTATTATTCGAAAAGAGCAAAATATCCCAATAGGTATGGTTCAAAATATTATGATATATATGAATATAACATTAATGATAAAAAAGAGAATAGACTTACTGTTGATTCCAGAGGTTTTGCGCCTTGTTTTATTCCTTTAGATAGTTCATTAGCATATTTAGCTACTTATGATGGAGGACAAAATATTTACCTGATAGATCTTAAGTCTCGTAAAACACAGAAGATAACAAATTTTTCTGATCGTCGAATAATTAGCAATTTATCATTTGATGATGAAAATAATAGATTAATGTTTGATATGACTCGAAATCATTTTCGTGATATCGCTTATTTATCTCTTGAAGATAGTGTTATTGGTTATTTATTTGAGAATAAAGAGTGGGATGAAAGAGATGTTGATATATCTTCTGGGAAAATTATTTACTCTGATGACAGGTCCGGAGTATTCAACTTATATATGATTGATAAAGAAACTATGAATGGTGGGTATATAACTAATGTTATGGGTGGTGCCTTTATGCCTGATGTGAATAAATTTGGACAAGTCGTTTATAGTCATTATGAAAATGGATCGTATAAAATAGCGGTAATTGATACAATTGATTATTTTGATCAATTACAAGTTGGTTATAATTCTGATTATTGGCAAAGAAATGTAGACTTAACTGCCCCTATGAATGATCAAATATTAACTGCTGATAAGACATATCATGATGACTTTACAAATATGTTTATTAGTCCGAAAGTTATGTTTGATTACAATACATTAAAACTTGGTTGGTATTTTTATTCAAATGAAATAATTGACCGTTTAAATATATTTGGAGGAGCTTCGGTAAACGCTTCTAAAGATTTAGATTTATTTTATATTTTTGAATTTAAAAGATTTTTCCCCACAGTATTTGCTGAAGTATATTATTTAACAAGAAATTTACAGGAAAAGAATAAATACTCTGTCTATACATTAGATGATCGGCTTCGTTTTCGTCTTACGCAATTTGATTTTGGATTAAGATTTCCATTATTTGGATTAGGAAAATTAGAACTTTTTTCTTCTTGGCAACAATATAGAGCATTCATTAAAGAGAAAGTATTAGATATCTCTGGTCTAGAAGCAGGTTTAGCGTATGATTATTACAAAGGATTGATAAGCGGGATGAGGTTATCTGTAAATGGCGTAAAACGTTTAATTGATAGTAATATTAATCCATCAAGCGGATTTAAGTTAGACGCAAGTGTGCTCTATGAGAAAAACGACTTTATTGAAGGATTGAATCTTTCAGATGCTGGTACATTGTTACCAAATTATTCAAATAATAACCTTTGGCGCATTAAGCAATCAAGCTCTTTATATCTTACTATTCCTAAAACAAAACGTATAACAATAAATCTTGAATCGATAACTGGTATGATAACAAATACGGAGGCGGATTCTTTTTTTAATTTCTTTGCTGGTGGACTAAATGGATTAAGAGGATATCCGTTTTATAGCATTGAAGGAAATTCTATGGCATTATTTTCATCAACTCTTCGTGTTCCTATATTTAGAGAAAAACATATCCCACTAGGATGGTTGATTATTCAAAATAGCACCCTTGGAATAATCGGTCAAATTGGGGATGCATGGGATAAAAAAACCGAGAATCCAGGATGGAATCGTTCAGCGGGAATTCAGCTTAGAATAAGTGGTTTTTCTTTTTATAATTTTCCAACGGCTATTGGATTAGAATTTCATCGTGGTTTTGATACATTTGAGAGAAAAATTGAAAATAAAATGGTAACTTATGGAAACGATCAACGGTTTTATCTAACAGTTTTATTTGGATTCTGATACTATGAGAATAATACTAATATTTATATTAGCTGTGCAATTTATAAGCGCCAGCGATCTGTACAATCTGGACAATAGGTTTCATTCCAGTTATTATTTTTTTCAAGATTCTCTTGATAATGATAATATAAATCAAAACCTAACCGATGATACGTTAACAGTATATCCAGCTCGACCTATGCTATATTCATTAATTTTCCCGGGTTTAGGGCAATGGCATAATAAATCTCCATTATGGAAAATTGGTTTGTTTTCTGGAATTGAAGTTGTGTCTATTCTAAGTGGAATGCAGTGGATAAAGAAAGCAGATGATATTAGAGTCAATTATGAATTATTTGCAGATGATAATTGGAATTTAGAGACATGGGTATATAATACTTTAAGTACAACTATTGGTAATTATGCTGATGTTCATATTAATGGAACGCATAAATTAACATTAAAGTTATCCGGATCTCTAGCTGAACAATTTGGAACATTTGTAACATCTGATTCATTAGAAGATAATGCGCATTGGGTTTATAGTGGAGAGGTGAAAGTTCTTAGAGATAGAGATTTTTATGAAAATATAGGTAAATATGATCAATTTGTAGGTGGATGGACTGATTGCTATGATCAAAGTAATAACCAGCAGTGGTTTGAAGTATATAAAGATGTTGGTGATAGCGTTGAAACTATTATAACTACTCCTAGCAAAGAAGATTATGTATCTAAAAGAGCAGAATCAAACGATTATTTAAATATGGCAAAATTTGCTATTAGTGCTATGATGTTTAATCATGTTGTAAGCGCAATGGATGCAGTTTGGTCTACTCAAAATAGTAATAGACCAAAAAAATCTAAGGAAGTAAAAACTGATGTTGGTTTGTTGTATGATAAGTATTCTAAATATGGTGTAGGAGGGTTTTCGATATCTTTATACTGGTAAAAAAACATTCTATTATGATTAATATCATGATATTAATTCTGGGTTCAATTAGATGCGCTTCTTTTAAATCAAATGAGGTTGGGGATATTGATGTGCAATTTGAAAAAGCGAGAATCTTCCTTGATAAAAAGAAATATTTACGAGCTCAAGAAGAGTTTAATAATCTAGTAATAAGAGGTACTCATACAGAACTCGGCGATGATTCTCAATTCTATCTTGCGGAATCATATTTCTTAAACAAAGAATATCTTTTAGCTATCGCAGAATATGATCGTCTTATTCGAAGAATGGGTTTTAGTCCTTATGTTGAAAAATCTAGATGGAGGGTTTGTCAAAGCTATGTGAAGGAATCTCCTAAGTATTATAAAGATCAAACAAATACCCAAAAAGCATTGAGCAAATTACAAGAGTTTATTGATGATTATCCAAATTCAGAATATAAAGATGAAGCAAACAATCAAATTTCAGAACTTCGGAATAAATTAGCTTATAAAGAATATGCAACTGGTGTTTTATATATAAAAATGGAAGAATATCAGTCAGCAATAATGTCTTTTGAATTTTTAATTGATAATTATTATGATACAGAAGTTTTAGAAAAAGGTCATGTTGGAATTATTAGATGTTACGCCCTTATGGATGAATACAATAAAGCGGAGGACTATTATAATAATCATTTATCAGAAATTTTTAGCAATAATCTAAAAGAAACTGCTCAAAACTATATAAAAAAATCTAATTCCTCAAATTAAGTGATCAATACTAAAAGAAAAATATGTTTGTTTGGTGGAACGTTTGATCCCCTTCATATTGGACATTTATTAGTTGCACAAACAATATTCGAATCTGAAAATTTTGATAAAATAACATTCATTCCTACTTTTAAAACACCTGATAAAGATAATGTGGCTAATATAAAAGATAGATTAGCAATGTTAACAATGGCTGTTACTAGTAATCCTAATTTTGAGATTTGCGATATGGAAATTAAGCGAGGAGGAATTAGTTATTCTATTGACACTATTAAGGACTATAAAAAAGAATATGAATTAAGTTCTGATGAAGTATTTTATTTAATTGGCAGTGATTCTTTACAAAAATTTCACAAATGGAAAGAAGCGGATCAAATCTTAGATAATTGTAGAGTAATTGTAGCATTAAGGCCAGGATTTAAACCGAGTGATATATCGAATTGGATATTACGCAAGGTTAGATTTGCAAGTATTCCACGTTTCGAAATTTCTTCCTCAACTATAAGAGATAGATGGATGAGTGATAAGACTATAAGATACATGGTTACGCAGCCAGTCTGGGAATATATTAATGATCATGGTATGTATCAATGATACTTGAACTATATATGCGATTAATGTGTTTATAGGTATCATTTATTTATTTATAGGAAGCATCATGTTATTTTATGGTGCGGGTTTTATTGTTAAAGGAGGTAGTCAGTTAGCAAGTCGTTTTGGCTTATCTCCATTCGTAATAGGTTTAACTGTAGTTGCGTTTGGTACTTCCTTACCTGAATTAGTTGTTAGTATTGCCGCAGCTGTTGAAGGTTCGTCTCCAATTGCTATAGGTAATGTTGTTGGATCAAATATAGCGAATGTGGGATTAGTTCTAGGACTCAGCTCATTGATATTTCCATTAAAAATGAGCTTAATGCAAATTAAAAGAGATTTAATTATTTATATTTTTGTTTGTTTAATATTTAGCGTGTTTTGTATGAATGGTAGTATTGCCAGGGAAGAGGGTTTAATATTATTTCTTAGTGTTATAATTTATACGTGGTATTCTTTCTATAATCCATCAAGTAAAAATAATATCGAAAATTTTCATGAAAAAAATCATTCAAATTTATGGATATTAACTTTATTTATTGTCTCTGGAATACTCTTACTTTCTTTTGGTGCTAACTTATTTGTAAAAGGTGCAATTGATATAGCACGATACTTTGGTATCAGTGAGATTGTTATTGGAATGAGTATTGTAGCATTAGGAACGTCACTTCCAGAGCTTGCGACTTCTGTGATCGCATCTTTTCGTAAGGAACACGCAATATCAATAGGAAATATCATAGGGTCTAATCTATTTAATCTTTTATCTGTCATAGGAATTGTTTCTTTATTAAGTCCTATCCAGTCTCCGAAAGAAATACTTTTCTTTGAAATCCCGTATATGATTATTTATGGAATAATATTATTCCCAATTGGGTGGATGAAACAGCCTATTCATCGTTTAACTTCCATTTCGCTTTTGCTCGGATATGTGTTTTTTATTTATCAGTTATTTTAATATATGTAACATAAATTTTGTAATCTTATGATACGTTTTATATAAAAGTTAGATTAATAGTATGATTCAAATGGAAAATGTAACGTTTTCGTATGAAAAGGGTTACGGTATTAAAAATGTTAATTTCACCATTGATGATTCTGAGTTTACGTTTTTAATTGGTCCAACAGGATCTGGTAAAACTACTATTATGAAATTAATTTATATGTCTTTGTTTCCTCAAAGCGGTGTTGTTACGACAGGAAAATTTAGTTCTGATAAAATTAAGAAAAGAAAAATCCCTTTCTTAAGAAGGAAAATAGGCATGATTTTTCAAGATTATCACCTACTTCAAGATCGAAACTTATATGAAAATATTGCTTTACCCCTTTATGTTGTCGGAACCAGGCATAGTGATATTTCTGAACGTGTGGAAGCGGTAATTGATCAAGTAGGTCTTACCGGAAAAGAAGAGCATTTGCCGGATGAGCTTTCTGGCGGTGAACAACAAAGGGCATGCATAGCAAGGGCATTAGTAAAAGAACCTGAAATTATTCTTGCTGATGAGCCAACAGGGAACCTTGATCCGATTACTTCTTTTGAACTTTTAAAATTACTTGAATCTGTAAACCACGAGGGTACTTCTGTATTAATGGCCTCTCATAATTATAATCTTATAAAAGGACGTGGACATCGAATAATGGAAATTCAACAAGGTATTCTGCGTAATAATTAATGTTAGATAGATTATTATTTTTGTTCGCGGAGGGCTTTCGCAATCTCTTAAGACATAAATTAACAGTCTTTGCTGCTGTTTTTTCTGTATTTATGACAATGATAATTATTGGTTCTCTATTAATTATAGGAAAGAATACAAATAAATTAATTTTCTATCTACGATCAAAATATAAAATTGAAGTTTTTTTTGATAATGATTTACCAAAAAGAGATGCGCTTAATTTGGTTGAGGATATAGGTTCAATTGAAGGGGTGCGCAATACAACATTTATTAATAAAGAAAATGCTACAAGAATATTTGAAAAGCAATTTGGGGAAAGTATTTTAGATTATATAAACAGTAATCCGTTACCGATGAGTTGTGTTGTTAATGTGAATAGGACAGGTGATTTTGAATTAGATATTTTTCCAATTGTAAAAGAAATTAATTTATTACAAGGTGTAAATAACGTTGAACATCAAGGAAAGTTGATTCAGAGAATAGAAAGTTACCATAATCGTTTTACAAAGCTATTCTTTATATCTTCAATAATTATTATTGCGATAACAATAGGCATTATCTACAATACAATTAAATTAACAATTTATGCGAAAAAGGACTTAATTCAGGACTTACATATTATTGGAGCAACTAACACATTTGTGAAGGTACCTTTTCTAATTGAGGGGGTTTTGCAGGGGCTGATAGGTTCATCTATTGCTTTCGTGGCACTATCAATAGCTTTGAAGATAGGTAATAGTTTAATATCTCAATTTGCGTCCATGACAATTCGTATGGATCCTGCTGCTGCATCTGTGATGTTGGTAATTGGTGTATTAATTAGTTTTATTGGAAGTTTTCTTTCTGTTTCGCGGTTTTTACCATAACATTAATTACAAACTTGACTTATTGAATTCTAAATAAATAATTATCTAATTTTATATATAATAATTGAATACGATGTTGTTAACTCAAAGAGAAAATAAAATACTTAAAAAAACAATAGAGGATTATATATCCATTGGTGCACCTATAAGCTCACAGAGATTACATAGCTGTTATTTTAATCAATTTAGCACTGCAACAATAAGAAATTCCCTTGCAAATCTTGAGAAGATAGGCATGCTTAAGAGTATACACAGGTCTTCAGGAAAAGTACCTACAGATAATGGTTATCGATATTATGTAGATACATTAATTGCAGAAAGTTCCAAAACAATTCAAGAATATGACAATATAGCTAAAAAACTATCAGCAGCTTCTAATAACTTGGAAGATTTGCTTCAAGCTACAGCATATATGTTAGGGAGAATCAGCAGATTATTTGGTGTTGTAGTAATATCCAAACACCAAAAGAATATTTTGAATGAAATAGAATTAATACATTTGTCATCCGACCGTATAATGTTAGTACTTGGATTAAATTCAGGTTTTATTAGATCTATAGTTTTAAATCTAAAAGTTAGTATTGACGATTCTCTACTTAAAGTAATCAACGAAGGGTTAAAGGATAGATTACTAGGTTTAACGTTGAATGAGATTCAAGAGAACATAAAAGAGAGATTAAAAGAATCTCAATATTTTGAAAATGAAATTGTCCAAATTTTGGTGCAAGATCCAAGCAAACATTTTGTTATTTCTGGTGAAAAACTTGTGTATACATCATCCTTTTATCAATTATTAGAATATCCCGAATTTCATGAAATAAACAAGTTAAAAACATTGATGTCATTTTTTTATGAAAAGTCAATGGAAGAGTATCTTAATAATTATTTATTCGATGATCACAATAATGTAATTATAGGAAAGGAGATTGGTGATTCTAATTTCAGAAATTGTTCTATAGTTAGTAAGCCATTTGAAAACAAAAATATTAATGGTCAAATGTTAGTGCTTGGGCCAAAAAGATTACCGTATCAAAATATAAAAATAATTTTAACGAACTTTACAGATATTATTAATAATGTCATCTAAAGAAAATGAAATCTAAAAAACAATCTTCAAAAGATAATTCGTCTAATAAAAAGAAAATTGGAAAAGTCTCAGCGAAAATCGATAAAAATAAGTTGTTAATTGAAAAAATTACAACTGAAAACAAAGATTTAGAGGATAAGCTTCTAAGATCGAAAGCAGAATTTGAAAATTTTCGTAAACGAAAAGAAAAAGAGATCATGGATATTATAAAATATGAAGGTAAAGATGTAATTAATGCGATGATTTCTATAGTCGATGATTTGGAAAGGTTATATCTTGCGATTAATATGGATAATGATTCAAATAAAGCCTTACAAGATGGTGTTTCAATGATTCAAGGAAAAATTGACAAGATCTTTACGGAAAGAGAAATTACATCTTTTTGTGAAGAGGGTGATATTTTGGATTCCGATTTACATGATGCATTAATGGTTAAACAAAAGAAAGATAGAAAAGAAAATGAAATCCTTGAAGTATTTGAAAAAGGATATAAATATCGTGATCGTGTAATACGACATGCAAAGGTAGTGGTAAATAAATCATGAGAGATTATTATGATATTTTAGGTGTGAACCGTAATGCTAGTGCAGATGAGTTAAAAAAATCTTATCGAAAGATTGCACTTAAATATCATCCAGATAAAAATCCCGATGATAAAGAATCTGAGAAAACTTTTAAGGAAGCTGCTGATGCATATAGCGTTTTAAGTGATAGCAAGAAAAAGGCGCAATATGATCAATTTGGTCATGCAGGTGTAGGCATGGGCCAAGGTGGGGGTGGATTTTCTGGCGGAGCACATATGTCGATGGATGATATATTTAGTCAATTTGGGGATATTTTTGGTAGTGATGACATGTTTAGCAGTTTCTTTGGAGGAGGAAGAACAGGCAGAGGATCTAGTTCACGTAGAGGAAATGATATCCGCATACGAATTAAATTAGATTATGAAGATATAGCTACAGGTATCGATAAGAAGATTAAAATTAAAAGATCTATTCTTTCCCCTGATATAAAACTTACTGACTGCCCTACCTGTAATGGTCATGGACAAGTTTCCCAAGTTTCTAATACGATTTTGGGTCAGATGAGAACCCAATCACTTTGTCCTCATTGTCAAGGAAATGGAAAAGTAGTAGGAAATAGACCTAGTAACGTATCTCCTGATGGATTGATAAAAAAAGAGGAGACAATCAAAATCAAAATTCCTGCCGGCGTTGAAGAAGGAAATTATATGACATTAAATGGTAAGGGGAATGAAAGTATTATCGGATCACCTGGAGACCTACTTGTAATGTTTGAGGAAAATGATCATAAATATTTCATACGTAATGGTGACGATGTGCTTATAGAGGCACATATTTCCTTTTCTCAAGCAGCTTTAGGCGATACATTAGAAATTCCAACGTTAAATGGAGTTGCAAAATTAAAAATTCCATCAGGAATTCAATCAGGTCAGATTTTGAGAATGAAAGGAAAAGGATTTCCACGTATTCGAAGATCAAACAAAGGGGATCAATTGGTAAAAATACAGGTTGAAACTCCGAAAAAGTTATCTAGTAATATAAAAAAGATTATGAAAGAATTATCAAATGTTGATGGTAAAGTTCAAGATCAGTTTCAAAAAATGAAATTTTAATTAATTAAATAAAATATTTAAGAAGAATTTTTTATTTATAATAAATTATGATGAAATAGTTGACCTATTATTTAAAAATATGTGTAATCATAAAAACAGATAATTAAACAAGGAAGCGAGCAATTAATTTTGGATACAGTTGAAAGAAAAAAATATTCTGATCTGATAGAATTAGGTATTGTGTTTGCATTCCTATTTATGATTATTACGATTTATGTACCTAATATGATATGGGAAGAGGAGGCGGAAGCGGCAGAAAATGCTAGATTTAATATTCAGACTGTTCATGATGTAGAATATTTTTATAAAATACTTACTGATAACTATGAATCAAATGGTCTTTGGGCTATGAATGTAGTGAATGCAGTTCGAGATTCGGTATTGGCTGATTCTACATATTTAGGAGAAAGAAATTTTGAACTTATTGGTGAAAGCGTTAGCGTGAATATCCCTGATGGATTTGATGTTGAATATGATACAACTTTTGGGTTTTTAAAGACACGCAGAGACACGATAATAGATACTATTCACACCGTAGTTTTATACTCCGAAGAATTATCACGTAATGATACAAGTTTTATTACAAAAGATGATCTATCATTGATAATGCTTGAGGAGAGCTTTGTTTCAGATTTAGGATATGAAACAAAACAAAGATCTGAAGTTGTTTCTTATTATGACAGCTATAAACCTGATTCATCAAACTTTTATTGTCCATTAACAACTGAAAAAATCGTAGTAGATATAAAAAATGATGGTGATATCCTCCGAATTACTAGTCCTATAAAAGGAATATATAGTGAAGGAAGATATGTGCTTTTTTCATTTAAGACTAGAAATCACGGATATATTGAAGATGGATCGCGTAGTTGGGACCAGTAGTATTCTGGTTTGATCGCACTTTACATATCTGAATCACAGATATCAATTGCCCATTTTTCACGGGTCCAAGGCAGTTCCTTAATAGCAAATCTTTCTGTTGTAGAACTCGAAGGCTCATTAGTCGAATCTATCAATAATGAAGAGTTAGCAGTTAATTATTTGATTAATGGCATAGAAAAAGCAAATAGAAATATATTATTCTCAGGAAATGAGATACTTATTTGTTTTTCCGATACACTTGTAAATCATGAAGTGTTTCAAACGGAAATAGATTCTTCAGATAATGAAATAATTCAATTAGTAGACTGGAAGAAGGATAAAAGGTTTGGACCAACAGTTGGCAAATTTCAGGCATTTATAGAATTATATGATGATAGACGGCTAGGTCATATTGTTTATATACATGATTATTTAATAAAAGCTACCCAAAGGATTTGTGATTCATATTCATGCTCTCCTATTTGGATGGGTAGTAAGTCTATGATTTTATACGCATTAGGAAACTTACCTTTATTTACAATAGAATTATTTAATGATTATTATAATATCTTTTATTTTGGATTAGATACTATTAACGGTGGAAGAGTTCGTTTTGGAAAAGGCGGTTTAAAATGTATTGATTCATTTGGAGATAAACATTCTTTGGAAAAATTACTATCTCAAAAATTTACAATGAAAAATAAACCGCCATGGGCATTATTGCTCAATGAACTTACTGATGTTAGAAAGAAGCATTGGGAACGATTTGATCTGAAAAAACATGAACATTTTTCAGAGTTATCTTTAGATAATGCCAAAATTGATGGTACTAGTTTAACCATTGAACATCAAATTATCTTATCTACAATGATTATGCATCCAAATATTCATCAAGGTATCAACATGTATAATAATCCTCTTTTAGTTAATGATCGAGCTTTTCATGAAGATAGTTTTATAAATAATAATTATGAAAATAATGAATTATCTGATTTGGAAGTAAAAAATAAAGACTATCATAAGAAGAAAATTTTAAAAGAAAGCAAAAATGTGAAACGAAAATGGAAAAATCCATTTATAGGTTTAATACGAATTCTAATAAAACCGTTTATTATAATTGCCAATATTTTTAATAATTTAATATCGTTGATAAAAACTAGTATAAAATTAAGATGGTCTATAGATGATGTAATTTCATTTATTAGCGCTTTTTTATTAATAGGGTCATTTGCTTTGACAATATATCTTAAAGAAATGAAGCAAAATAAAATTCCAAAACTGGAATATGAATATATAAATGCTATAAGTGATATAAAGCAAAATTATCCAAAGAATAATAACCCATTATCTATTGTTAAAGATCAACTTCCGTTTGGTAACACCCTATCTAAAGATGAAATAATATACTTACAGTCTAAGGCAATGAAGGAAGGTCTGAAGAATGTATTTTCAATAATAGGACCTAGTAAACTTATTTATGCATCAACTCTTGAAAATATACTCAACTTCGAGTTTATAGGTGAGAACATACCAAAAGGTAGAGCAATGAAGTTAGGTGCGATTATTGAAACAAGGAGGGACCGAATAGATTGTTGCGGTGGGTATAAATATTATACTGGTATTGAAATGAAATACAAAGATTTTCACAACTCCAATCAGTCGGTAGCGCTACCAGTTTCTGCAATTTTAAGTATATTAAAATCTGAATATAACATATCAAGCATGGTTCATAAGGATGATAGAAAGATAGGGAACCGCATACAGACGCCTATTATCATTGGCCTAAATTCTAATGAAGAAACAGTAAGAAAGATAATTAATGATATTACAAATATTGCTAATAATCTTTTATTTAGAAAAATTGTGTATAAATATGATCCTGAGACACAACAATCAAAAGGAACTTTGTATTTATCTATTATACACCCAATATTGAAACCAAAGACTATTGAGACTGTAGAGAATACTGAATTGCAATGAATATTCTATCAGGTCGGTATAAAGGATTAGAGATAAAAACGAATAAAAGATTATCCTATCGTCCTACATCATCCAAAGTAAGAAAAAGTATTTTTGACATATTAGGCAACCTTCACGGATTGTCTGTGCTAGATATTTTTGCTGGAAGTGGAATATTAGGTTTTGAAGCAGCTAGTAGAGGAGCAGCGAAACTTACATTTGTTGATAATAATAGAAAGGTAGTTGAGTTAATAAAAGTAAATAGTTATAAATTAGGTAATGAGGTACAATCAAATGTATTTTGTAGTAAATGGGATATGTTTTTGAAACAGAAATATCAATACGATATTATATTTGCAGATCCTCCATATGGGGAAATAGATATTGTACAACTTACGGAAAAATGTTTCAGCTCATTGTTAAATAATGGTAGATTTATTTTAGAGTCATCAAAAAGAGATGATATACCCATAGGTGGTAAAACAAAACACTACGGAGATACAATAGTTACTATTTGGACTAAAAGTGTATGAAGAATATTATATACCCAGGAACTTTTGACCCAATAACAAACGGTCATTTAGATACAGCAGAAAGAGCAGCAGTTCTTTTTGATCAAGTAATGATTGTTATTGCAAATAATCCACGAAAAAGTTCTCTTTTTACAATTGATGAAAGAATTGATTTAATTAATAAATCTATTTCACATTTAAACAATGTTCTTGTAAGTACAACGGAATCACTAATTGTAAATTTTGCAAGAGAAAATAAATCGATAGCGTTAATTCGAGGTCTTCGATCAATTAGTGATTTTGAATATGAATTTCAAATGGCGCTTATGAATCGTTCATTAGCACCTGAAATAAGCACATTATTCATGATGCCCGATGAGAAATACATGCATTTAAATTCTACTGTAGTTAAAGAAATTGCTGCATTAGGCGGAGATATATCCACTTACGTGCCGGAAGTCGTTAATACAGCGTTAAAATCTAAATTAAGTAAATAAAATAATTTATATTCTTTTGCAGATTTTTCTGCAATAATGACATTTTAACTTAATCTTATGCCTACATACGACTACATATGCAATGAATGCGGTGAAAAGTTTGAATATTTTCAGACTATGTCATCGGCACCATTAACTGAATATTCTCATTGCAAGGATGAAAATTGTAGTGTTAAAAGACTAATTAGCGGTGGGTCTGGATTGATATTTAAAGGATCAGGATTTTATTTAACGGATTATAAGGATTCTCCAAAAGAAAAAAATAAGAATAACAAGTCAAAGAAAAAGTCTGATAAAAAGATTAAAAAAGAGAAGACCGTTGATACTGCAAAAAGTGAAAAATAAATATGTCGAATAATTATATAGATAAAGCAAGCGAACATTTTAAACAACTATTAGAAGATCAACTTGCTCGAGTTGAACGTATGGAGCAGGGTGAAGAAAAAACGAACTTTGCAGAAATAGACGCCATAAACATTGGAATAATAGGTGGAGATGGTATAGGTCCATTTATTGCTGCCGAGACTCAAAGAGTTTTGGAATCATTACTATCTGATCAGCTTTCTAAAGGGAAAATATCTTTCCGAGTTATTGATGATTTAACAATAGAAAAGAGAGCTGAAGTTAATCAAGCAATTCCTGATGATGTATTAGAGAAAATCAAACAATGTCATGTTACTTTAAAGGGGCCAACAACTACACCAAGAAAAGGAGACCTTTGGCCAAATATTGAAAGTGCAAATGTTGCGATGCGTAAAGAGCTCGATTTATTTGCTAATGTGCGACCTGTGCGAGTACCAAAAGATGGTATAGATTGGGTTTTTTTCAGAGAAAACACTGAAGGTGCATATGCATTAGGAAGCAATGGTGTTGATGTTACGGATGATTTAGCTCTTGATTTTACTGTCACCACCACTCAAGGATCTAAACGCTTACTGAGACTTGCCTTTGAATATGCAGATAAAAATAATATCGATAAACTAACTCTTGTTACCAAGGCCAATGTAGTTAAAACGACTGATGGTAAATTTTTAAAAATTGGATATGATATGGCAAAAGAATATTCAGATATAACTGTAGATGATTGGTATATCGATATTATGACAGCAAAATTAATTGATCCAAAGCGTCGTACTCAATTTCGCGTTATGGCGCTTCCAAATCTCTATGGAGACATATTAACCGATGAAGCTGCAGAGTTTCAGGGTGGAGTAGGAACCGCTGGTTCAGCAAATATTGGTAATAAATATGCAATGTTTGAAGCTATACATGGTTCAGCTCCAAGGATGGTTGATGAAGGAAGAGCGCAATATGCTGATCCATCAAGTATGGTGCGTGCTGGAGCAATGATGTTGCGTCATATCGGATTTCCGGATAAAGGTAAACACTTGGAAATGGCTTTGGATATAACAGGTCAGTTTGAAAAGAAACTAACTATGACAGGTAGAGATGATGGTGCAGATGGTAGAGATTTTTGTGAATATATTCTCGATACGATGAACGACTCAGATCTTGAGAAGAAATGGGAATCTTACCAGTAATAAATTTTTTACAATTTAAGATTTAAATAAAAAGGTGCAAAATAATGCACCTTTTTGTTTTTTAGATTTATGTTTATAGATTATGTAGAAATAGTATGTGAAAGTGGCCGAGGAGGAGCAGGGCGCGTTTCATTTCGAAGAGAAAAGTTTGTGCCAAAAGGAGGCCCAGATGGTGGCGACGGTGGAAATGGGGGATCTGTAGTATTTGTTGCTGATCGCAACTTGCATACACTGCAAGATATCCGTTATAAAAAGTCTTATAAAGCTGAAAATGGTGGTTCTGGTGCTTCAAATCAAAAAACTGGTAAGAATGGTCAAGATGTTCGTATTCCAGTCCCTCTAGGCACACTAATTAGCGATAAGAGCAATGATGTAGTTAAGGTGGACTTAGTTTCTGATGGTCAAGAGTTCATTTCCTGTGTTGGCGGTAAAGGTGGTAAAGGAAATGTAAAATTTAAATCTGCAACGAGACAAACACCTAGATATGCGCAAAAAGGCATACCTGGGGAGAAAAACCATTTTTCAATAGAATTAAAGGTGCTTGCAGATGTGGGGTTGGTAGGGTTACCTAACGCTGGTAAATCTACGTTATTATCATCGGTGTCATCTGCTACACCAAAAATAGATGATTATCCATTCACCACACTACAACCACATCTTGGAATTGTGAAATATGGAGAATATCAATCCTTTGTAATGGCAGATATTCCTGGGCTAATTGAAGGAGCGAGTAAAGGGAAGGGATTAGGTCATCAATTTTTAAAACATATAGAACGTACAAAGCTATTATTAATTCTTATTGATACAGCAGATGATAATCCATTAGAAAATTATAGATTATTAAAAAAAGAAATATTGGACTACAATCCAGATCTCAATAAAAGAAAATATATTATTCTGCGTACAAAGATTGATACGAAAATTGTTAATGATAAATGGTCAGAAATGGATGATTATTTAGAGATATCATCCGTAAGTAAAGAAGGAATACCTAATTTGATTAAACATATCGGTCAACTCCTTAATGAAGAGTGATATTATAAGCTATGATATCGAAATTGTTTTTCTATCTATATTTCATCGGTAATTTAGGATATTAAATAGCTAACAATTGTTTTGGAGAGGTGGCCGAGCTGGCTGAAGGCGCTCGCCTGCTAAGTGAGTAATTGGAGATAATCTGATTCGAGGGTTCGAATCCCTCCCTCTCCGCAAGGAAAACCCTGCCCAATAGTAGGGTTTTTTGTATAAGCAAGCAGAACAGCCTAATTGTTAAAAATCACCCCTTAAATTACGTTCAACTGCTACCACGTATGCTACCCTAATTTCTATTAATAGCGTTTACATATGTTAATGAGAGATTACATATTTTACTTATAATTATGTGATTTGGGGTACCCACCCAGTCCTTGGGGGTGCCCCTCTTGTCATTTATATAACCCACGCTTACACAAAACAGGGAAAAAGGTTAGCGAGCTTTTTTGTTTCTAGACATT
>JAPYRG010000015.1 GCA_029936965.1 Fidelibacterota bacterium
GGTAATCCATTGGAGTTTGGACCCCACCATCCATTATCTTTATCTGCAGTAATTTCATCCACAGTTGGACGCTGAGTATTTAATGTTCCATCAATCAATATTGTTGAATTACTTGTAGTAGCAAATTCATTTGTATGTAAATATTCTGAAGAATTTCCTGCAGCATCGGTTACCAAGGCTTTAATATCTATATCATTACCATCCATATCGTCCCATACATTCCCTAATTCTTTTACACCAAAAGGTTCGCCTGTTAATTGATCGCCTCCCCACTCTCCATATGCACCTACTTCAATAAAAAAATCAGATTGATTTCCAGTGCTAATAACTTTTGATATCCCAAGAGTTTTCCAGCCTATGCCACTAATATTACCATAAAGCAGTACGTTTCCATTGACTATATTGTCATCTTTATTGCTTATATCTCCTAAAGAAACTTTTAAATAATCCGTATCAATATTCCAATATCCTGGAACTGCAATACTATTAACTACAACACTAACATCGGTAATTAAATCAGAAATTGTATGGGGTGAAGGAGCTGTTTGATCAATAAGCAACGTTGTACTGCTTGTTGTTCCCGTTGTAGCATTTCCAAAATTATCAGTGATTGTAGCAGAAATACTTATAGTTTCTCCTTCAGCAAACCCATTTATTTCTTCCACATCCGTATCCAACGTTCCGGAAGCCTCAATCGTAATCGTTACTGTCGAGTTTAAATCAGAGTTTGTAATGGTATGTGCTTCACCAAGACTAGCAAAGTTTGTAGAGGAAGTTTTACCTAATATCTGAATAGTGCCATCCTCTAACGATACATCGTTATCTAAGAGTACTTCAACCTGTATCTGTGTATTGGATGAATTCCAATATCCAGATACGACATTTTCTGTTACCGTCGTAACGGAACCAACCGTAAAATCTGTTGGCACGATACCATCAACAGCAATTGCTGCTCGTGAATTAACTAAATTCTGATCTGCTGGAATGGTAAAATCAGTTATGGGGTTTCCACTCACATCAAGTATAGTTGCTCCATCAGCCAATAATAACGTAAGAACATCCAATTGAGCAGATTCATCGCCAGCCTGAACAGAGTAATCTCCTTGCGCAAAAGAAGCTGCGCTCATTGTTGTGAGTTCAAAATTTGTTGCGGATGCATTGTGGTTTACTTCTAGATTTCCACCACTTAATGTTCCAGCACCATCAAATGTCACTCGAATATTTATATCATCTTGCAGCTTATAATTTCCATTATTTTCTGATGATGAGACATGTAAAACCTGCAGTGGAGTTTCATCAATCACCAATCCTTCGTTACTATCTGCACTTCCCGTTGTAGAATTATTTCCACCATCAGTAATAATCGCTGTAAATACTATAGATTGTCCTTCAGCAAAGCCATCTAACGCTTCAATTACCGCAGCAGTTATTGTGATATCCGCATATCCATCATCGGCATTTGAGCTTGTGATTGTATGTGTATCTCCATCTCCCACGGTATTATCTGCAACATTAACAAAGTCACCGGTAATTTTCCCTTGCACCTGAATCGTGCCATTTACTAAAGTAGCATCTTCTACGGGTACTCGTACAATTGCTCCAGTATTCGTACTATTCCAAATATCGTCATAACTAACATCTCCAGATTCTGCATTTCCTCCATCAGATGATACACTTGTGATTGAAAAAGCCGATGGTGCAACACCATCAATAATGATAGTTTTTGTTGCAGATATATTATTCCCTGAAATACTATAGCTTCCTCCAAAATCGTTATCAATCGCATCAAGCAACGTACCAGCAGAAAGAGTAATTGTGCTAACATCCAATGCAGCAGTCGTATGTCCTGCGGCAACTGTATACGTACCTGCTACTGTCAGTGGGTTATCATCAGGATCTGGGGATTCTGGTATTCTTGATATTGTAATTTGTCCATCAACATCCCCTGTTTCTACATTAACTAATAGATTCCCACCAGCAAGAGTTACAGCTTCACTAAAGGTAACCAATATATCAACAGCTTGACCAATACCATATGTATCCTCATCAGAAGTAGCAGCGATCGATGAAATAAAAGGTCGTATCCCATCAATTATATAAGTACGAAAATCATTAATATTTTCGCCATCCGGTATTGTAAAATCTGTCATATCATTTGAGTTATTATCTAATACATCTTTTAATGTACCTCCTCCACCTATTGCCGGATCAGAACTAACCGAAAGCAACGCAGTCTCATCATCCGGGTTAACAGTATACGTTGCTATACCCGTAAGACTATTTGTAAAGGCAGTTACTTTCACTGTTGTATCTGTTGTACCTACCTCCAATACCAAGTCAAGTGTTCCATTTGCAAGCGTAACCGCTTCAGAAAAAGTAATGGTGAGGTTAATATTATCTCCAATACCGTAGGTATCAGCATCTGTGGTTGACTCAATTTTTACTATTGTTGGACGAATTCCATCTATTTGAATATTTTCAGAATTATGTAAATTTGCACCATCTGGTATAGATAGTGCAGCTGCAATATTTCCATAACGATCGGTAATGGTAGCACCAGCTCCATTCACTGCCAATGCTGTAGCAGATAAACGACTACTAACATGATCTTCAGCAACAGTATAGTTACCAGTTGCAGTTGAACTATTATCAGCAATCGAAGAAATACTCACTAATCCATCATTATCACCGGTCTCCAAGGTAATATCTATTGCACCGCTAGATAATTCGACATTTTCTGCGCCCCCACCTACTCCATTAATAAATGAAACGACCACAGGAATTTCAGCTCCAATACCATATGATCCATCATCTTCAGTTGATGTTAGCGTATTAACTATTGGAGAAGTTGTTTCAACGTATAAATCAAATCCTCCTTCTGCAAGTGTGGTACCTATGGCAAGATTTGATGTAGGATTTCCAGTAAAATCAGAGGTACCATCATGCAGCACTCCTCCACCTGTAATACTCAACGTTGCTGAAAGGCCTGCTGTATTCAAATCTCCACTTTGAACCGTATACGTACCAGACGCTGCTAGTGTATTTGAAATATCGGAAAAACCAATTTCAACCGTTTGGTCGGGTGATCCTGTTTCTAACGTTGCTACAAGGTTTCCTTGCGTTAATGTCATTTCCTCTGAAAAGTTTATTGTAATGTTTACTTCTTCATCCGTAGAATAATATCCCGGACTTTGAGAACTTGTAGTAACAGAAGAAACCGTTGGTATGACACCATCAACGGTTATATTTGCTATATCGCTCAGGTTTCCACCACCATCAATATTAAATCCGTCTCCACTCATAACATTCCCCGCTTGATCCGTAATGCTTCCACCTGTTGAAATAGAAGAAATAGTAAGCAGGTTAGACGCATGACCTGTTCCCACGGTATATCTTGCATCAACTTCATCTTCACAACAGTTCCAAGTACTGATTGTTGCAGTGCCATCCGTATCACCAGTCTCCAATGTTACTGTAACACTGTTATCCGCTGCAACCGGTTCATCAAATTTTACTGTGAAGTCAATTGTATTGTCTTTTATTTTTGTTACTGTTGTGGGATCTTCTGATGTCTCAATAACTGTTACTGTGGGTGCAGTAATATCATATGTTGCATTATGTTCTTCAGTAGCCCAGTTACCACTATTACTGACATTACCTGCTACATCATATAACTTATATTGAATATCATATCTACTTCCATCAACCAGAGTAACATCATCGCTCACATCTACAGTTTGTTCGTTAGGGCTTTTTTGTGTTATACCATCTAAAGAATAGGCATGATCGTTTCCATTATCAGTTCCATTGCCTCCTGAATCACCCAAAAATCTTATTTGAGATGTTTGGGTGTCACTTAATCTTTCCGCTAAGTTATATGTAAACTTTTCATCTTTAAAGTCTTGACTTTGAACTGGATAAGTAAAAGAGGTAAAGGTGGGTGCAGCAACATCAATGCTCAAAGATGTTTTATTTACACCATCTACTTCCCAATCAACAGCAGTATATGTGCTGGAAGTAGAATTAGAATAGGTAACATCAGCATCATCATCATCTTTAGCATAAAAAACTCGAAGATCAACATAATCATCACAGGCATTGTTACATGATCCACCAATTAATGTTGCGAGAGGAATTGTAAAGGTACCTGTATTATCTCCATCGCCACCACCTTGAGTACGAAATGGACCAACAGAAATACCATTGTTTGTATAAGCTGCATCACTTGTAGCATTATGTACCATTGCGCCGTCTTCAACCGTATAGTTTTCGCTATGTCCGATATAAATCTCAAAATAATTATCAGCCAGGTCAGTCCATCCTGCTCCAGATAATGTAACGGTAATCGTAACGGACGTGGTTGTATTTACATATGCATGAACCTGATTCAATGTTTCAAACGGTGCGCTAGTATACGCACCCGTTGCAGCAACACCTGCACGCAATTCAACGACAAATAAAAGCAATAAAAAACTACAGGTTATTACTCTGTGTGTGAATTTCATTTATTTAACCAATAAATCAGTTTTTGTTATAGAGTAATCGCCAAAACTAAAACACCCTCTAGCCAACTGGCTGGACCTTCAAACGCTACCTGTTCAGAATTTTTAGCACCCGGACTACCCGTATAACGCATTCCTAAACGAAGGCCTAACGTATTCCCAATGGTGAAACCATAGGTACTTTCCACAATCACACCAACGCCTCCACTCACAAGTCCTCCTCCTACTTTCACTTGGCTAGCTCCAGCAGGCACAGAAACAAGTCCTATTAACGTCATACCAGAATAGGCAGCCTTTGCAGGTGGATAGTAGTCTTCAAACTTTACCGTTCCTAGTTCTGCACCAAGACGAAACCGTAATGGTCCAACTTGCATTAGAATGGGCATTTCTATCCCTAAACGAAAATTTACAAAGGAATTATAAGTATAAAGAGAATGACTGACTAACCCTGGGGATGCACCATGCAAAGTGAGAGTGTAGCCCATTTTAAGTGCAGTGTCTGATAAATCCGTACTGGACATTTCTTCATCAAATTCCTCTTCCTCGAACTCTCCCTCATCCTCATAAAATTCATCTTCTTCTTCTTCTTCATCAAAGAAAGAATCCGGGTCTTCATCAAACTCCTCATCGTCTTCGAGAAATTCTTCATCTTCGTCTTCAAATATCTCCTGTTCTTCGTCCTCTTCACCCCAAAATATTTCACCTTCATCATCATCTTGAGCGTATACAATCTCTTGCGGAACAAAAAAGAAAACTAAGAACAGACAGAATGTCCATCGTATTAAAAATACCGGGGCAATTCCTGCCGCTCGGACACGTTTAAGTAACTCCATAATACCTCTTTCGGTTATACTACTTTACTATAACTATGCCGCAGGACAAACTAACCCCTTACCTTATCGGCAACTTGCCGACCATCTAATATATATTAACTAAAGGATGTGATTCAATGATTTAAATCACATTTACAGTTAAATGGCGCGCGCGTTCGGTAAGTGCGTTAATTGAATAAAATATAGATATTACGAATTGTCCAAATGTTCATAATTAGGAGAATGTATTTCAGCCAAACGTTTTCCATCTTTCGTAATTCGGTAATCCCAGATAAAATCTGGATGATATTCTGTTATGTATTTTGATCCATCATCATAAAAGCGTTCGACAAAACGAACTCCTTTTTCATCTTTCCAACGCCAAGTCCAAACAATCACAATAGATCCATTGATGATACATTACTATTATTCCATTCAAAACGATTCCACAGATCATTAGAAGATAATGGACTTGTATATTCATCAAAAGATATATCAACATTTTGAATTACAAAATACTGTAACAGTTTGCGAAATAATTTATGTTCATGCTTTAAATATCGAACAGGTACTAAAAAGCACTCCAGCGGCTTACCAGAAATGCGATCACCACCTACAGTAATGGCGATAAATAATCGTCTAATAGAATCATATTTCTGATACAATAATAATTTTTCCTTTATAATAGGATTGATATATTGATGCGGATAGCTTCCTAACCATATTGGATTGTGATTGGCGTCTACAAAAAATTTCTGATCATTTGTCAAATCAATAAAACAGTATTCAGGCATGGTATCATTATGAACATATTCATCTATTGAAGATGATTGATCATGCTTCATTGTTAATAGTTTATAGGGATGCTTCTTGAGAATGGCATCCAAGAAATACTCTTTAAAGTATTGATCTCTTACTTTTGTATCTGATTTAAATAAATTTTTACAAATTATTTCATAGGCGGATATCAGTGAATTCATAATTATTCTTCCCTACAAAAACAATCTATAATTTGGAATTATAGCTTATTAATAAAAAACCCCGCAAAAGCGGGGTTTTTATTAATGTGGTTAATCTACAAGCGATATATTTACGGCTTTTTGCCCTCTATCTCCGTCAGTAACCTCAAATTCTACACCATCATTATCTTTGACATAAATATCATCAGAAGATAATCCTGATTGGTGGAAAAAATAGTCTGTTCCATCATCACCTGTGATGAAGCCATATCTTTTCGCTGAGTTGTAGAATTTTACTTTTCCTTTTTGCATTATTTCCTCACTGTTAATTGAACTGATTTATATTATAATAATGGGCAATACACCGATTACATAATTGTGAATATAATCTTATCATTGAATGAAAAACAATTTATTATTCAAATTCATATAAAAATAGAATTTAGACAAAAATAAGAGATCTATTTGATGTTAGCCTTGCTTAATGTTTCTTTTATCGCTTTTTCCGCTAAAATCGACATGAGTTTATAACCATCCTTATTTGCATGAACACCATCCGCTGTGTATTGTTCCATTAACCCCATTCTATCATCAACCATTTCTGAATAATAATCAAGATATGTGTGACCATTTTTTAAGGCATAATTTTTAATGATAGCATTTAAACGACTTATGATTGGCACGGGGTCTAATGGTCTTTCTATCCACGAATATTCGTACACAGGTAATACGGATGATATAATTACTAAAATATTATGTTCCTTTGCAAGCTCTGCCATTGAAAAGATGTTATCAGCAATCATTTTTACCGTTGATGGTCCGGTGTTGCCTGCGATATCATTAGTACCAGCTAATATAACTACTGCTTTTGGTTTTAAATCAATTACATCCGCACGAAATCTCACCAGCATTTGAGGCGTTGTTTGACCGCTTATACCGCGATTAATATATGGTTTTCCATCAAAAAATTCGGGATATATAACTGACCATCCCTCCGTAATGGAGTTACCCATAAATACAATCCTATTTTCATCTTCTGAAGGCATACCTACTTGATAATTATTTTGTCGATAACGATTAAAATCTGGCCAATCTTGTGCATAAAGGCTAAATGATATAGACAAACAAAAGATATAGAAAAAACTATTTGAGATTTTCATAGTTGATTTAGTCTTTAAATTATCAATTATTTGCTAAGTTTTCTAATGCGTCTTTTCGCTTTTTTCGCATCTCGTGAATCTGGAAAATCTGTTATTACCAAATTTAATACTTCAATTGCTTTATCTTTATCATCCATTTTCTTATCATAAATATCAGCACATTTCATTAAACTTTTTAAAGACCCATCGGTCTTTTGGTATTTTGAATTTACTGTCATATACTGCTCAATAGCGTCTTCATATTGTTTAGATTTTTGATATAAACTTGCGGAGCGATGCAATGCTTCAATCGATTGTTCTGTGCTATCTGGATATGTTGAATACACTCTCTGGTATGTCTGAATTGCTTCCTTTCTTTCTTTCAACTTTGTTTCTTGTATTGCACCCATACGCAATAAACTTGTAATTGTATATTTGAAATGAGGATATTTTTTCGCTAGAACATCATATTCCTTAACAGCAGTTGACCAATCATCAAAATCCTTATCCGCCATCGTTGCAATTCGATATTGGGCATAAGCAACATATTTATGCTCTGGGAACCTCTTGAGAAACTTTCGAAAACTTACAGTAGCCTCATTGTATTCATTAAACTCTTCTTGTTGTAGCCTCGCAACTTGATACAATGCGTCAGAATAATCTTTACTAGCAGGATATAGATTCATCAACTTTTCATATACCATTACCGCTGGATGAAAATCGCTCTTTTCCTGCTCTAACTTTGCTAACCACATCATTACTATACTGCATTGTGAACGATTCGGATATAGCTGAAGAAAATTCCAAGATTCTAGTTCAAACAGATCTGTTAGTTTTTTATCCTTCAATCCATGAACATCCAATAATAATTGATGGTATCGTTTATATATTTTTCCAGATTTTGGCGCCTCACTTAATAACTTGATTAATTTATCTCTGCTAGAACTATAATACTTTTCCTCTTGTAACAACGTATATCCACGATCAATCACTTTTTTATACACAGGTGATTGAGGAAACAAATATACAAACTTTAACAAATTCATTTCAGCCTCGGCCCATTTTTCCTCCTTAATATTCAATTCAAATACAAACATCTGCACACGATCAGAAGAAGCATCTGGAAAATATGTATCCAGGTACAGATTGTATTCTTTCCTTTGGTATTCAGAAAGACCTTTGGAGGTTAATCCTAAACGGCCTAAAATTTTTCCAGAATTTTTTGATTCCTCACCATGAAGTTCTTTTAAAAAATCATAATGAGCATCTTCAACTGTTTTGGAACTAATAACTGTTTGTTTATTTTGCTGGGCTAAAGTATAGCTATAAGAGAATACTGTAATATACAATATGATAGATACATATTTAGCAATAATAGTCATGTTCCTCATTAAACTTACCTCAAAATTTATTAATTATAAAATCTAGTGAATTTTATATTTTTAAATCAAAATTGTACATACGTCAAACAAAAATATGCTTAATAAACAAATATATGCATAATTAGTTATTTAGAGTTAAATATATTAAAAATATGGTGAAGAATGAAAACAGTTAATATTGCGGAACCAGTTGTCGTTAATTCATCATATGTTATACCATATATAAACGAGTCTATAAAAAGAAATAGAAATAACGTGCCAAATAATATGATAGCACTTTTAACATATTTATTATTTAACTGTTCTTCAAACATGAAATATCAAATAATTATTCAATAAAAACGCCTTTTGCTTCACTAAAATATTCCCCTATTACATCCTCCAGGTAGTGAAGTTCGCCATTAAGCCAATAGCAGGCACTCTCACCAGTTGGCCCTCCGGTCGCTATTCCCACCACAACAACATTCCCATCAGCAACTCGAATATCATTCGCCTGACCTGTTCCAAATAAAGTATTGGGGCCTCCTTCAAGGTCATGAACAGTATTATTTTTCCAGTATCTAGGAAATGTACCCCCAGTATTATCATCATTGTAGTCTCCAATCCAATCCGTGTATCCAGCAACATAAATATCTTCTCCATCGATTGTAATACCATAAGAACCCGTTCCATAAAGACTTATGTCCGAAGTTCCGTCGGGTAAGTCTGTTCTAACTGTATGACGCCAACGAGCGGCCTTGGGTGCATACCCTGTAAGGTTATCCGGTTTCATTGTATATCCTGCATAATACCTCATATTGCCATCCTCACCAAAAGTAATATCATAAACTTCCCCATCTCCATGGTTGGGTATAGGAAGATTTGTTCGATTATTCCCATCTTTCCAAAAACACGGAATTACATAATGATGATTATTTAAATAATATCCACCAATGTATACAGAACCATTACTACGAACACCTATTGCAAAAGCCTGAGATTCTCCATTCGTTGTTAAATTTATCTTCTGTCCATTTTTCCAGTAACAGGATCCATTGTCAAACCAGCCGGCAACATAAACATCATCACCATCCACAGCAATCGCTTCTCCTTCTCCCCACAACCCAGGTAATTCATATTGTTCTTGATTAATCCAATAACAGGCATATTCTCCACAGGTACCTGTGGTATACACATCTCCATCCACAACAACAATATCTGTAGCCCAATCACCCCCAGGGAGCTCTACCCGAGATCCATTTACCCAGTAGCAAGCACCATCGTCATCACTGCCTACAATATATACTTTACGTCCTGAAATCAGAGGATTTGAATTGGCAGAATCACCATTATCATCGCATCCTATCCATAAGATTGCTAATAAAATAAATGAAATTTTCTTCATAAGAATTCTCAATATAATATCAAAATTATGACTAACAAATTATTAAAAGAATAAAGCAACGATTACTCTTTATCATTATCACTTTTGATATAATTATATTTTTCCTGATTTTTTCTATGCTTTTTTGCATTAAATGCAATTTTACTTGCCATAGCTTTTGCAACGACATCATCCATTATTTCTTTATTCTGTATGCTTTTATTTCGATTCATCACCCATATCATAAAATAATAGATAGCAACTAAACCAAGTATTATTAATGCTAACCATCCCATAATATTCATATTTTTATACCCATCTTATTAGTGGATTGGATTAATACAGCTTGCATTATTATTTTTTGGTGAATTCACTAATCTTGATACTTGATGGTATTTCAATTTCATATCATCAAATATGATAAAATCATCAAACGCATTATTTTTGTCTAAATAGGAATCGATCTTTTCTTTCGGAAGCATTAGAGGCATTCGATGGTGCAAATGACTAATGGACGTCTCACTTTGTTTTGTAATAATGGTAAAGGAAATCACATCCTTCCATTCAGTCCACAACCCAGCCATTGAAGTCATTGTATTTTCTCCGCTATAAATAAAATAAGGATGTTTCTTATTATTTATATTTACCCATTCATAATAACCATTTGCGAGCACAACACATCTATTTGTTGTAATCAAATTTTTAAAACTTGGTTTATCAGCGATTGTCTCTGCACGTGCGTTAATTAGCTTACTTGCAAAACTGTTATCTTTTGCCCATGATGGAATCAACCCCCATCTCATATTTTTTAAGATTCTATTATTATTATCCTGAAAAACAACCGGTGCATTTTGAGTAGGAGAAATATTGTAACTAGCTTGATGATCAATAATATTTGAATCAATTACATCAATATTTAACGAATGTTGTAAAGAATCAATATTGTTGAAAAAAGTATACCTACCACACATAAATAGATGCTATTTGGTTAATTATAGGGTGTTCCATTCGGTTTCATCGGTCATTGATTTTTGATACTCCATCATCATTATCCATTTATTGTTCTTTTTTACCCAAAGAGATTCAAAATGGATATAATTGTCATTTTGCTCTCCACCTTTATTAATTGTATAATAATGAAAAATACCAGTTTCATGAGCAGTAAATTGATCATAAATCCTCTCAGAAAATTTTACATCTAAATTCGCAGTGATTTCTCCAGATTTAGCATCTATAAAACCTTGTTGCCATCCTTCAAATGCCTTTTTTATAGGATAGCTACTTTTTGATATTCCATTTACTAAAACCGCATCGCGATGATATACAGACTTAAACGTACGAAAATCTCCATTTGAAACAGTCTGTTCTAGCTTATCCCAAGCAGCATTAAGTTCATTAATCGCACTATCTTCTGCATAAATAGACTGGATTAATAGAAAGACAATTAAAATACATACTTGTTTCATTTATACTCCTAGTTTCAATTTACAGTTCAATTCCTTCTTGTATTTGGAGTTCAATTATGAAGTCAACACCGCAAGCTAACTTACCAGCTAGTTTTGAATCTGGATCCACAACTCTCCAAAAGGGAGTAATTATATCTAGAATCTGATCCGTTTGATACTCTTCAAATGCAGCTTCCGAAATAATCCTCAAAGAAATACCCGTTACTACTGGACAAGTCATTTCAGCATGGTAATGTCTAGCAAGTTCTTGTCGTATTTGTTTCATGTAGACAAATGAACCTTGAGAAATATTTCTAACATACTCATCAACCATTTTCGGGGTTGGGACAAGCATTGTAGTTCCTGCAGGAATATCTGCAAACTTTTTTGGATTTATTTTTACTTGATATTCTTTATCAAGTTCTCGCTTTTCTACCCAAGTTTTACGCATAAGTAAATATACCAATCATCAGACATATAAAAAAATGTAATGGATGGTTGCTATTTGATCTATTTTGAATCGCATAAAAGCAGCAGATATATCATAATTAGTTTAAAATCATCCTACTTTTATGAGCCCGGGTGGCGGAATTGGTAGACGCGCTAGATTCAGGGTCTAGTGTCCCTTGGGATGTGCTGGTTCGACTCCAGTCTCGGGCACACAATCGCTTTATAGCTTATCTATGAAACCTTCTGCAAAAAAACATCATATACCTTCTAATCAAATAGTATGGACTGAGAAGAATGCATTGTGGTATGCTGAACAATTTGGGGATCATATTTCAAATGATCTAACTATCAATAATATTGAGTTAAATCCCAACGATATTGTTATCGATATAGGATGTGGAATAGGTACTGCAGTAAAAATTGCTTCAATTATATGTAATAAAGGGAAGATATATGGAATTGACCCAATGGAAACTTTGATTAAGATAGCTAAAAAGAATATCGATCAACCTTCAAATATAGAGTTTATCATTGGCTCTGTCGAAAATATCCCATTTAAAGATAAATCAGCAACTAAAGTGATAGCCATTAACTCAATTCATCACTGGAATGATTATAATAAGGGGTTATTAGAAGTAAATAGAGTCTTGAAACCTGAAGGATCATTTTTTATTTCCAGTGATATAGTCAATAATAATGATTGTGGTCATGGTAACGGACCATTGCAGACTAATGAGGATATTTTGAGAGAATTAAAGAATGCAGGATTTATTGATATTACATTACAGGATTATACATTAGACGATGATGGGATTCATCTGATACAATGTAATAAAGTATAGCAAATATTAGCTTATGATACCGTAATTCCCTCAAATTGGATCCAGGGAAATATTTCATCACCAAAGTTTACCTCTTCCTTTGATACATGTTTCACTTTTTGAAACATATCAACAATATTGCCTGAAACCATAGTTTCACTTATGGGGTATTGTACCTTACCATTCTCTATATAAAAACTATTCTTCGCAACACCTGAGAAGTCACCATTGTCACTTGGACTTCCTCCAGAAAATCTACTTAGCAACACGCCTTTATTTACCGATTGAATCATATCTTCAAAAGCTGTTTCTCCAGAATCAATAATTAAAGATCCACCAGAATTAGACACCCTTTGCAAACCAGTTTTCTTTGATCCGTATAAGCTAAGTAAAAAAGTTTGTAAGATCCCATTTTCAATGATTGTTAAATCTTCCGCCTTGTATCCATCGGATGTAATGAAATATCCTCCTGACAAATTATCGGATAAAGGCTTTGAATGTATCGATAAAGATTCATGCACAATTTGCTTATTCATAAGCTCTCGAAATAACGATGTTCCCGCAATAAGCCTAAAATCAGATAGATTTCCTAGAATAAACCCCATAAAACTCATAATACAATCAGGGGTGACGATAATATCTCCGGTAAATTTATTTGGAACAGTTTTGGTTCGAACATGGGCAGCAGATTCTTTTAACAATCGATTAATTGATCCACCTTTATGAAGAGGTAAATCAATATCTAATGAAGAAAATCCTGCAGAATTAAATGAAGATATGTCTTTACCCTCTTTTGAAGTAAACATAACAGAAAAACTATACGAGCCTTCCGTTTCATCAAAAGATACACCATTGGAATTTCTAAAATAACTAGTACCAGCACTAAAATCTAGAATTGCTTGTTCGATAATTGTTGTTGGAAAAGTATTGGAAGAATACTCCATAAACTCCTCCATACGATCATACATAATATTTAACGCTGGCTCCTTATCTCCTTTTGAAAAAGACTCCGCTTCTTGATATTCCGAAATATCATATGCATCATCTGGCATAGAAGATTCTGCCATATTTAAAACGGTTGATATGGCTTCATCAATATCATCTTTACCAATCTTATTTATACTTAAAGATCCCTTTTTTTGATCTTTAATTACCATAATGGAAATACCATGATTTGCATTGGTACGAAAAAGGGAAAACTCACCTACATCTACATTTAATTCTTTTTTCTCTCCTGAAGAATAAATGCACTGAGCCTTATCCGCTCCAGCTTTCATTAACTGTTCAATACAATAATCTGGAATATCTTGGTTTTGCAAGTGAACTAGCTACCGTCCACCAATATTGACTTTGCATTTGATTGCTGGACCACCCATACCAACAGGTATCCACTGTTTTTTCCCACACATACCTCCTGCGCTCCAAGTCATATCGGAAGAAATCATATCAATTGTTTTTAATACATCAAACGCAACACCAGATATGGTTGTGTCTTTGATGGCATTTCCAAGCTTGCCACCTTTAATTTCATATCCAAGAGGAACCCCAAACATAAATTCACTGGTAGAATCTGCCTGTCCATTACTTGATTTCATAAGATAATAACCATTATCAATAGATGATATCATTTCCTCAAGAGTGCTTGTTCCAGGATGGATAGCAGTATTTCTCATTCGAATTAACGGTTCATCTGAAAAAGCATAAGCTCTAGCATTTCCTGTAGGTTTTGTGTTAAAGTGGCGGGCACTATCCTTATTATGCATAAAACTTTTTAATGAACCATCTTCTATAATAACCGTATCTTCCGATGGCGTTCCCTCATCATCAATATACACTGGAACCGGACAAGCTTGTTTATTCATCGTATTTGCATAATCCACTAGAGTAACCAATTCGCTAGCTACCTTTTCTCCCATAAATTCACCCGCTACAGATCCACCTAATACAAGATCAGCCTCCGTTGTATGCCCAATGGCTTCATGAGCAAGTATTCCTGCTAAATCCGCATCTAATATGACGTCTTTCAAACCAGCATCAGCATAAATACCATTTGATTTCTTTTGTAAATGCTCTACAAGGATATCAATATCACTATAAAAATGAGAAGGATCTAAAAAATGATCCTCTAATTGTCCTAACCCTCCAAAAACATCCATTAAATCAACAGGTTCACCATTATTATTCATTGTCAAAGATATATACATAATTCCACGTGGGGTCATCGAATAAGACGTAGATCCTGCCGAGGTTAATAATGATTTTTCCATATCTAATCCAGATAGAACTACTGTACGAGAACTAAGAAAGGAATATTTACTGGCAATATAGTCATCTATATTTCTTAAAAAGTCTATCCATTGTTTTTGATCGTTTCGCACACGTTGAGTGGATAAATCTATCTCGTGATGACCGCTAATATCTGGTAAAATAAATCCACATTGCTTTTTTTTACGTTTATTCATAAATAAAACATTATCACTTGCATTTTTTACCACATATTCTACTGCGGAATCGGAGAAATCTGGACTGGAAGAAAAACCCCAGTTTCCATCATTATAAACCCGAGATGATACACCGCTTGATGAAGAAACTGAATTACCCATTACATCCCCATTTACCATGGAAATATGATTATTTCTATTTTCTTGCATACGCAACTCTGTATATATGGAAAAATGACTAGAATATTTATTCAAATCTTTATTTATCATAATATATAGTTATTTGTTAAAGTGTTAATTGAAACTCATTTGTTAAAATACCTGGACAAGTTACAATACCCAGGTTGCGTTGCCCATATGTAAGAACATCTGGTATTACATCTACCTTTGATCCCACTGATTCTAATTCAGATCCAAAGAATCGATAAAAAGTATCATCAAATCGCATGGTTTCAATAGGAGCAACAATTTCACCGCCTTCTACCCAAAAACAGGCATAACGTGTTAACCCTGTAATTCGTCCACCGGGATTATCGCTCCAGTTTAGATAGTGTACATTGGATAAAAATAAACCTTTATCTAGTCGACTTAATACGTCTTCTTGACTTAAATCTCCTTCAGCCATATACGGGGATCGTAATTCTTCTGTATCTTCTGCATAGTTTGTGGATACACCATATTCTGCAGATGTTCTAGAACTAACTAACGTATTTTGTAAAACACCATTTGAAATTATAGGTAACGATTCAGGCCCTGTTTCTCCATTAGAATTAAACTTTGGTACTAAACCCGATGAAAAGTCTTCAGAAATAGAAAATTTTGGAGATAGCCGTATATCGTTATGCCTCATTTTACCAAAGCCACTACATCCTTGCTGTAAACTTGCCTCACTAATTCCATTCCAAGAGAACATATCAATAAAATCAGCAACTGCTTTAGCTTCAAACCATGTTCGATACACACCTGTTTCCACACGTACTGGCTTCCGTTTCATTAATTTCAATTTTTTAATTGAACGATTGATATAAGACTCATACGATTGTTGATCCCAATCCGTTCCAGCATATGTGCCCTTTACCATTTGACGTTCTGGTGTAACAAGAGAATAATCCAAACAATGCGATTCTGTTTCAAACCAGTGCTTTTGGCCAACAGAGTTCGCATTCCCTCTAAACATTTTCCCATTAGCAAATATCCCAACCAAATCAACTCCCTGCATTGGTGGAATCAATACCTGAACAGCATTATCAAATTCAAGTCCATTAGCATTGATAATTTCACGAGATGAACCAGAGTTTGTTGGCATAACTAAAAATGGATCTTCTAAAATCTCTTTTGACTCAAAGCGCATACGCTCTATTTTTTTCTTTCCACGTGATAAATCTATATCATAATCACCTGAAACAGTCATACTGGCTTCACATGTACGATTATTGGAAATAAATTTTAATCCTAGATTCGCATCATCCACTAATCCTGTTTGTCGAATAGAAGCATTATTAATTCGAATAAACTGACTATTCTCACCCGAAAAAGATAAAGTTAACGCTTCATTACTTTTTAATTCTGAGAATAAACCTTCACAAAGTTGGTTAAATATTTTTTCCATTTCTAGGCGCCTCCAAATACTTGAATATTTTCAAACAAACAAACAGGAGAAGCATGACCAACTCGAATAACCTGATTGGGCTCTCCTTTTCCGCAATTTGGCGTTCCGTATATTCTAAAAGTGTCATTATTGCCTATCATTTTTAATCTATTCCAAAAGGGGTTGCTTATTCCTCTATAATTTGGGTTTTTTAGAGTTTTCGTTAATTTACCATTTTCAATTAATTTTGCGTATTCACAGCCGAATTGAAATTTGTTTCGATAATCATCAATGGACCATGAACGATTGCTCTCCATATATACACCATTTTCAACTGAACCAATTATATCATCAAAAGAAGATTCTCCTGATTCCAAATTAATGTTCGCCATGCGATCAATCGGAGCTCTATTCCATGAGCTTGCACGAAAGTTTGCAACTCCTGATACACCAGAACGAATCTGACTCTCCATTCCACCAAGACCTCTCTTTAAAACACCGTCTTTAATTAAATATTCTTTTTTTGCTTCCAAACCACCATCATCATATGCATAGGAAGCAAACTCGGATGACAATGTGGGATCAAACGTAATATTCATTAATTCGGATCCATATTGAAGTTTTCCAAAATCATCTAAGTTCACAAAACTCCACCCTGCATAATTTCTTTCATCCCCAAGAATCCTATCAACTTCTAATGCATGCCCTACACTTTCATGGATTTGAAGCATCATTTGATCTGAAGCAATCACCAAATCCATTTCACCAGTTGGGCATTCTTCCGCATCTAACAGTTCGATTGCTTGTTCGCCTATTTTTTGTGATTGAGCAAGTAGTTCTAGCTTATCAAAATATTCCATACCCATTTGAAGACAATTGCCACGCATACCTCCAAAAGTACGTGTCTGCTGATTAGCTCCATCTGCAGCAGTAGCGGATAAATCAAATTCTAACATAAGAAAATCCTGCGAAATATTACTGCCATTAGAACTCACAAAACGAAACATAGTCTGAATCGTTTGCAATAAAGCACGAGCACTAACAATTTTATCGCTTACTTTTAGTTGATTATACGCATCAAGAAGTAGTTTATTAAGTTCACCTGGAGACAAAGAGTCTTTTTTCTTCACAAACGGAGATTGATAAGATCCAATATTAGCTGGACGAGCATTTTGAGTAAATTGAAATGTTGCATATTTGGACGCAAGCTGTGCTTGTGCAAAAGCTTTCTGGGCGGCCCTAGCAACACCTTCGTTTGTCATGTTTGGTGTACCGTAATAGCCAAATTGACCATTGGCAAGCACTTCGACCATTAATCCCTGAGTAGTATGACTAGCGTTCATCTGGGGAATACCATCTCGAACAATACGTGGTGTATGAGTTTCACTCACTTCTCTAATTCCAACCCAATCGGCTGGAACATCAATTGCTGATAATAAATTCTTTAAATCAATTTGTTCCATAATTATTCCTTTAACTAAATATCAAATTTCTCTGGATTTTTGTTTAATGCTATTGTTACTTTTTCAAATGTGTTAATAATATCCTGTATATCACTATCATCACCCAGTATATGATTTTGTGTAAGCCATACAGATTGATAATCCGAAATTTGCTCAGTTACCGGACATGAAATATTACTATAATTTAAATTTTTTAACCATGGAAAATCATCCCCTTTACCTTGGAACACCTCTTCTCTATATAATGGATTATAACCAGCATAAGTATACACACCTTCTGCTCTCATTGCATCAAAGAACTTTTCTCTTGATATATCATTAAACTTCTCTTCTTTATATCGTAACAAATATAGATGGTTTGCTTCTCTTGTAACTTGTTTATATCTATGCGTTATTTCTAATCCCATATCTGATAATGATTTATCCAATTTTTCTCTATTTTTATCACGAATACGCATGTCATGTTCAATGGTTTGAAATTGAGGTATAAGTAAGCTCGCAGCCATTGAACTCATGCGATGATTTCCTCCAACAATATGATGCTCATACCAATCCCCATCGCGATTCCTTCCGCAATTATAATATGCAAAACATGCATCCATAAAGTCTTCATCATTAGATACGACCGCACCTCCCTCTCCTGCACTCATATTTTTGGATGATTGAAAGCTAAATATTCCCCCTTTGTGTAAAGCGCCAACTTTCTTACCATCCCACTCCGCGCCATGTGCCTGAGCAGCATCTTCAATAATTATTAAATTATACTTATTTGCTATACCTATTATTCTCTCCATATCTGCAGGGTTACCCCCGACATGGACAGGAATAATAGCTTTGGTTCGATCTGTGATCGCAGATTCTATTAGATTTGAATCAATATTAAATGTATCCGGATCAATATCAACAAAAACTGGCGTTGCATTAGCCGTCAGCACAGCAGTTGCTGTTGCTATAAATGTATATGGTGGAAGAATAACCTCATCTCCTGAAGTAACTCCAGCTGCTTTCAATGCAACCCATAATGCATTGGTTCCAGTATTAATAGCGATACAATTTTTTGCATCTTGGAATATTGCAAATTTATCTTCGAGTTCCTTAATAGTCTCACTACCAATACCCCAAGAATCATTAATTAACGTATTAACTAACTTCTCTTTTTGACCACTTACTACTCTTGGCCATGAAGAAAAAGGCGTTTTTCTAACTGGGTCTCCACCAAATAATGCTAAATCACTCATTTTCATCAAATCCTAGGGATTAAATATTACACATTTTTTATTCTAATTTGAACATACATAAATAATTATCTGCAATATTTACATACTCTATTGACAAAACATCGCTAATCTATGTCATTATTGCAGTATTATAAATAAATAATACTTAGAAATATACTTGGCACAAAAGTTGCGTATAATAAAGTGAAACTAATTAAAGAATAAGGAGTGATATATGACACTAGTAAAATGGAATCCAAAAAGAAGTTTAATATCAGATTATGATAGAATTATTGATAATATGTTCAATATAGATTTTCCAATATATTCAACGGGGAATTCATATTGTCCTGCAGTAGATATACATGAAACGGAAAAAGAATTTATTCTATGGGCTGATATGCCAGGATTAAATAAAAAAGATGTATCATTAGATATTCATGATGGAGTAATAACTATCAAAGGTGAACGCATAAAAGGAGATGATAAATCTTACGATAGTTACAAAATTCATGAACGTCAATTTGGTTCATTTAACCGAAGTTTTCGTCTTCCTGATAATGTGAATGAGGATAAAATAGCTGCAAAGTTTAATAATGGAGAGCTATTGATAACCTTGCCGAAAACAAAGGAAATCAAAACAGAAGGAAGAAAAATTAAGATTGGCTAATTCTGTTTAATTAATTATTTAATAAAAAAGGGGCTCTTAGCCCTTTTTTTATTTGTTACTAAATATAGATTACAATAAATCAATTAGACTCTGAAGAGTCCGCTCAGCAGAATCTATATTGAATTCTATTTTTTTATTAACTGATATTGTTTTTGGAAATACTATCGTTCCCATATATTCTAATTGAGACCGAAATGAGCTTAAAAATCTAAGCCCATCACCACCACTATTTGTACCGATCAAAGCTAATTTTCCATTGAAACCATCTCGCCAATTATCGGTTGAAAGTGATATCCATGTAATTGCGTTTGTTAATATAGGAGGAGAGCCGCCATTATACTCAGGAGCACAAAAAATAAAAGCATCAGCATTTTCGAATTCACAACTTAATTCTTTTGCAACTTTATTATCCGAATCTATTCCTGGCATATAAAGAGGAAGTTCATAGAGTTCAAGATTAATTAATTTAGTCGTTAAATGATATTTAGAATCGACTATATCTTTTAAATTGGATGCTAAATTAAAGTTTTTACCGCCGCTAGAGGAAACCAATAAAAGGTTCTTACTTGTAGACATAATTATTAGAAAATTATATTTAGTGAATACCCTGGGATATTGTCAAAAACCCCAATATCGCGATATACATAATCAAAAGAAACTTTTGGACCCCTTGGTATTTGGTAATTTAAACCAATGCCAAACGTGAGGCCTTCTTTAGATTGATCCATCCCATAAAAGGACTGCCCTCCTCGAATAGAAATCATATTTTGAAATACATATTCTAAACCTAGGTTTAGATATTCAACATTATTATTTGGATGAATTGCATCAGCTGCAACCGTTAATTTGATCTTATCTGATTGAATAATGTCTTTACTTACACCTGCACGAAAAACTAACGGTAGTGGCCAATCCATCGAGTTTAGACTTGCGTCAATCTTATCATTATTCCCATACATCGTTTCATCAACATCATAATCTACTTCCGTATCATAACCATCCATGGAAATTTTTCCACCAAAATTTGAAACAGACATGCCAATTCGCAAACCACTGTTTTTTGTGATAAAAAGACTTCCTAAATCCACTGCCAAACCACCTGCATTCATATGCCAAATTTTTTCTTGAATAAATTTCATGTTAACTCCAAAAGAAAAACGATCCGTTAATCTTCTTGCATATGATCCAGCCAAAGCAACATTACTAACTGAAAAATACTCTCCAGTACCTTGTGGTGACTTTACAGTACGTACCTGCATTTCATCCATAGTAACAGAAGTAATAAAAAAACCAAACGTACTTGAACGATCTAAGGGTACTACTACTGCACTATGATTAAATTTTACATCTGCAATCCATGGCGAATGATAAAAGTGCGCCATAGGACTTTCAATACTAACAATACCTGCAGGGTTCCAGTATAAAGCTGTAGGATCGTCAGCAATCGCTACGAATGCGCCACCCATAGATAAAGACCTTGCTCCAATACCAATATCTAAAAAAGAAGCAGCTGTAGTGGCAACATTACTTACACTTCCAGTTATCTGCCCATAAGATAAAGAAAGAGAAAATAAAACTATCGCTATCTTTGTATAACGAATCATTTAATAACTGCAAATTTTCCTGTTTTTTCTCCAATGCTAGGAGCATCGATATGATAAATATATAGACCATATGCTATTTCCAGACCATCTTTAGATAACATATCCCATGAATATGTCCCGTATTCATATTGACTAGTGTGCTTAATTTCATCTACCAAATATCCAGATAAAGTAAAAATCTTAATAGTGCACTCTTGAGGTAAATTAATAAAATCAAGCTTACGTGGACCACGCCCTGAAACATAAATATGTTTTGGCTCCCAACGGGCTGTCACTACATAGGGATTTGGTACAACCGCAATATCATCCATTTCTTGTTTAGCCAATTCATTATCTACCCATGATTTTTTTGTTGTAAAATGAAATTTATCTTGATTGGTAAATGGGCGCTTGGTTGATATTCGAAAACGATCTCCTTTTACTATTGTAGTTGTAGTATCATACAAATACTCATCATCATTATACGGACATATGATAGAATCAGGGAAAAATTGAACAAACATATAAGGAGTTACTATGCCAGTGTATGGCAATAATAAAATAGGTTCTGATGGATCCCATCTCCCATTATTGCTCGTATCATAAATACGGAATTTCACATCATTATTTTCAGTAATATTTCTTATCCTAAATGGCGAAGGAAGATTTGAATAATCCGAAGTAATAGAATCACCTAGATTACCTTCCCAAATAATTTCAAAATCAGCTGGGTGAATTCTTTGATCATAGATTCTATAGCAATAAGGTGAGTTAGAACCAAGCCAGCCAGAAGAATCAAAATCAACAGCAATAGGATAATTATATATAAATACTTTCATTCCATCAAAGATTGGATTGGTTGTCTCACCTGCCATTGAACTACTATTAAATATTGGATAGTATTTAAAACTAACAACATATGTGCCCATTTCTTCTAAATAGCCATTTTCTAATGCAATGATCATTCCATTCGCATAATCCATGGAATAATCACGGCCTAAGACATAAGCCATGTCACCAGTTTCATCTGTAACAAAAACAGAAGAGGAATCTATATTTTTATGTTCTAAAGCCCCATATCCACCAGCTATAACAAATGACTCCATTTTTATCTGTTCATCAAGAACAGAATAAAAAACGTACGGGCTGCCTAGATTTTGATTAAAAGTTAGTGAATATGTTGCATCTTCAGGTACCGCGCTAGGATCTATAGTAAGGACTTCAATTCTTCCAGTAGCATATCCTGAATCATGCACAACAAACTCTTGTCCAAGTGATGCGGTGTTTGGCCCCATATATCCTGCAACAGTCGAATTTGGAACAGCCATTCCTGCATTTTCACTCATATTGATTACATTGCCTTTACGATCAAGATCTACAATAATTGAACATTCCGATGGCGCAATAGGCAAGAGATTATCTTGCTCGCTAAAACCTAATTCATAGAAATCCAGATCGTATCCTTTATCATATCCAACAACTGCATAATAATACGTCATTCCATTATATACATTATTGCTATCAACAAACATATGTTCTAAACCAGAATCTGTTCCCATATCATATTGTATTCCATTAAATGCAACAGGATGAGGTCCTTTTAAACTATCGATCAAATCATACTGTGCAATCGGTTTATTAAATGTATTATTTCCATATGCATCAGTAATTACATAAGGGTCTATAAAACCCGGGTCTGTACTTCGATAAATTCTATATCCTTCAAAATCAGATCCATATATAGCATCTAAAGAATTTTCTGAAATTTTATCCCAAAATAAGGTAACCTTTTTGTCTCCAGGAACTACAGTTAAGTTTGGTTTTAAAGGTGGCTTAGCAAAATTATAATCATTATCATAAATATTTTGCATGGTTACTGTATTCCTTAATATATCATCCATATCATTACCAAACACCATTGCTACAGCAAACTTCTTTTTCTCTCCTGGATCTAAACCAATAAATCCAGAACCATACAAAAATGTTTGATCAATATTTTGCGTTGTCACATCAAAATATCCAGGTTGCAGCTGACTCCACATGATTTCATCATTTGATGGATATATACTTGGATAAGGCGATGAGTAAAAACTAGTTAGCCCTATCTGATCAGATTCGTCATTATCGGTTATTTCAAAATTTGGTTCCCCAAGATCAGGGATTCCGTTTCCTTCTGTTCCATCAGCATCAGGACCATTATAACCATAATGATAAGCACCAAGTCCATCAGATCCTACATCATCCCTTTCAGCTAACCAATCTTCATCATTATCAATACCATCAAATTGGCTTTCATCAATCATCCCATCTTCATCATTGTCAATGCCGTCATGGGGATTACCTGGTGATTCCAAGAAGCTCCACCCAAAGTACACTGGCTTAAAACCACCATCGGCATTGCTCCAACCATCATGATCCCATTGATACACAATATCATTTCCTACGTCAAACCAAGCATCGTCATCAGTATAATCACCATTTGTACTTCCAATATCTGCATCGCCATACATTCCAAATATCACACTATCAAGACGAGATGTGCCCACATTTGTTATCCAATAAGTAACAATAATTATATCTTCTGCTGCAGGATGATTCCATTGGTAAATACGCACCTCAAGTTCTACTCCAAGACCAGATCTACGTTTAGGAAAAGAACTAATATCAGTTGAATCAGGAAAATGGGAAAATTCATCATTATAATAATCATCCATCACAAAATAGGACTCCTGATCTGCTCGAACATACTTTCCGTATTGTCCATTCCAAAATCCATCCCAATCGATATCACGATTTGGCCATGTTTCAGGCCAAGTAAAGGACTTATCACTCATGGCCATAATTTCTTGATTCGGATTCGCATAACCAGTTAGCGGCTCAAAACCCCATTGATATCCCTGGGGAGAATTATCTTTTAAACCAACAGCACCATCAGATACTATATGAACACGATTGCCATTAGTATCAATAACGCTTGCAGCAACTACCGGCGTAAATTCATAAAAGTAGGAATGTCCAGATCCATAAGGATATATGCCAGATAAACTACCGCCAGCATCTCCAATGCCACCAAAATTATAGAATCTATTAAAAATACGGTTTCCATTATGATCTCCATATTTACGATCAGTGACATCTAGACTTTTCGCACGATTTTCTACCCCTTGCAAATACTTATCTGGACTTTGACCAAATAAAAATATAAATGAAAATAAATGGATGATTAATAATATTCGCATTAAAAATTTACACTCAATCCAATTTTTATTTGTCTTGGACTGGAATAATAATCTGGTCGGATAAGATACTCATCCAAACTATTATATCCTGGGCCACTATATTGAGGTGTATATGTTGGCACCAGAGTATATGTTGATCTTCCAGTATCAGAAAAAACAGTTAATTCATTTCTAATATCAAACAAATTATAAATGTTCATACTTAGCGATATCTTTAAACCTGAAAATTGAAAATGGTAATAACTACGTAAATCAATATTATATGTACTTGGTTTCCTTGCATTATTCTCAAAAGATGTTCGAACCCCAAGATATTGAGTAGTATATGGAAGCCCACTGCCATAACTAAATATTATTCCTACACCTGAATTCTTTAAAGGATGATATGATAATGTTGTATGAAAGGTATGTCGTTGATCCCAATCAAGTGGTACAAGCATTTTTTCAGGTTCGATATTAGACGCTTCATCATTAAATGCCGCTGCAGGATCAGAAGCATTTCCTTCAGAAATGGAGTATGTATAGTCAACATTTCCAGAAATTTTTGCGGAAGCTCTCTTTGAAAGAGCAACAGTAACCCCTCTTGAATTAGCATAATCCTGATTGATATATAATCCATATTTATCACCTGCAACAAATGATTGGATAATTTTTGTTGCGTTCAAATTTCTAATATCTTTATAAAAGCCCGTTAATTCTATTCCAATATCCATACCAACTTGTTGAGAAAAACCAACTTCATATTGTGTTGTACGTTGAGGTTCTAAATCTCCATTACCCATTGTATAACCAGTTCCACTACCAGCAGGGATCTCAAATTCAGGATTTGTATACAAATAACTATACTGTGGAATTGCAAAAAAGTGCCCGTATGAAAAATGCATATGACCTTTATCAGTTATAGGAAATGCCAAAGCGAACCTAGGGCTTAATTGCGATTTTGCTTTAGCACTTTTGTACCATGATTCGCCAAACGCATTACTATCCATACGATCTTCATCATTCTTTTGATTTTGAGGATACATTTCTATCTCCGATATCTGTCCATCACCATCTAAATCAAAAAAACGGTTAATTGGTTTTACCGGACTATCAATATTCGGATCACTTGGGTCATTTAATGTCTTCCATTTTGGGTCAAAGTAATCCCAACGTAATCCAACATTAACCACTAAATCTTCAAATTCAATTTTATCCTGCAAATAAAAAGCATATTCAAAGGGGTTTCTCCCTTTTTTTCCATAGGTGTTATGACTTGGAGATTCCATAGCATTTGGGACTCTCGGGGTATACCCGGTATACTCAGCCAGCTGAACAGTATAGCTGTTTAACATCATATTCGTTTTCCGATATTCAAAACCACCTTTTAAATAATGAAATCGGTTAATCTGACTAGTTCCATCAATTTTAAAAGTATTGATTGCTGATTGTTGCTCAAAATACCCCATACTGTGCCCTCCAACTTCAAAGTTATTACCAGGGGTATAATCATCAACAGTTGGTGAAACATAAAACAAATTTGGATCAGCTGATATCGTCGTATCAATAAAGGAAAATCCAAAAAAGTTTACACTATCAATTGAAATATCAGAATGATTCTGATAATAATTTTTTTTATCGCTCCTTTGAGTTCTATAATGATTTACAGATCTTGATAGTGAGAGAGTAAAAAATGTGGATGGATTTACACTATAATCCATAATAAACATATTACTCAGTTTAGTGGTAAACTGATGAGATCTACCATATGGATTCCATTTGTAAGCATGAGAATAACCTTGAGAAGCTGTCTCACTTCCACTAAGACTATATGCAATTCTCAAAGTGGGACTAACAATCCAGGAAACTTTTCCTAAACCAGTATATTGTTCAGACCAGTTCATAGCTACCCAAGAAGAGTCATTCATTCCATAAGGATGATACAGAGAATCCCAAAGTGCATGTGAAGGACTAATATACTCAAAATTATTTGTCTGGGAATTCCACTGATGAGATTCTGGAACAAAAACCTTCTGTCCATATAAATATCCGCCATTACGTTTATATCTACCAGAGGTAAATATAGATAATTTATCTTTTATAATAGGGCCATTAAAAGATCCTTGAACGTCTTGTATCGTATTTGGACGAAACACATCTAACTGAGGGAATAATTGATCATTTGCATAATAACTTCCTTGCATAGATGACATATTTCCAGAGTATTTTCTGAAGTCACCACTTTTAGTAATAATATTAATTATTCCAGACATTGCTTTTCCATATTCTGCATTAAAGGTGCCACTGATAAACTGCAATTCTTGTATGGCATTATTTTCAATTTCAACTGCCATACCAGCATCATAGGGATCAGTAACTGCTACACCATCAATCATATAAGCTATTTCCCCACTTCTTCCTCCACGAACATGTAACCCGCCTGAGTTTACCACACCTGCTTGCAATGCAACTACATCTTCCAATTCCTCTACTGGAAGCATTTCAATCTCTTCACTTGTAATATTTGCTTGGGAATAAGTTACATCTGCTTGCACCATTGGTCTTAGAGCAGTAACCTCTACTGCATCCATACCAATCACACCTTCTTCTAGTTCGGCATTTAATGTGGTGGTTAAATCAACATGAATTATTACACCTTTAACAAGAACATCCTTATATCCAATCATAGAAAATGTTACAGAATACGTTTGTGGAGGTATTTGTAAAATAAAATATCTGCCTTCTAAATCAGTTGCTGTACCATAGTTCGTTCCATTCACAAGAATATTTGCGCCTACAAGAGGTTCTCTTGATATCTTATCAATTACCACTCCAACTAGTTTACCTGTAGTGCCAGCATGTAAGACATGAAAGACTACAAGTAATGCTACAAGGTATTTATTGTCATATTTCATTTGATTAAATAATGCTAAATTGCGAGGGGAATATAATATATAAAGATTAATATTATTTTTACTTATTTATGCAGCTTTCATTGCAAACTATCGAATTAGCCCATAATAGGATAAAACCTTATATTATTAATACACCTATTAAATCAAATGAAGAAATCAATCATTCAGTAGGCTCGGACATATATTTCAAGTGTGAAAACTTGCAAAATTCTGGTTCTTTTAAATTCCGTGGTGCATCAAATGCGGTTTTTTCTTTAAATGATGAAGAGGCTCATCGTGGCGTTATCACTGTTTCTTCTGGAAATCATGGAACCGCATTGAGCTTAGCAGCAAAAAATAGAGGTATCAAGGCTACCGTAATTCTTCCTTCCAATGCAACACAACATAAACGAAATTTAATAGAAGAATTAGGTGCGAATATTATTGAATGCAAACCTACTGTTGAGAGTAGAGAAAAAACTTTATTGTATCATCAGAAAAGAACTGGAGCTACTCTTATTCACCCATATAATGACTATCGTATAATGTCTGGCCAAGGTACTATTGCATTAGAAATAATTGAAGAAATTCCTGATTTAGATATAATTATGTTTCCCATTGGTGGGGGAGGATTAATAAGCGGAAATGCCTTAGCAATTAATTCAATTTCTCCAAAAATAGATATAATTGGAGCGGAGCCAGAACTTGCAAACGATGCTCAACAATCATTAAGAAAAAAAGAACTTATCCCATCTAAATATCCTGAAACTATCGCGGATGGCTTAAGAACATCTCTAGGTTCAAAAACATTTCCAATAATATTAAAATATATTAAAGACATTATAACTGCCCCAGAAGAAAAAATTGTCCCAACAATGAAATGGATGACAGAAAAATTAAATGATAAGATAGAGCCTTCTTGCGCAGTACCTTTAGCTGCGTTATTGGAAAGTAAATCTTTTTTCAAAGGAAAAAGAATCGCAATCATCATAAGTGGTGGTAATATTTCTAAAATATAAAACTAGTATAACTAATAATTATTAAACTAATATATAGAATAAACTTGATATGATATTAAATAATATATTAGAAGCTATTGGTAATACCCCAATAGTAAGACTTGATAAAGTTGGCTCTGAACTTAGATGTAATTTATTTGCAAAATGTGAATATATTAACCCTGGGGGTTCCGTAAAAGATCGCATAGGTTTTCGCATGATTGATGAAGAAGAAAAATCAGGCAGAATAAAACCGGGGGATACACTAATTGAACCAAGTTCTGGTAACACTGGAATTGGTCTAGCACTAGCTGCTGCAGTAAAAGGATACAAACTTATTATTACTATGCCTGAAAAAATGAGCATGGAAAAAGAAGTTGTATTAAAAGCTTTAGGTGCAAAAATAATTCGAACTCCAACTGACGTTGCGCATGATGATCTAAAAAGCCTTTTTGGTGTTGCGAAACAGCTTCATAAAGAAATACCAAACTCTCATATTCTTGATCAATATAGTAATAATAATAATCCAGATGCTCATTATAACGGAACAGCACAGGAAATACTAAATGAGTTTGGTGAAGATCTTGATATGGTTGTTATTTCAACTGGAACAGGTGGAACAATTACTGGTATTGCAAAAAAACTAAAAGAATCTATTTCAAATATAGAAATAGTTGGAGTTGATCCAATTGGATCAATACTTGGAGGCGGTTCAGATGTTACTCCTTATCATGTTGAAGGAATTGGATATGATTTCTTCCCAGATGTTTTAGATAATTCATTAGTTGATCGATATATTAAAACAAGCGATGAAGACTCATTTGCAATGGCTAGGAAGCTTATTCAGGAAGAAGGATTATTAATTGGTGGCTCATCTGGGGCTGCGGTTTGGGGAGCAATTGAAGCAGCAAAAAATCTCGATTCAAATAAAAATGTACTAGTTATACTTCCAGATAGCATTAGAAACTACCTAAGTAAATTTGTAAATAATAAATGGATGACAAATAATGGTTTTAAAATATGATTAAAATTGTTCTATTTCTCACAAGTCTTTCAACTCTATTTGCTCAAATACCTGATGAACGTGGATACATAGTAAAGGTTGGAGATAAATTGCCGGAATTCATCATGGATTTTCCTGAGGGTTATCAAATAAATAGTAAAGATTTAAAAGGCAATGTTACTATGCTGCAGTTTACAGCAAGCTGGTGTCATGTATGTCGAGAGGAAATGCCTCATATTGAAAAAGAAATTTGGAAGGTATACAAAAAAGTTGATCTAAATATTATTGGTATTGATCGAGATGAATCTGCAGAGGTTATAAATAAATTTGCTAAAATAGTAAAAGTAACCTACCCAATTGCACTGGATCTTGGAGCCGATATTTTTGCATTGTTCGCTGATCGCAATAGTGGTATAACTAGAAATATAATTATTGATCCAAATGGAAAAATAGTATTTCTCACTCGATTATTTGATCCTGAAGAATTTAATGAAATGAAAAATGTTATACATAGTTTACTTTTAAATCAATTTCTCGAAGAAAAGCAAACACTTGCTGCGCAAAAACAAATATTAAAAGAACTAAAGAATAAGAGTGCAAAAGATAAACAATCTTCTATAAATGATATTGAAAAAAAATTATTATTATTAGAAAGTAAATTAAATCTAAAAGAAAGAAGGCTTTCCTTTGCTCAAAAACTTTTATAAAAATTAATTTATTATTACCCAAATACCCTTAAAGAAATTTTCTTATTATTTAATTGTCTTAAGTTAATTATTGCCATTAAAGGCACCATAAATATCATTGCTATAACAGCTGCTTTTTGTGATAGAACTTTCGCGTTGTGAGGATTGGACATATATAAGGCAAAATCAAAATCTGCTATTACTATATGAGATAAAACAATGAGTCCACTAGAAAAGAATATTAATGATAAATAAAAGTTATCCTTGTTAATAAAAAGGAAAGTCAAAGAATAAAAAAAGACAGCTAAACTCATAGAACGAAACACCCAGTTTGCAAAGAAGACATGCAGGTCAAAATATATATCTGATGGAGTAAATCCTACACCTGCGAAGCAAATACTTGCAAAACATCCAAATATCCCGCCCACCCTCGATAATAGTAATGATACAGGGCTTGTATTATGTAAGGATGGTAAAAATAAGAAATATATTAAAAATGAGATGCCTATTATGATTAATGATAAATTAAAACTATAAAACGATACTTGATTATTATTTCCGGAATATCCTATATCCCTTCCTAAATCACTTAAATAGTTTGTTGCAAAAGAATATCCTTGACTATCATGATCGATAGCATTCCCCCCATTGTATGTTAGCATAGCGATTGAAACAAGTGAAATGAATACAAGAATTGAAAGGATAGGTAAAATAATAAAAAGATTATATTCTAGATTTTTCATTATGTAGTGATAGTAATCATATCTACAGATATAGTAGCATTATATTGTTTTAATGGATTTTCTGCAGGTCCATTAAGAACATTTCCATTCAAATCAAATGCACTCCCATGGCAAGAACATGTTGAAACACCCGAAAAAGAATATGCATCAATTATGCAATTAGCATGAGTACAATTTCTACTATACACTTTAATAACATTTTCGTTTTCTCTATAAAGAAGCATCCCATGACTATCAATAGCATTGGAAGGCAAAGCTAATGTCCCTCCTACTACTTGTAATGCGCTATTCTCTGATAAAGAAACATCAACCAAAAAAAATATATCTTGTCCATTTGGAGTTACAGGATTTGCATCATTACTACAAGCAACTTGATTAATAATAATAAAACTACCGATTGTAATGGACCCTATACCAGCTAAGGTATCTATTACAAACTTTCTTCTACTACACGGGAGGTCAAGTTTTGTTTCAACAGAAATATCTTTCATTTATTTTCCAATTTATTATACCCCTAGAATTATATCCATAAGCATAAGAACATCTATTATATCAAGAATATTATCATAATTTAAATCTGCCTTACAATAGTCTAAATCGGTTGGCTCATAATAACCTAAGCTAAATCGTAATAATTCTATTACATCCAAAATATTTACTATATTATCTTCTGTAACATCGCCAGGCTGACAATTTCCTCCAATCGGAATAACTGGAATAGAGACACTTATACTTGTTGAATCATTATCAATAATCCGAGTTATAAGTGAATAATTGTATTCTATGTTAGCTGATAATCCAACATTCGTATAGATCTCTACACCAGACCAAATAGATGTTTCAAATTCTTCATCTTTAAATATATCAATCATAAAATTTGGGATAGGATCACCGCCAAATAATTCTGTAGGATCATCCCATTCTAGAGTAATACGATACCATTCAGATGTATTTGCTGTAAGGTTTGTGACAGGATTTGGATCTAAAGAATCTGCAGCTAAGTATTCCATACTCATTAAGGCAGAATTATATAAATTAAGCCTACCACCACTTACTGTGATTCCATTAAGCGAAGATAATGGATCAGTTCCATCTAAGATTATTTGTTTAATAATAATTGCTCCTTGATCAGGTGCTGTGCGAAATAGAGATGCTAGTCCCGCTGACATGGAAGCATGCATAAAGCCTACTGCACCAGCAACATGTGGAGAAGCCATTGAAGTCCCTGATAGCAATGAAGTTCCTCCACCAGTATATGTTGATAATATTTGTGTACCTGGAGCTCCAAGATCTATCGTAGTTGCCCCATAAGCTGCACCACTATTTTTAGAATCATTTCTAGTAGTATTTGTTACAGAAATCATATAGTCACTATCACAACCTGTAGGCACATCGCCTGTTACATCCACATTGGAATTATTATTCATTGTTGCACCACAACTAAGAATTCCATATTGGCCCATAGCATTATACATATCATTCCATAGAGAATAAGTAGCACTATTACAATCAGCATTATTTACCCCAAAACTACTATTTGTAGCTACAACAAACGCACCAGATGTACCTCCTGTAGAATCATATATTGCACGCTGATCTAATACATATCCATAAGCTTCTAACACTATTGATGTAGTACCAGATGAACCTCCTATAGCCATTAATTTAACATCCCAGTTCACACCGGAAACATTAGTACCATTATTTCCTTTTGCTCCAACAATTCCAGCGACATGAGTTCCATGACCATCGCTTGGAATCGAACCATTCGATGAATATGCATTCCATCCATGGATATCATCGATATATCCATTATTATCATCATCAATCCCATTGCCTGCTATTTCTCCCAAATTTGTCCATAGATTTGGGATTAAATCAGCATGTGTTAATAACATCCCTCCATCAACTATAGCAACAACAATTGTATCACCGAGGGGCGTAACTCCACCTGTGGATATATCCCACGCTTCAATTGCATCAATATCTGCATCAATAGTACCACCACTTTGTCCCGTATTATTTAGAGACCATTGTTGATCAAACTGAGTATCATCTGGAATATTTCGTCTTGTTACTTTCGTATCAGGAATTACTTTATCTATGAAGGGACTACTACGAAATTCTTTTATAGCATTTAAAGGTTCTAACATATCATTTTTTAATTTTATACTAACAATATTTAACCTTCTCACTAATACTTTCTCAATGATATATTTACTTGTATCTAAAGAAGCACTAAAATCAGCTCGTGAAATATCAGGGGCAATTTTAACAATTATTCTATCTTGGACAATTTCTTGCCCAAATAAAAGATTAATCATTATTAAAACATAAAATTGATATCGGAAGCGGTACATCAAGGCAATCTACTAGTTTTTTTTCAACATAAAGTTGATATTTATCACACAAAATACAATACTATATACTATATAATACGATTATAAAAGATGGCTTACTTAGATTTTTGTTCCATCTGAAATTGTTTTGCTACTAAAAAAATATCTTCAGCAATCTTTAACGGTATATTTGCTTTATCTGCAATAATATTTGAATCTGCATTTGCTATATTCTCAATTCCTTCAAATGATCTTAATAAAGACTGTATTCTTTTTGGGCCCATTCCGTTCACTGAATCAAAAATTGATTCACGTACTTTCTTATTCCTTTTCTGTTTTTGATACGTTAATGCAAAACGATGAGCCTCATCTCTAATTTTTCTCAATAATATCAAACCAGGAGAATTTTTTGGTATTGATTGAGGGTCAGAATTCCCAGGCACGAAAACTTCTTCTAATCGTTTAGCCAAACCAATAACTAACAGATAGTCTAGACCAAGATCGCGCAGCGCAGATATAGCCATATTCAACTGACCTTTACCTCCATCAATTAGAATAAGATCTGGATATGATGATTTTTCATCTTTTAATTTCCGATATCTCCTTACAACTACTTCTCTAATTGAAGCAAAGTCATCAATACCATTGACTCCTTTAATTTTATATTTCCTGTATTCAGACTTTTTTGCTTTACCATCCATAAAACTTACCATTGAAGCAACTGTATCTTCTCCACTCAAATGTGATATATCAAAGGCTTCAATTCGACGAGGGGGAATATTAAGTTGTAGATCTTCTTGTAATTGTTGGATCATCTTTGGGATTAATTCCCGACGTTTTGTACGATTAATTATCCACTCTCCTAGTAATAACTTTGCATTTTGCTCTGCTAACCTAATCTCTCTTGCTTTATCACCTTTAATAGGTAATTTTATTTCTATATTACCATTACGTTTTTCTTTTAACCAATGAATCAATTGTGTTTTATTAGTTGGTATATCTGATACATTAAGAACTTTAGGTATAAAATCTGAATTCAGATAAAATTGAGTAATAACTAATTCGATTATATCTGAATCAGTCTCATCAGAAATATTCATAGATATCTTTTCACGGCTGTGAATCCTTCCATTGCGTATCCTTACAATTACACTTATACACATATTATTTTTTCTGGATAAAGCAATAACATCACGATCATCAAAATCTGCAGCAACTTTACGTTGTCTATCCTTAAAGTTTTTTATTGCATTAAGTTGATCTCTATACATTCCAGCGTCTTCATATCTAGTATCATTAGCTGCTTGCAACATTTGATCATTAATATACACCTCAGTCTCCGTAGTCCTTCCTTGTAAAAAAGAAATAACTCGTTTGATCATTTTATCATACTCATCTTCAGAAATTAAATTCCGGCAAGGACCATCACATTTTTTTATATGATAATCAAGGCATAAATCTACTTTTAAAGATTGAATCGTTTTTTTATCTAGTAGAAAATCACAACTACGAATCGGAAAAATTTTATGAACTGCTTTAAGAGATCTACGTAATACATAAACATCCGTATAAGGACCAAAGTATCGAGAACCATCTTTAACGATCTGCCTAGTGATAAAAATTCTTGGATAAGCCTCTTTCGTAATTCTGATATAAGGAAATGATTTGTCATCTTTAAGATTAATATTATAATGAGGTTTAATTTCTTTTATCAAATTTGCTTCTGTTAATAAAGCTTCTACTTCAGATGAAACAACTATCCATTCCAGATCTAGAATTCTTTTTATCATTGATTGATTTTTAGGAGTCTGATATTTATTCTTTTGGAAATATGAACGGACTCTTGTGCGTAAATTTTTTGCTTTTCCAATATAAATAATTTCACCTTTATCATTAATAAATTGATATACACCTGGCTTTTGCGGGATATTGGTGATTTTATTATTTAATAAATCATTCATTAAAGAAATTTACTTTTTTTAGATATTTAAAATGAACTCTTTTTCTATACAATTGTTCGATATAATCATTTAAAATATTCTATTATAAATTCAATAATCATAAATAATATGGGGAAAAAATTATGAATAATAAAGATACAATTCATATGTCAATTAATGAATTCAAAGAAAATGGATATAAAGTAATTGACTGGATAGCAGATTATTACGAAAATATTGAATCTTATCCTGTTCTATCAACGATAAAGCCTGGAGAATTGCGTAAAAGTCTTCCTAAAAACCCACCAAAAGATGGTGAAAATTTTAATAATATTTTAACTGATATGGATGATAAGATTATTCCAGGAGTAACGCACTGGCAATCACCTAATTTCTTTGCGTATTTTCCCTGCAATGCTACTGGACCAGCAATCTTAGGTGATCTTTTATCTAGTGGATTAGGTATTCAAGGAATGTTATGGGCTTCGAGTCCAGCTTGTACTGAACTGGAGAGCCATGTATTGGATTGGCTTGTAGATATGCTCCATCTTCCAGAAAAGTTTAAATCTGACAGTTTTGGAGGAGGTGTAATCCAGGATACTGCCTCTAGTGCAACTCTTTGTGCTTTAATAGCTGCTAGAGAAAAAATATCTAATGGAAAAATAAACGAAAGCGGATTTGATAATTCTATCAGGGTGTATACTTCCATGGAAGCACATTCTTCAATAGAGAAAGCAGTAAAAATAGCTGGGATTGGAAGTAAAAATATTAGACTAATTGAAGTGGATCAAGATTTTGCTATGAATCCTATTAAATTACGCGAAGCAATAAATAAAGATATAAAAAATAGAAAAATCCCTGCTTTTGTTTGTGCTACTATTGGCACCACATCAAGCTCTGCAATTGATCCATTAAATGAAATTGGAGAAATATGTAATGAATTTGGTATATGGCTTCATGTTGATGCTGCTATGGCGGGATCTGCATCAATATGTCCTGAATATCGGTTTATTCATGATGGTATAGACTATGCAGATAGCTATTGTTTTAACCCACATAAGTTTTTACTAACAAATTTTGACTGTAGTTGTTTATACGTTTCTGATAGAGAAGCACTGATTAAGTCTCTTACAATTAATCCAGAATATTTGAAGACGGAGGTAAGTCAGTCAGATGCGGTATTTGATTATAGAGATTGGCAAGTACCACTAGGAAGAAGATTTAGAGCTTTAAAACTATGGAGCGTTATTAGATATTATGGAATTAATGGAATACAGTCACATATTAGAGGACACATTAAATCAGCGAAGTTCTTATCGGATTTAATTACTGAAGATAACAGATTTGAGGTAATGGCTCCAACAGTACTTAATTTAGTTTGTTTTAGATATAGAGAATCCAATCAATTTAACAAACTACTTTTAAACGAATTAAATAACAGTGGAGAATTGTATTTAGTACATACAAAATTAAATAATAAGTACACCATAAGATTTTCTATTGGACAAACAAATACGACTAAAGATCATGTATTAAATGCTTGGAAATTTATCTTGAAAAAAACTGAAGAATTGGAAAGAACTATGGTTAAGTAGCTTTTTCAGCTAATTCAACTAAGACACCGCCTGTACTTTTTGGATGAATAAAAACTATTTTATAACCCTCAGCTCCAATTGATGGTTTTTCAGATATTATAGAAATATTATTTTCTTTAAGTTCAATTATTGCTTGCTCTACGTCATCTACTTGTAAACATACATGATGTATTCCTTCGCCCTTTTTATTTAAAAATTTTTCTATTGTTGAATCATCTGATATTGACTTTAACAGTTCTACTTTTCCACTGCCTGTGTCATAAATATCTGTTTTAACACCTTCATGCTTTACTATTTCAGTTGAGGCATGTTTTATTCCTAAAACATGCGCCCAAAAGGGTGAACGATTCTCGAGTCGTTCAACTGCTATTCCAATATGTTCAATCCTCAATATCTTCATTTTAAATTATTAAAATCTTTTTTGTATTCAGGGTTTAATGTGAGGCCTAATCCATTGCCAGAAGGTAGTTTCAATTTACCATCAATAATTTTAACTCCAATATAAGGATCATTATCAATTAAAAGATTGCCATCTAAATCTGCAAAATCTACTTGAGGTGATAGATTTGACATAGCTGTTATACCAATGGATGACTCTACCATACATCCTAACATAATTTTCATATCGTATTCATGCGCTAAGTCAATCATCTTTTTAGCCTCAAATAGAGAACCACACTTCATCAATTTAATATTTATTCCATCGAATGCATGAGCAATATCAGGAATATTTGATGACTTAATGCTGTTTTCATCAGCAATTAAGGGTAATGGAGATAAATCTCTTAATTTAGCGGTATCTCTCAAGTTTTGAGCCTTAAACGGTTGTTCTACAAATTCAACGTTATGATCTGCGAGCCATTTACACATTTTTTTCCCAGTATCTAGATCCCAACCTTCATTTGCATCTACTCTTATTAACTTATCTGTTTCATTTCGTATCAATTTAATTATGTTTTTATCATGCTCTTCATTAACGCCTAATTTTATTTTTAAAATATTATAAGTTTTAGCCTCTTCTATTTTCTTTGGAATTAAATCCAAATCTCCTATTGATATAGTAAATGAAGTATATAACATATTGTTACCTGATTTAAAAAAGTCGGATATAGATCTTTGTTTCTTTAGGGACCATAAATCTAACCAGGCTGTACTTAACGATGCTTCTAAAGAGCTAATTCCATTTGCATTCTTTTTACACCATAATATTCCTTCGTCTAAAGTCATACTATTCAAACTATCTATAGATTCTAATTGGCGTATTACTTTATCTGTTGATTCACCATATCTTAGAGAGGGAGCGGCTTCTCCTCTACCAACATATCCTCCATCGGATATATAGACGTACACAATATCATAAAAATCATGTGTACTTCTTGAAATCCCAAATGGGTGAGAGCAAATTATTCGATATGTAGTATAATTTAAATTCATCAATAATGATAAATCATTTATACAAAGTTATTGACGAAATTTTGGGTCTCTTTTTTCTATAAAGGCAGTTAATCCTTCCATACGTTCCTCATGGCGGAATAACTCGCTGAATTCTTCTACTTCAATCTCCATACCTTTTTCTATATCCATCATTAACCCAGCATTAATACATCGAAGAGAGGAACTAATTGCTTTAGGACCGTTTTTTAAGATTGTTGAAGCTAATTTTCTTGATTCAAACATTAGTTGATCTGAAGAACATATTTTATTTGCTAACCCAATTCTATAAGACTCTTCAGCATTAATTATTTTACCGGTAGTTATCAGTTCAATTGCATTTCCTACACCAACTATTTTGGGCAATCTCTGTGTTCCTCCCCAACCAGGAAGGAGGCCTAACTTAACTTCTGGTTGCCCAAAACTAGCATTTTCAGATACAATTCGCATATGACATGCCATAGCCAATTCACATCCACCACCCAAAGCAAAACCATTTACTGCAGCAATAACAGGCTTGGGTGATGATTCTATCATCACAGTTAATCTTTGACCAGCTCTTCCATAATTCAGAGCCTCATCAGAATTCATTTTTTGCATGGCTTTAATATCGGCTCCCGCAATAAATGCTTTATCTCCAGATCCAGTAATTATTATGGTACCAGTATTTGCATCAGAAATTACGTTTTCAATTACTTCTAAAAACTCAGCTATAACATCAGGGTTCATAGCATTTAATGCCTGTGGACGATCTATTATAACTTCTGATATTAAATTATTATTATTTATCTTTAAATATGACATCAACAATTTCCATTATTTCCAAAATACATTACTAAAAATGACCATTATAGTAAAAATTTCTAATCTTCCTAATAACATACAAAAAGAAAGCAACCATTTTCCAAACGAAGGTAATAATGCATAATTATCACTAGGTCCAAAATCTGCTAACCCAGGACCGATATTTCCAATTGCACTAGCTGCAGCACCAATAGCTGATTCAAGGTTTACATTCATTAATGTCAGAGCAAGAGTAGTAAAAACAAAAATTGAAACATAAAATAAGAAAAAGCCAAGCGTATTTTTTATTACATCTTCCGAAATATATCGATCACCTATACGTATTGGAATAATTGCTTTTGAGTGAAGCATACGTTGAGTTGAGTGCGCCATATATTTAAACAAAACATATATACGTATTATCTTCATTCCACCACCTGTCGATCCGCCCATTCCACCGATAAACATTAAACATAATAGTAAAGACTGGACAAAATACGGCCACAATTCATAATCAGCGCTAGAAAACCCTGTAGTTGTAAGAATTGATACTGTTTGAAATAGAGAAGATCTAAAATTCTCTTCGTTCAAATCACCATTAATACCTATACAAAGGAAGATTATAATAGTTATATAAAGAATGAAAAAAAAATATGCTTTGAACTCTTTATCAATTTTATAACTATTTAAATTTCCAGATATCGCTCTAAAGTGCAGTGAAAAGTTTGTTCCAGCAATAATCATAAATATTATAATAATATATTCAATTACTCCATTATTATATGCTTCTATACTTGCATTTCTAGTTGAGAAACCTCCAGTTGGCATTGTAGTAAATGAATGACATATAGCATCAAACCAACCCATGCCAGCTATACCTAATAAAATTGTTTCAACTACAGTAATACCTAAATAAACAATCCAAAGTAATTTTGCAGTTTCTCTTACTCTAGGTCTTATTTTATCAGTAACTGGTCCAGGAACTTCCGCTTTAAATAGCTGAACACCACCAACACCAAGTAATGGTAAAATTGCAATAGTAAATAAAATTATACCCATTCCTCCTACCCACTGTAAGAAAGATCTCCAAAATAGTATACCATGAGATAAACTCTCAATTCCATTTTCTAAATGAGGCATGGTTTGGATATTTCCAATAATTGAAGCCCCCGTTGTAGTAACTCCTGACATGGACTCAAAAAACGCATCTGTAAAAATGGGGATTGACCCAGAATAATAAAAAGGTAAAGCGCCAGCAAAAGCTGTGATAATCCATGAAAAGGTTACAATAGTAAAACCATCTCTATTACGTAATTTTCTGTTTTTTCTTGTTAAGAACCATATTGGTAACCCAAAAAATATTGTTACGCTAGCAGAAAATAGGAAAGCTGAAACATCAGATTCATTATATAACCATGATACAAACGCAGGAAACAGCATGGTTAAACCCATAATTGTTAATAAGGCGCTAAGAATATTTAAAATTGTTTTTACATTCATTGGGCAATGAACAATTTCCGAACTTTATCTGTTACGGAATTCTTTGAAAAAACAAGAGCAGTGTCTTCTTCTGTTAGTTGAGATGATCCTCTTGCAATTATCAAATGACCATGGTGGTTTATCGCGCCAACTATACTTTCTTTTGGAAAAGAAACTTCTGATAACGGTTTAACGCATACTGCACTACCCTTATCTGGCTTAAGCTCTAATACATCAACATTTAATTCATCAAAAGTAACAATTTGAGTCTCAGAAAGATCACTTTTTATTTTACGTAATATAGAATTTACTGTTGACATATTCTTACTTATAACAGATCCAATACCTGTTTCTTGTATAATAGGTAAAAATTCTGTAGTGCCAATATGAATAATTGTCTGCTCAACACCAAAATGATGAGATAATAAACCAGACATAAGATTTGTTTGCTCATTTTCTGTAACAGCAATAAAACTATCAAGTGATTCAATGTTTTCGGATTTTAATAATTCAAGATCAGTTCCATCCCCTTCTATAACCATCGTATTTTCTAATTCATTTGCTATCCATTCACACTTATGTCTACTATAATCCAGCAAACGAACATTCATTCCATCTTGCAAACCCTCAGCAACAGAACGACCTATCTTACTGCCCCCCAAAATCATAACACGATCATTTCTATAAAAATCCTTTCCCAACATTTCCATAAGCTTACGAACATGTTCAGCTTGAAGGATAAAATATGGTGTATCACCATTTTGAAATATAAAATCTGACCAAGGAACTACTGTTTTCCCTTCTCTCAAGACTGCAATTACACCAAATTTAAAATCAGGATTAGATTCGCAAATTTTACCTACACTTTTCCCTACTAAATCATCATTATCACCATTAATACGTATACCGATCATTTCTAATCTACCACCTTCGAAATCCATAACTTGAACAGCATAAGGATGCTTAACCAAACGAATAATTTCATCACATGCAGCCTTTTCAGGGTGAATCACTAAATCAACACCGAATTGTTCAGGCTTAATAATTGAATGACGAGTAGTGTATTGTTGATTTCTTAATCTTGCAATAATTTTTTTTGCACCCAGCTCATGAGCTTGCTGAGCAGCAATAAGGTTCACTTCATCAACCCTAGTAAGACATAAAACATAATCAGCATTTTCTACATTGGCTTGATGTAAGATTCTGGGACTAGCGCCATTCCCTTCAACAACGATTACATCAAGATTATCAGAAAGACGGGTGCATTTCTCTGGCAATATATCAACTGCAGTAATATCATGATTGCCTTCACTTAACGCTTTTGCAGCGTGAAAGCCAACCTCACCAGCGCCAATTATTACGATTTGCATAATTATCTATTTCACAAAGTGAAACGCAACTAACTTAGTAAATGTTTTTGTGAAATAGAACAAATTGCATTATTCATTAATTCGCACAATATCAACGCCTAAACTTTTAAATTTATTCTCTATAGAATCGTAACCACGATCTATATGATACACTCTGCTAATTTCTGTTTTACCTTGGGCAATTATTGCTCCAAGTATTAGCGCTGCACTTGCACGAATATCTGTGGACATAACTTGAGCTCCTATTAACTTTTTTACACCATTAATTTCAGCTTTATTTTCATTCAATCGTATATCAGCACCCAATCTATTTAATTCAGGGATATGTGTAAATCTATCATGATAAACAGTGTCAATAACACTTGATCTTCCGTTTGCAACTGACATAAAGACCATCCATTGAGCTTGTAAATCTGTTGGAAAACCTGGATAAACCTCTGTAGTAACATCAACAGGATTTATCGAATCAATTTTATTAATTGATATAGAATTTTCGGTAGAGGAAATATTTGCACCTGCTAATTTTAATTTATCTATAAAATCTTCTAAATGTTTTGGATTGCAATTATTAAGAGTAATGTCGCCCATTAATGCACCAGCAATCAAATATGTACCTGCTTCAATTCGATCAGGAATAACATCAATATCAATAGAGTCTAATTTATCTACGCCATTTATAATTAATTTATCGGTACCAATACCACTGATACTTGCACCCATATCATTTAAAACTTCACATAATTGTACAATTTCAGGTTCTTTGGCAGCATTTTCTATACAGGTCTCTCCTATCGCTAAGACACTCGCCATTAATATATTACCTGTAGCACCTACAGATGGAAAATCAAAACATATCCTATTCCCATATAGATGCTTTGCTTTTGCCAATATATATCCACTCTCAAGACTTATTTTTGCTCCAAGTTTTTCCAATCCTTTTAAATGAAAGTCAACAGGTCTTGGACCCCAAGAACATCCTCCAGGAAGAGACACTCTTACTTCACCAAATCTTGCAAGTAAAGGACCCAAAACATAAAATGATGCTCTCATAGTCTTTACAAGATCATACGGCGCCTCAAGATTGTTAATATTAGAGGCATTTACGGACATTGAATTAGCTTCAAATGATACTTCAGCTCCTATGATTTTTAATAATCGTATCATAGTTCTTGTATCTCTAAGATCAGGAACACTATTAATTGTAGTTTTTCCATCAACAAGTAAAGCTGCAGTCATTAATGGTAATACAGCATTTTTTGCACCACTAATATCTACTTTACCTGAAATTTGATTACCACCATTAACAATAAATTTGTCCATACTCTATAATCCTATATAATTAGTAGCTGGAACTTTGTTATAGAAAAATAATAAATCACAGTTTATTGGAATTATATCTTGAAGCAAATATACTTCCGATTATTATACCAATTCCATCAGCAATTACATCTAACCCACTTGAAAATCTACCAGGAATAAATGATTGCCATATTTCATCAAATATTGCAAAACATAAACAAACTATCGATATAATAATAATTTGATTCTTTGACTTATCATTAAAGCTACTAACACTTAAAAAACCTAAAAAAGAGTATTCAATTATATGTAATAACTTATCCCAAGAAAGCAAAACAAATCTAGGAATAGAGTGTCCTGGAATACTTGATACTGATAAAATTATTATACCATAAATAATTAACAAATTTTGATAAGATTTAATTTTCATAATGTGAAAGCAGGGATGGTATTTCATTTAATATGTCAGAAGCTATCATTCCACGCATTCCGTTATTATTAACATAATTATCTGCAGCTTTTCCATGAATATATACAGCTAATCTTGAGGCGTCTTCTATATTTAATCCTTGCGCAATAAACCCTCCAATCATCCCCGCAAGAATATCTCCAGTTCCGGCTGTAGATAGCCCAGGATTACCAGAAGAATTAATATGAACATTATTTCTAAAAAAAGTACAACTTGGGGCATTTTTTGCTACTAATACTCCTTTAAAAGAATCCATAAAATTATTAACAATACTAGGAAATTGATTTTTAATAAGCTGAGAGTCAATATCCAAAATACTAGACATTTCGCCATAATGAGGTGTAATGACAAATGGAACTTTAATATTATCAAATAATTTTTTATTTCTAGCAAATACTCTTAATCCATCAGCATCAATAACAATTGGCTTATTACAAGTTCTTATTATTTTTTCAGCAAAATGAATTGTTTGATTATCTAGACCTATTCCTGGACCAATAATTACAACATCAGCCCAATCAATTTTTTTAGACACCTCTTCATAATTTTTTAATAAAAAACAACCTTTATCATCATCATCGCAAATCATTGTCATTGCCTCAGTCATTTTTTTCTCATAAATATCGTTAATTGATCGAGGAGCTGCAGAAATAACTAATCCAGCTCCAACCCTAAAAGCTCCAAAAGAGCAAAGCGCTGCCGCTCCTGTCATTCCTTTTGAACCTGCAATAATAAATACTTTACCCTGTTTATATTTATTTGTATCAACATTTAACGGTTTAAGCAAATATGAAATATCTTTTTCTAATAAAAAATTCCATTTTAAACCATTTAAATAATTTAATGCTTCATCAGGAAAACCAATATCTGCAACATAAATCTTACCGGATAGTAAGGGGCCATCCCTCATCATTAATCCTACTTTTGGATATCCCATTGTTATTGTATAATCAGCACGCACACCTTCAGGTTCTGCAATACCAATATCTGCATGTAATCCTGATGGTATATCAATAGATATAACTTTACCCTGAGATTTATTCATTTTAGTAACCCAAGGCCAAAGTATTTCTTTTACAGGTTGTGTGACACCAGTGCCTAATAATCCATCTATTATATAATCATATTTCAAATCATCAATCAAATTGATACATGAAAATTGAATACTAATCCCCAAATCAATACATTGATCAGCAAAATATCGCGCTTCATGACTAAGCTTATCCAAGCTGTATATACAAAAAATTTGGGGGTTGTATTTATTTGAATGAAGAAATTTTGCCGCAGCAAATCCATCTCCACCATTATTCCCTTTTCCACATACTATCGCAATAGTTGGATTATCTATATTTTGTACATGACCGATTAAGAATTTAGATATTTTTTTTCCAGCTGTTTCCATAAGCTGAGTACCTTTAATCTTAAAGTTTTCTATAGATAATTTATCTAATTCTTTAGCTTGACTTTGTGTAAGTAATTTCAAGATAATGAAACTACGGCAAAGGCTATTGCATATTCCTCAATATGAGAAATGCTAACCTTAACTTGAGTATTATTTAAATTAGGGTAAGACAATTGAACTTCAGGTACGCCATAATCACTCGATACGATTTCAATATCAATAAAATTAATTGAATTAATAATACCAGATGAGTACAATGCTTTCTTAATTGCCTCTTTTGCAGCAAATCTACCAGCGTAATGAATAGCTGGATTTGGTTTTAAATCGCAATAAGATTTTTCATTATCTGTAAAAGTATGTTTTTTAAATCTATCTGAATATTGTTGAATAATATTTTCAATACGTGAAACAGAAACTATATCTGTTCCGATAAAATATTCAGGCACTATTTAACTCGTTTACAATACCCACGATTTCATAAACATCATTTATATCCCAATCTGCTCCAGAATCGACTGTACCAAATGAATCTCCATATCGAGCAAATATTGTTCTTATGCCAAGATTATTTGCCCCTGCCACATCTCTTTCAGGCCAATCACCAACCATTAATGTTTCACTTGGTTCAGTTTTTAATTCCTTTAAAGCCATCTGAAATGGTATTGGAGAAGGTTTTCTTGCATTAGTATCATCAAATGTTAACACAATATCAAAATGATGATGAAGATTCAAATAGTAAATTCGCATCCATGCTTCTCTACTGGGAGCATCTGATACAACAGCAAGCTTAATTCCAATTTTCATTAATTCAACCAAAGTATGATTAACATTAGGATATAATAATAGATTAGCCTCACGAGCTCTTCTATAGGCAACTATTGCAGCTGCTAGGTATTTATTATTTACCTCACCTACAGTTCTTTCTAAAAAATAATTGAAAATCTGCTGATTTTCCCATCCTTCTTTTTCATAAATAGAAACTATAGTTTTATAGGATTCCTCATTATCAATAACTAAACCAGCTTCAATCATACCAGCAATAGCTGCTTTAACTGCATACTCTTTCATTTTCATGAAATCTAAAAGAGTATTGTCTAGGTCAAATATGACCGCCTTTATCATTATATTATTCTTATAAAATTAATTTATTTAATTCTGATATTTTTGTGGATTCATAATTTGGTCCATCTCATACTCTGCTATCTTTCTCCATGATCTATCTTTTCGCGCTTTTTCTAATGCATTTACAGCAGCAATTTTATTCCCCTTTCCATTACACCAAGTAGAAACTCCAAGTTCTACCCAAGCTCCACCAAAATTTTTCTTATACTCTGTCGAATTTCTTGCAGCTTCCTGTGCGTTTACACATTCCCCAAGATTATTATAAGCTGAAGCAAGCCGATACCAAGACATTGCGTCTTTTTCATTATACGTAGTAGCAAGAACAAGATTATTTACAGCATTACCCCACTCTTCCATTTCAATATAAACAACCCCAAGAGTAGAGTATCCTTTAGAATAATTAGGATTTACTTGTACAGATGCACTAAGAACTTCAATAGCTTTTTCAAAGTTTTTCTCATTCAAATAAATTTCACCCATAGCGCCATAGGCTTTATCATATGCTGGATAAACATCAACAGCTGAGTTAAATGCTGATATAGCACCCAAATTATCACCATTGGACTTTCTAGAAAGCCCTAGCGCAAACCAACCTTTATAAAAATTAGGATTAATTACAAGAGAAGACTCATAATGATCAATTGCACGATCACGATTACCCATTTTTGCTTCAATTACACCAATTTGATAATGAGCTTGATAAAAATCTTCATCAAATTCTAATACTTTTCTATAAGAATCTAGTGCACCATCTAAATCACCACGTTTATAAGATCGATTCCCGTCATTAAAAGATTTTTTAGTAACATTGTCTAATGCAGTTCTAGCCTTTTCATGATAAGGATTAATTTCTAACGCTTTTTTAAAATGTGCAACAGCTTCATCATGGTTTTTTTCGCGATACCTTACAAGGCCCTTACTAAAAGCTGCCTCAGAGAAAAAAGGGAACTTTTCCAAAACAATTCTATAACTTTCAAAAGCATTATCAAAATCACTATCTCCCATATATCTAGATGCATCACTCATCAAGGTATTTATTTCATTTATACGATCAAATTCACCTCTATATTCTTTATTTTCAGGATCGATATCGATAGCTTGACGTAAGAGCTCTTGCGTATCTTTCATTTTACCAAAACGAAGATTTATCCTTGCTAATTCAAGCAGTGCAGGGGAAAAAGTTGGGTCCATTTCAAGCGCTTTTTTGAATAAAATTTCAGCCTGTTCATAATCACCATTAGCCAATTGAGCTTTTCCATCATTTAAGACTTGATCAGGAGACTGACCAAAAAGCAATGAAACTAAAGAAAAGATATAAATATTTTTAATCAAATTATTAACCATTATTCACTCCATTTGTGCCGAAGGCGGGACTCGAACCCGCACAGGGTTTCCCCCACTGCCCCCTCAAGACAGCGTGTCTACCAGTTCCACCACTTCGGCTATCAGAATTATTCAATTTCAAGATTCTGTTGTATATCGGGGGCTGATAGATCTAATAACCTTTCATCTGCCTCACGTTTGAGAATAGATTCATTTTCTACTACATTAGGAGCACTTAATAAACTAATTAAAACTCCAAGCGCCATAAATGTAATTGCGAACCATGTTGTAATTCTACTTAATGCTGTTGCAGCTGCACGTCCTCCAAAAATAGAATTTCCCATTCCAGCACTTAAACCTCCAGCTAAGCCTCCACCTTGACCTGCTTGCATTAATATCACAGCAATTAATAGAACGCTAATTATTGTATGTATAACTATTAAAACACTTGTCATTGCTTACCTCATAAACTTATTATGAACAATTTCTATTATTTTGGAGAACATTTCTAAATTTAGACTTGCGCCTCCAATTAAAAATCCATCTACTCCTTTAGTGTTAATCAATTCTTCAGAATTATCAGGTTTTACAGAACCTCCATATAAGATCGGAATGTTATTTTTTAAATTATTATCATATAATTCTAGTAATATTTTCCGAATCATTGCATGCGATTCTTTAACTTGATCTGGTAGAGCATTCACTCCAGTTCCAATTGCCCAAACTGGTTCATAGGCTATAATTATTCTATCCATCATACCTTTATTTATACCTGCTAAACCGTCTTTCAACTGCTCCATTAGAACTGCACGTGTATTATTTGATTCGCGATCTTCAAGCTTTTCTCCAATACAAAGTATTGGAATAATTTCATTTTCCAATACAGTGTGAATTTTCTTATTTGTATCTTTATTTGACTCATTAAAAATATGCCTACGCTCCGAGTGGCCAATAATAATATATTGAACACCGCAAGATTTAAGCATATTTATTGAAATCTCACCAGTAAAGGCACCTTCGTTTTCAAAATATACATTTTGAGCACCTAGACTAATATCCAAATCAGATATCATTTCATTCATGTGAAAGAGCGATGTAAATGGCGGGCAGAATATAATTGATGGTTTCTCCTTATCCAAAAGCAAATTGTTTAATTCAGAAATGAAATGAATACTTTCTTGGGGCGTCTTATACATCTTCCAATTAGCAGCAACAATAGGTTTTCTTATCATAATTTTCCCAACGCCTCTATGGCAGGAAGGTTCTTACCACTTAATAATTCTAAAGAAGCTCCACCACCAGTAGAAACATGCGTAAAATTTTCAATGTTAGAAAATTTTCTTATTGCAGAGGCACTATCACCTCCACCAACTATCGTTATAATATTTTCATCCTTTAATTCAGACAGCAGATTTGTTATCTCTTTTGTACCATTTTCAAAGTTCTTTTTTTCAAAAACTCCCATAGGACCATTCCATAATATTGTCCCAGATTTTTGTAATATTTTAGAAAATAATTTAATAGTCTCAGGGCCAATATCTAGGCCCATCATATTGGTCGGAATTGAATCAAATGAGATTGTTTCAATTTTGGATGGTTTATCAATAGAATCTGCAGCAATAAAATCGATTGGAAATACTATTTTAACTCTATTTTGGCGAGCTTTCTTAATAACTTTATTTGCAACCGAAATCATTTGTTCATCAATTATAGATTTCCCAACATCTAAACCCATTGCCTTTAAAAAAGTAAAGGTCATTCCACCTCCAATTAGAATCGTTTTAGCATCAATAAGAAAATTTTCAATAAGATCTATTTTTCCAGATATCTTTGCACCTCCAAGTAATAGCACTAGAGGCTCTTTTGGATTCTTAAATTTATTCTGCAAATATTGGATTTCTTTCTTCATCAATAACCCCATACCTTTATGTGTAAAATTATCTGCCACACCAACATTTGATGCATGCGATCGATGAGAAGTGCCGAAAGCATCATTTATATATATTTGACCGTGCTTTGAAAGTAATCTTGAAAATTCAATATCATTTTCTTCTTCAGCATTGTGAAAACGTAGATTTTCTAATAAATGTACTTCTCCTGGGTGAAGACCAATAGTTACATTAATTGCGTCTTCGCTTATACAGTCATGAGAAAATTTTATAGGAATTTCTAAAAAGTCAGATAACACTTCACCAACAGAAATCAAGCTGTAATCTTCATTGAACTTTCCTTCTGGTCTTCCTAGATGAGACATCAGCACTACGGAAGCCCCTGATTCTAAACACTCTTTTATTGTTGGAATAGAGCACTGTATTCTATACGCATCCTTAACAACACCATCTTCAATAGGAACATTGTAGTCAACACGTATTAATACACGTTTATCTTTTAAATCGAATGAATTTAATGATCTAATCATTTTAATTACTTAGTAAGTTTTTTCTTATCAGAATATATATTAGTAGTTAATAAGTTTTATTAATGAAAACGGTACAATTTACACACGCAGACAAACTAACGTTACAGGATTTAATTTTTCATCGTATACATGAAATATTGCTTGTTGCAAGTCCATATGACTCATTTGTTCTAGAAGAAGATGGACGATTAACTGAACAAATATTACATGAATATATGGGTATGAATTTTAGTAATGCTCCTCGAGTCTGGCAAGCATCTACTGCCGCAGATGCTTTAACTATGCTTTCAAGGCAAGATTTTGACTTAATTGTTGTGATGATGAGAATTGCAGATATGGATCCCATACTTTTTTGTTCAAAGATAAAAGAATTGTATCCACAAAAACCTGTTATTCTACTAGCATTTGATGAATCAGAGATAAAACAATTGCCTGAAGAATTTCAAAAATCTTCTATTGATAACGTTTTTATTTGGTCTGGAAATGCAAATGTTTTACTGGCTATTGTAAAACTACTTGAAGATAAAATGAATATTAAAAGAGATATTAAAAAAGCTGATGTTCGATGTATAATTCTTATTGAGGATTCTCCTAGATATTATTCTCTTATTTTACCAATGATTTATAAAGAAATAAGTCATCAAGTCAAAGAAATGGTAGATAAAAGTGCTAGCGATCATGAAAGATTGTTATATATGCGGGGACGACCAAGAATTCTACTAGCAAGATCCTATGAAGAAGCAGAACGATATTTTAAGCGCTTTCGAATGAGCACACTAGGTATCATTTCTGATATTAGTTTTCCAAAAAAGGACAAGCTTGATAAGAACGCAGGTGTAAAGTTTGCACGCTGGGCACGTTCAATTGATCCAAGCATACCAATTATGCTACAGTCAAAACATAATAAAAACGCTAATCTTGCCAAAGAAGTACAAGCTCATTTCTTATATAAAGATTCTCCAGCACTACTCAGAGAATTGAGAGATTTTGTCGTTAGCAACTTTGGATTTGGTGATTTGATTTTTCGAACACCAAAAGGTAAAGAAATAATTAGAGTTTCTGATTTAAACGAATTAGTTAATGCAATTAAAAGTGTCCCGGAGCAATCATTGCTTTATCATGCAAAAAGTAATCATTTTTCTAATTGGTTAGCTGCACATGGATATCTTGGTTTAGCATCAAAAGTGCGTCCTATAAATTATGCTGACTTTAAGGGTTCAGTTGAGCATCGAAATTACTTAATCGAGCTAATTAATAATACAATTCAAAATCTCAAGGCTAGACAAGTAGTTGAAATGCAGCGTGGTAAATTTGATCATTCAAAACGATTTATACAAATATCTGGGGGGTCATTAGGAGGTAAAGCAAGAGGATTAGCATTTGCTCAAAAAATGATTCGATCTTCAAATATAAGAAAAAGCTATCCAGATGTAATAATTAATATTCCACATGTTGCTGTTATTGGAACAGATTCTTTCGATGAGTTTATGAGAGATAATAATTTATGGAATGATGCATTATCTAATAAATCTAATAAGCAAATAAATAATAGATTTATTAAATCAACTTTCACTAAGTCTTTAATAGAGTCACTTAAATTATTCATTAAATCAGTAAAGTATCCCTTGGCAGTACGGTCTTCAAGTCTGCTAGAAGATTCTCAATATCAACCTCTTTCAGGGATGTATGCTACGTATATGCTTCCAAACAATCAACCTAAGGCCAAACAAAGACTAGACGATTTAATTACTGCAATAAAACTTGTATATGCATCTACTTTTTATCAAGATCCTAAATCACTTATAAGCAGATCTGTACACAGGATTGAAGAAGAAAAAATGGCTGTTATATTAATGGAAATGGTTGGACAAAGTTATAATGATCGTTATTATCCTTCTTTTAGCGGAACTGCTCAAAGTTTTAACTTTTACCCTATATCATATATGAAAAGAAATGAAGGAGTAGCTCATTTAGCGCTTGGATTGGGACGTACAATTGCAAATGGCGAAAAATCACTGCGGTTTTCACCAAAATATCCAGGAATACTACCACAATATTATTCTATTAAAGCAACTATTGATAGCTCTCAAAATTCTTTTTATGCAATGCGATTAAAAGGTAATAATTCTTCATCTTTAAAAAATGAAGATAAAAACTTATCTTCCTTTAACTTGAAAATAGCTGAAAAAGATGGATCATTAAAATGGTCTGGCAGCGTAGTCTCTAATGAAGATAATATTATTAGGGATACTTTATCTCAGAATGGAACTAGAGTAATTACTTTTACCCCCATATTGAAATGGTCGATGCTTCCCCTTGTTGATATATTGAATGATCTATTAGAAATGGGTAAAGATTCTCTTGGATGTGAAGTGGAAATAGAATTTGCTGTCAATATTTTTGAAGATCAAAATAAAAGTCCCGAATTTTCACTTCTACAGATTAAACCTATGGTTATGGGTGGCTCGAGAGAATTAATTAATATGGATAATGAAACATCAAAATCAATATTATGTAATAGTAAAGTAACATTAGGCGATGGGTTTATTGATAGCGTTCAACATATTGTTCTTGTTGATCCAAAAAGATTCAGATCTGCAAATACGAAAGCAATTGCTAAAGAAATTCATCAATTTAATAATATAATGGTAAATAAATCCCCTTACATACTTGTAGGTCCAGGTCGATGGGGATCTGCTGATCCATGGTTAGGAATACCTGTAAGCTGGGAACAAATAAGTGGTGCAAGTGCAATTATTGAAATTGGAATTAAAGATTTTCCAGTTGACCCTTCCTTTGGAAGTCACTTTTTTCAAAATGTTACTAGTATGAGATTGGGATATTTTACTATAGATAATAACTCTAAAGATGAATCATTTGATTATAACTGGCTAAAGAAACAAAAGGTAGTTAAAAATAAAAAGTTTACTACCTGCTATAAATTAGAACGACCTTTGCGAATTAAAATTGATGGTCAAACTGGCAATGGAATCATATTGAAACCTAAAACAATAGATATAGAACCGATGAATGAGCAAGAAGCCAGTGGAATATAATTAAACAACACCCTGATCAATCATTGCATCAGCAACTTTGATAAATCCTGCTATATTTGCACCCTTAACATAATTTATATAATCATTACCCTCAGAACCAAATTCAGTACATTGACTATGTATATCTTTCATTATCTGATGTAGGCGTTGATCTACTTCATTTCTTGTCCAGGATAGACGCATATTATTCTGACTCATTTCCAATCCTGATACAGCTACACCTCCTGCATTTGCAGCTTTTCCAGGACCAAATAGAATTTTCTTTTTCATAAATATATCTATTGCTTCAGGATCCGAAGGCATATTTGCTCCTTCCGATACACAAATACATCCATTTTTAATTAATGTTTTTGCATCACCTGTATTAATTTCATTTTGAGTTGCACATGGTAATGCTATATCACAAGGAATCAACCATGGTCTCTTACCATCGAGATATTCACATTTAAATTCTTTAGCATAATCTTTAATTCTACCTCTCTTAATATTCTTTAAATCCATAATCCATGATAATTTTTCTTCATCAATACCTTTGGGATCATGAATTGTTCCATTTGAATCAGACATAGAAACAACTTTTCCACCTAATCTCGTTGCTTTTTCAGTTGCATATTGAGCAACATTTCCTGATCCTGAAATAGCTACAGTCTTTCCTTCAAAAGATTCATTTTTTCGTTTTAACATTTCATTCGCAAAATAGACAGTACCATAACCAGTAGCTTCTGGCCTAATTCTACTTCCACCCCAATTCAGGCCTTTTCCGGTTAATACGCCGCTAAATTCATTACGTAATCGCTTATATTGACCAAATAGATAACCAATCTCGCGACCTCCAACCCCTATATCTCCGGCAGGCACATCGGTATTCGGACCAATGTGACGAAAAAGTTCTGACATAAATGATTGGGTAAAACTCATAACCTCATTATCAGATTTTCCTTTAGTATCAAAATCTGATCCGCCTTTCCCACCACCCATAGGCAATGTGGTGAGACTATTTTTAAATATCTGCTCAAAACCAAGAAATTTTAATATACTAAGATTTACTGAAGCGTGAAACCGCAGACCTCCTTTATACGGGCCAATAGCCGAATTGAATTCCACCCTATAGCCCCGATTAACTTGCGTTTTTCCACGATCATCACGCCATGGGACTCGAAATATAATTACCCGTTCAGGCTCAATGATCCGATCTAATATTCCCTCATGAATATATTGTGGATGGTCTTGAACGTATTCCCATATAGAAGAAATTACTTCATGCACAGCTTGGTGAAACTCATTCTCACCTGGTGATCTTGAAATAACATTTTTCATGAAAGCATCTATAGACTTATACATAATTTATACTCCTATTTAAATAATTATCAAAAATCGATTAAGTTAGTTGTTCCTCTAATTATCATATCTTTCCATCGGTAGTTACGGAATTCATTTGGATGACTTGAATGAATTTGTTCAAACATTCCAGACCCGTCTTCTTTATTAATAAAAATAAATACATATCCATTATCTGAATCATCATAATGCCAAATTTCATAGCTTAATCTTTCTTCATTTGCATTATATGATTCAATATCTTTTGGTCGGCCATATAATATTAATACCCGACCTCTATCTGTATTTCTACCCAAAAAGCTTCTAGTTGAAAACTGTTGATCTGCAATTGCTAAATATTTATTTAATCGATTATAAAATTCATTTTGAGATGTTTCTGAATCAAAATCACGTTGTTCAAAAAAATTAGCTATCTGCACAATTTGTTCAGTCCTATCAGATTTAATTAGAGTTTGAAGTTCTGATTCTGTCATGAAATATCCAACTATATCTAAAAAATTATTTAATTCATCATTCTCCATCGCATCTAGAATTATTATGATGTTACTTTTGAAATCGACTGGTTGTTCTTTTACAACAAAAAATTCCTTATCGATAAAAGTATTCTTCTCAGTTTGATCATCTTGTATATCAAGTCTTAATCTATATCTACCGGCAAGCAGACCCATGATATTCATACCAAATGTCTCAACACTAGATTCGCCCGGTTTATTTTTTATGAAGGGACCTCTATGAATTAGTTCCTTACCTTGTTGATTATAAATCTTATAGTTTAAAGTATATGTACCATTATCATTATTAAAACCATACAATTCGCCATATGTATACAACATTGGTCTTCCTAATCCAAATACACTACTAGGGTTTGGAGTAATAGTAATTCCATTCCTATTTATACTTCCTTCATCAAATTCTTTTTCTCTTTTTAAAAAGGTGCATAATATCAAATCACTTGTTGATAAATAACTATCATCAATCTTCCGAATAATTACATTTTTTGTTGAAACATACACTTGTTTTGATGATAAATCAGTAATTGTAGCTGTAAAAACAACACTACCTCTAGTTAATAAAAATCTTGATTGTTGGACCATGCTTACAAGTCTCTCATTAAGTCCAGGTCTATCTACTGATTTTTCAAGTATCCGAAATGCATCTTGAGCAGCAGTTTCTCCATTAATAAATACACGAATATTAACCAAGCCCTCAAACTTATATTCATTACCATCATCAACCCACTGAAATAACTTTTTTGGAATCATTAGATTTACGACAACTTCCGTTTTCATTTCATCACCACGGAATTGATCAATACTCATATCAAATGGTGTAGGTAATAAAGAAATTTGCTGACAGAATAGGCAGTTTAGAAATGTGAAAAACAGTATGTAGAATTTATACATCGGACAAAGCCGCTTTATCATAAAGAAATTACCGTGAAAATGTTCTCTAAAACAAGTTTAGTGAAAGAATTAGTTATTTATTACTAGCTATCTAGAATCAAAAACCTCACGAATGTGGGCCTTGATGCTTATTAATTTAGTTTATTAATTAAGATGATCTACAAGTTCCCAAATCTCAGATCTAAGAAAATTTCTTGATTTTACTGTTGCTTCATTAACTTCGCTAAAATCAACATCTGGATGGGCTTTTTCTACTGCTCTCGTAAAAGTGTTACTATTATATGAATCATCAATAGTAGAAAAAGTAGTATAATTCTCCCAAGTAACATAATCGTGATCTAATTGTGTTTGTCCAAATGCTACAAACCTTTTTGTTAAAACCTCCCATGAGTTGATAATTTTCCGTTTAATTCTTTCCTTGTGGATAGACTTCCACCATTTCGATTCAAGTCCAACAGCATTCTGCCCTGCAAGAGTTTGCATGAAGGTAACAGTTATATCTTGGCCTATTTTACCAGAACTAAAAGCGGATAATTCTTTATTATTACCCTTTAGGGCTT
>JAPYRG010000016.1 GCA_029936965.1 Fidelibacterota bacterium
CCAAATAAAGAATTAAGGAAACGAATAATAAAAGTATGATTAATAAGAATCCCATCTCCAAATCTACGCTTAATCCTTTCCCTTTGGGTGGGTTATTTCAACAGTACCATCTTCTTAGTCTGACATATGCAGACAAGGATGTCTGTAGTACCTTTTTATCTGTTTTCTATAGAATGCAGTTTAATGCCGTCTAATTCCGAAGGCATCATAACACAATGTTCAATAGTTTCATTTAATAATTCATATTTAATAAATACATCTACAACACCATTAACTTTAAAACTGTCATCAATAGCCCCTTCATCTTCAGGTTTATACTCGTTTTCTGATGTGACTATAAAAAATCCGCAACCATCCACAGGATAATCACCTGTCCAATGCAGTAATGCATTTGCTTCAAGTATTTTATCTTCCTTTTTATCCCCACAACCGAGGATAAGAAATAATATTAAAAATGGAATTAGCTTTTTCATTTTATCCTTAAGACAATATTACAAAGTAGTAGTCCTAATGTCTATAAACAAAAAGCCCCACATAATGTGGGGCTTGATGTTATTCATAAAATCTCACTTAAGTTATTATTTATATTGAAAATTTGATCTAAGAATAAGTTCAAAACTTATTGTTTAAAAAAGTATAAAAATATAAAAAGAATTTATAAGTAGAAAAAATTATTTTGCTATACCCATCATTATCTTTAAAATAATTTTACTAAACCAACTAAATGGTAATATTGATCGCAACCCAACTCTGATTTTTGCTTGTGTGCCAGCCAGATACCGTAATTTATTTTTCTTCCTTTTAATTATTTTTTCAATAATTATAGCAACATTTTCTGGGTCTCCAACACCTCTCTGAGTATCTAAAATTTTACGATGTAAACTCTTCAGCTTTTTAGTGTATTCAATGTAGGGGCTTTCTGATTTTAACCCAGCATATGCTTCCTTACTATTTTGATCAAGAGCTTTTGTAGAGTACGTTCCTGGTTCCAGTAATACGACTTCCACCCCAAAAGGTTGGAGTTCAAAATATAATCCTTCACTAAAGCCTTCAAGTGCAAATTTTGAGGATCCATATGCTCCTAGACCCGGCAAAGCAGATCGTCCCTGAGCACTAGATATATTAATAATTTTGGTTGAAAATAATTCTTTTGATTCCTTTGCCGTTTTACGCATTAAAGGCAATGCAATTCTCGTAACTTTTTGTACTCCAAAAAAATTTGTTTCGAATTGATCTCGGACTTCCTGCTCTGATAAATCCTCAAAAAAACCACCAATCCCATAACCAGCATTATTTATCAAAATATCTAATTTCCCTTCCTGCTTAGTAATCGTATTGATCGTATTCTGGATAGAAACGTCATCGCGAACATCAAGTTCAATCATAAGACAATTTGTATCTCTTCGATCCAATTCTACTTTTAGATCATTATTTTTTGATAGATCACGCATACTAGCATAAACAGTATACCCTAAAGATGACAGTCTTGCAGCTGAGATCATTCCAAAACCGCTCGAGCATCCAGTGATTAATATAATTTTATTCACAAATCCATCAACAATAATTTTGTATCTAGAACATCAGTCCATTGCATACTATCAGTATTAGGAATCTTAAAATCTTTAGTATAACCCCAATTATGTTCTAATACTTTATTCCAGCCAACATGAACTTTAGTCCATAGGATAGGTCCATTATAAATAGGGTTATTTATATTACTATAAATGTAGTGATTAACATCTTCTTTTTGATATAATTCTCTATCAATTGAATTTCTCAACTTCCTAAATAAATTAATATCTCCAAATTCTTTTGCCGCCAATAAGCCCGTTAAATGTGCTAAAGGAGACGCTCCAGCTTCTAGATCTTCTTTTACATAGGCAAAAGGGCCTAGTTCCTTTGTAAAATTTTCTTTCCAAACATAATACAAATCTTCATTATATTTTTGTTCATACACTCTTAAAAAGGTCATCGTCCATGCATTAGTATATCCTGACAGCTGGGGATTGCAGAATTGATGCTTCGTATTGTACATCTTTAAATAGAATCCATTCTTTTCATCAGTCATTTTTTGCTTAATAAAATTAATTGTCCAACTAGCTTCAATCTCAGAATAGTTTGTTCCATATAATTTGTCATATATTTTAAGACTTAATAAAGAAATAGAATTGCATTGAGCAAAATATCTACCGGGTTCACAATCTGCGCCTTCATGTTTTCCTTCAATATGATGTCTTCGCATCTCATCAATTATTCTATTAGTAAGCCAGGTATATTCATGACTGAATTCTTCATCACCAGTCATTAACTGATAAAGACCATACATTAAGTTTAAATGTCCCTTATACATTACATTGCCTTCGGATATGGGATCATCTCCCATTCCATAAGAAATCCAATCCCCCCATACTTTTGGTGATTTCATCTTCTTTATCATCAAAAACATTGCATGCTTTGCTCTATCTGCATGTTCTTGACTAATCATCGCAATGGATGGCATTCCATATGATGAAAAAGCAATTCCATAACGCCAACGTAAATGTTCCGAAGTATCCCAACCGATGAATTCATCTCCAGTTATATCCATTATTTCATATGTGTTGTATACATAATTGAATTGTCCAATTTCATCTTGTTGAAGTGTGCGTTGACCTATTGGATCAAAGTACCTTTTCGCATTAGGTAGCCCAAAAGGATAAAAAGAGTACATTGCTAATAAGAGAATTATTCCTGTTAAGAAAAACGATATTTTTCTTCGTTTATTCATAAATGTTATTTGTTATAAATGAAAATATTGAATTTATATAATTAAACTGGACTAGGATTAACAATCCTATCATCCTTTTCATTTCTTTGAAAATAAAATGTTAATACTAAGGAAAATATGATATACGTTATGAATAAATAAACAGGAATACCCTGCAATCCATACCAACTTAAATCCTGGATAGATAAAAGCGCAAAAACTAAGCCGGCTTTTAATAATTCGGCAAAAAATGCATAATTATTATTATCTAACATTGATGTAAATGAAAAGACACTTAAAAGTAAAACTACTGCATATAAATAATTCATTGTATTACTATGATTAGAAAAGATTATAAGTAAATGGAATAACAATAAATGAGTTATAACTAATTGAGTCCATGAATAAGCAAATAACCAACGGGAATTATTAGTATTATATTTTAATTGTTTGGCTGGATTGGTGACTTCTAATAAAGGAAATTTTTCTTTGACATCAGCCGGCCTCCATCCTGTTGGCATGAACCAAATACGAATTTTGTCAAAATATCTTTCCGCATGCCATGCATCCTTTAATAATTGCCAAAGATGTTTAAAGTTAATAATCACTGGATTCCAAGTGCGAACTGGTTTTAATGTGCCATACACTGGTTTAACATTATCGATTTCAGCTTGGAAGGATCCAAATAGCTTATCCCAAATAATAAGAATTTGACCATAGTTTTTATCAATATATTCAGAATTTATGGAATGGTGAACTCTATGATGGGAAGGAGTAACTAAAAAATATTCTAAGATACCCATTTTACCAATTAATTGTGTATGGTACCAAAATTGGAAAAAGAAATGTATAGGGCCAAGAATAACAAATATCTTTACAGGTACGCCTAATAAAGCTGCAGGAATCATAAAAATCGTTGAGAAGTTTATGGCATTTGAAATTGACTGCCGCAATGCACACGCTAAATTAAAATCCTCACTACTGTGATGAATAATATGTCTATTCCATAGAATATTTACTCTATGTTTTAAACGATGAGTACAATATCCAGTAAAATCTTGAACTAAAAATGCAATAATTACTGCAAGCCAAATATTTTCAATATGAAAGACAGTTAAATTATTAACTAACCAGGAATATCCTATAATTGCAAAACCATACTTTACCCCATCTCGAATTATTTTAGTTAATCCTGAGCTAAGACTTGCAATAACGTCTGCTTGACGATTGACTCTAACACCTCTTCTCTTTGCGACTAGAGCCTCTAATGCAATTAGAAACATAAAAATGGGGACTGCTACAAATAAAGATTTGATATAAAAGCTCATAAATTATCTATAATAATATGGTGTTCATTAATAGTTAATGTTATCATTTTATAAATTAAAATTTATCATATTATATTAAATATAAAATTAATAGTAATTTATCGCAGTGATTTTAATTATTTATAATTCATGAAAGCAAAATTTACTAATGTTGAAAAAGCCTTTTTCAGCAAATCACATTTAAACAATCCTGGAACTAAAATTCCTTACATTCAAGTTGATAATATTCCTAATCTAGGTTTGTTGACTTCGTTAAGATTTCTAGAATGGACATTAGAAAACCCTCGAGGTGTAATAAGTCTTCCAACAGGAAAAACTCCTGAGTATTTTATCAAGTGGACTCAATATATTCTTTCAAATTGGGATAAACCTGAAGTAGAGCAATTATGTAAGGATAATGGATTAAATACTAATAAACAACCAAAATTGAATCATTTGAAATTTGTACAAATTGATGAGTTCTATCCAATTAATCCATTACAACATAATAGTTTTTATTATTTTGTTCAAAAATTCTACATAGAAGGTTTTGGCTTAAATCCAAAAAATAGTTTATTAATCAATAGCTCCGTAATTCCAAATTCGATTGATGAATCAATTGAAGATATTTTCCCCAATTATAAGATAGATTTATCTCTTCGATATCGAGATACCAACTCTGATATTGAAGAGAAACAAAAACAAACTATTTTTGCAATTGATCAATGGTGCAGTGAATATGAAAATAAAATTGCAGATTTAGGAGGTATTGGTTTCTTCCTCGGAGGGATTGGACCAGATGGTCATATCGCTTTTAATGTTCGTGGCTCAGATCATAATTCTACAACAAGAATACTAGAAACCAATTTTGAAACACAAGCTACATCAGCATCTGATCTAGGAGGAATTGAAATTTCACGTAACCGATTAGTTATTACTATTGGCCTTTCTACAATAACAAAGAATTCTGATGTAATAGTGATTATTTTTGCAGCTGGTAGATCAAAAGCAAAAATTGTAAAAGATTCTCTTGAGATAAAGAAAGATATCAACTTCCCAGCAACGGCACTTAGCGATTCAATAGGGAGTCGCTTCTACCTTACTAAAGGTGCTGCCTATTTGCTAAATAAAATAAATATTAATACAAAGGATTGGAGTACAGAAGAAATCAATCGAGAATTGATAAAGTTATGCAAAAATCTAAACAAATTTGGAAGTCGCTTAACGCCAAAAGATATCATGGATAATCAAATCACATCATCTATACCAAACATAAATAACAATACTTCTACTCTATTTTTGGATCAAATGAAACAGAAGATCCAAAAAAGCAGTGATCTACCTATGAATAATACCATATTACATACAGGTCCGCACCATGATGATATATTATTAGGTTATTCACCAGTAATCAATCATCTAGTTCGGTCAGCAGAAAATACAAATTACTTTGCAGTAATGACTTCTGGATTTACCTCAGTTACAAACAAATATATTTCTAATCTGTTATCAAAAACATTAGAACTAATCAAATCAGAGAAAATCCAGATGATAAAATACCCTGACTTTTTTGATAACGGATTTAATTTAAAAAAAGCCAAGGACGTCTATCATTACTTAGATAAAGTTGCCTCTCAAAATACTTTTGGCCAAACACGAGGTCTTTGTCATCGGATGGTACGATCTTTAGTAGATATCTATAGTCTCAAATCTATAGATGAATTAGTAGTTAAGATAAATGATATTATACAATATTTCTCCAGTTGTTATGATGGAGAAAAGAATCTTCCTGATATTCAAAAATTAAAAGGTATGTTACGAGAATTTGAGGAAGAACTAACATGGGCGCATTATGGTGTTGATATCAAGAATATTTATCATTTACGCCTTGGTTTTTATAAAGGAGATATATTCACCGAAACACCAGATCGTGAACGGGATATAAAGCCAATTATTAAATTAATAAATAAAACAAATCCAGATATTATTACGTTAGCACTTGACCCTGAAGGCAGTGGTCCAGACACTCATTATAAAGTACTACAATCAATTGCTGAGGCATTACGTATTTTGAGTAAAGAAAAAGATATGTCCAAAGTAAAAATATGGGGATACCGAAATGTATGGTACCGTTTCGACTCGGCAGAAGCTGATATTATGTTTCCTGTTTCCCTTAATTCAATGGCAGTTCTAAGAGATTCATTTTTGAATTGTTACCTCAGTCAGAAAGATGCATCTTTTCCAAGCTATGAATTAGATGGCCCTTTCTGTGATCTAACTCAGAAGATATGGGTCGATCAACATAGAACAATGGAATTAATACTGGGGAAAGATTTTTGGTATCAAAATAATGATCCTCACTTTCGGGCCACGCATGGCTTAGTTTACTTGAAAGAACTAACCGTAAAAGAGTTCTTAAATACTGCTCGAACTCTTGAAGAAAGCATAGAAGGGTCCCTTATTAAATAAATTATTTTTTATGAAATAATATCATTTATCTTTTTCATAAGTGATTCATCAAACTGTTCTAAATAATCAACCGTTCTTAAGTTTTGTTTAAGTTGATCAGGGTTAGATGCTCCAAGAATAACTGTGCTGACATTTTTATTTTGTAGACACCAACCTAAAGCAAGATTAACCAAAGGCATACCAATGCTATTAGCAACTTCTTCAAGTTCATTTGTTATCTTTAACATAGTTTCGCCTTTATCGCTATTCAACCTATCTTTCAGAAACTCATAACCATTTAAATTCATTCTCGTACCCTTAGGAATTCCATTTTTGTATTTTCCACTTAAGATACCTGAAGATAGCGGGGAAAAAATAGTTGTGCCAAGCCCTCTATTTTTAAATAAATCAAGATATTCATTTTCCATTTTTGATCTATTAAAAATATTATACTCAGGCTGTTCCATTATTGGAGGTGTAAGTTGCTTTTCTTCAGAGATCTTGTATGCCATTTCGATCTGATCTGCACTCCACTCTGATGTTCCCCAATAAATAATTTTTCCTTGAAGTATTAATGAATGCATTGCTCGTACGGTTTCCTCAATTGGGGTTTCTGGATCCGGTCGATGACAGAAGAATAAATCAAGATAATCTACTTGCATACGCTGAAGTGCAGCATTGCACGCATCATGAATATGCTTAGCACTTAGTCCCCGCTGCGTAGGAAGTTCACCACCCCAAAAAACTTTACTAGATAAACAATACGTGTCTCTGGGAAAAGCAAGTTTATTTAATGCTTGACCCATTATTTCTTCAGATTTACCATTTGCATATGCCTCTGCATTATCAAAAAAATTAACTCCTTTATCATAAGCAATTTTCATCATCTCTGCTGCCATAGATGTATCTATTTGAAAGGAAAATGTTACCCATGATCCATATGATAATTCACTTATTTTTAATCCAGACTTACCAAGATTTCGATATTTCATTATATTTCTTTCTTACTTAATTATTAATAATATCAATCATAAAACATAGTTTTTATCATTGGTGCAACAGTTCTTTCATTTTGATATTCTATTCCAAGAAAAGAAGCTATTGTTGAAGCAATTTGACTGCTATAAATTTTTTCATGATTGGCCATTTCTCCTTTCGGAGGAGTGTCTGGTCCGATAACAGCCATCCATACATGTTCAGCTCCGTTTACTGAACTCCCATGGTTCCTCCAAGAATCGATATCTTTATTTCCCCTTCCATGGTCCGTTGTGATAAGTATCGTTGTCTTATTTTTATAATAATAGTTACTTTGAACCCAATTCCACAAATCGGAAACATACTGATCTAATTGATTGGCAGCATTTAGATATTTATCATACTTACCTTCATGTGCATATTCATCAGTTTCATCATAAGCTATATATAATAATTTTGGTCTCATTTCTTCAAGATAAGTTTTTGCAAAATTGTGTGTTATTGCATCATATCGAACACTTCTCCAAGGAACAGGTATCTGCAGCATTATTTCATTTAATAAGCCAATCTTTGGATTGTTACGGCCACGATCATACGACTCCATACCTGCGCTAACATATATTCCTGAACGTTCTTCATTAATAATAAAGTTAAAAACATCCCATGAACAAAATGCAGCTACCTTATTTTTATATCCTGGTTGATTATGAATATATTCGAGCACTGTAATATTTGGATTGTTTTCCTTATTATTACTATTTCTTGATAAATCTACATAGCCAACCAACATTTCACTATACCCTGGGTAAGAAAAACGATAAGGGTTTTCAAGAGATGCTATACTACCACTTCGTATATTACCATATAATTGGCCTTGATTAATAATTGTATTCCAAAAAAAAGGCATCAATTGTTCTCTGCGAATCTGATCTGACGAATGCCAATACTCTTTTAACATCTGCTTTTGATTTTTTGTATAATCATCTGAATGAATTAATATACTATCAGCTCCATAAAATACTTCTTCCCATCGCAAACCATCAAAAGTAATAAATATGATATTGTTGGTTTTACCCTTAGCAAATAATATACAAGTAAGTATATTGAAAATAATTAATGATGTGTGGATTCTTTTCATTATTCTTTCCAAAGATATGTGCCAATTGATTTTGGAGGTATACTAGTTGAAGATCTATAAAATAAAACAGTCATTAATAATTTTTTATTTATCATAATAATTATAGTTTTATAATCTGTCCTTGCTTAGCTAGACTAAAACCTTCTTTAATAAATATATTTGATTCAATACTTGTAGGAAAATTAAGAGGATTAGTATGATTAAAATGAATAAAATAAATCTTATTCTTTTCTGCTAACGATAGATCTTTAAATAATTCCATACTTTCATTTACAAAAGGATGTGGTATTTGACTCATATCTCTTCCTGGCAATTCATTCCCATCAAAAAAAGTACCATCTAAAAATAAATAATCATTTGAGTTCACTTCGGAAATAATATTTTTATCCCACATATTCCATTTATCAATATCAGGAATAAACATTATTGAATTATTAGGCCCTTTAATCTTATAGCCAACGGTTTCAGAAAATTCATCACGATGAGGAACTAGAAACGGAACAACTGAAATTTGATCATTAATTTTAATTCTTGATTCATGAAGAATAGTTTCAATTTGTATATTTTTTTTAGTAATCAACTGACTCCAGGGTCCATTATTATTAAGAAAATTTTTCATTCTTGGCATAGCATATACAGGAATATTATTCGCGCCCATAACTTCATGCCCTAAATGAATCAAACCTGTATAATGACCAATATGTGCATGGGTTAAGAATACACCAGCAATTGTTACTGGATTACTTGAATTCGTGATCTCATTAATCAAATGTAATTGTTTTGGAAAATCTGGTGTTACATCAATAATCCAACATTCATTTTCCACATTATCTACAATTGCAATCGAAGTTACCATCTGTTGAAGATCAGGTTTATTTTTAACTTTGATACAGCATTTTTTTGAACACCCAGCCTGCGGGTACCCTCCATCTTGAGCGACACCAAGAACATAGATAAATATATCGTCATCAATTAATTGATTATTTGAAGAGGTATTGCATGAGAAAGCAAATAAGACTACAATAGTTGATATTATTTTTATATAAATGGTTCTCATATCTTGTTTATACAATCATAAAGAATTTAATTTTTTGAAAGAGTGAACTTACATAAATATCAATAAATTAGACTATGTACAGATTATAGGTACAATTAATTTTGACCATCTTCTTTTCTTGGCATTTTTCCATTGCAAATAATCTTACATTACATAATAGATACAGCCCTCAAAATAGAGAGCTTCTTGATGAAGAAGAAGTTAGCATTATAAATGAAATTAAATCTATTGATCAACATCTTGAATTAGTGAAAGCATATCCAAATCCTTTTAATGCATCTATTAATATTACTTATACAATCAATCATCGTTCAAACATACATCTGAATATTTTTGATCTAAACGGAAGATTAATTACAAATCATAATCTTGGAATGAAACAATCTGGAGACCAATACCTGTATTGGTCTCCAGATTGTTTCATTAGTTCAGGAACTTATTTATATAGTATAGAAAGCGAAAAAAATATTATTAATGGGAAAATATTATATCTTAAATAGTGTAGATTAGTTTTTGAATTTAATCCCACAACCAAGTGCTTTAGTTGATGCATATTTAATATCATCTCCAGTAAGCATAGCATCAATTGCATTGGCAACGTATGGTTTTTTTACTTTCCTTGCTTTAGACGCATTATCATCCACTGCCCCACGATAAACAAGTTCATCATTTTTATCAAATAAATATATATGAGGTGTCCTAGATGCTCCGAATTCTCGAGCAAGTTTCGATCCTTCATCCATCGTATAGAAAAAGTTGTAGTTATTATTTTCAGCATGTTTCTTCATTTCATCCATACTATCTGATGATCCAAAGTTCATTTCATTTGAATTTATAGCAATTACACCTATTCCTTTTGGTTTGTATTTTTTTGCTAATTCAACATATCTGTCTTCCCATTTGATCACCCATGGACAAGTATTGCATGAAAAAATAACCAATAAACCATTTTCCCCTTTTACATCACCTAAAGAAATATTCTTACCGCTAATATCTAGCATTTTTATATCTTCTAATGGTATCTTGGACCCTAGATTTATCTCTTTCGCTTGCACATTAAAACTAATAAGTAATGTAGCTAAAGTAATTAAACGCATCATATTAACTCCTACGAATTTATTGCTTTTTTAACCGCTTCAATGAATCTCTGTTCATGATGCGAATTCTCCCAAAAATCTACGATAGAACCTGACAATTTTCCAAATACAATAGTAAATGGAAGAGTACCTGTCCAATCTCCATATAAACTATTAATAAACTCTTCATCAGGTTGATCTTTTATATATGCTTCTCCTTTAAAATTCATCTTTTTTAAATAATTGATAACATCTTTTTCCTGCTCAAGCCAATCCGCGCTTACAAAAATTACCTTAAGATCTTGATGGTATTTTTCTCCTAAATCATATATAAACGGAAACTCCGCTATACACGGTCCTCACCATGTTGCCCATACATTAATTAAAACTGCTCTCTTCCCTTTTTCTAATGCTGCAGCATCAAGCACATCTTGAGCAGTTACTCGAACAAGATACCCTCTATCACAACCAATAAGGATAAATATAAAACTTATAAATAGTATCTTATATAGCTTGAACACTATAATTAATTATTCTGACAATTACGGATTATCTATTAGTCCTGTTCGATCTTCTATCGATAAACGTCCTGAACTTGAACAAACAGGCGAGAAATTGGGAATAATATCAGGTATATTATCAAAATCATCATTGATTTTATCATATACTTCAGTTTTTGAAGGAAAAGAATAAACAGGAGGAATAAAGTATTGAATTGTTAAAACATTTGGGTTGTAAGTAAAATGATCAAGTTCCTGAACACCCAAAGCCAAAGTAAAATATACAAACAAAGAATCATTATCTTCCGTTAAGAAATAATAGGAAAACTTACCATCTGAATTAAGATCTAAATCAAAAGTATGAGTAAAAAAACATGAACTTTGTTCATTATCACAATTTCCTTGCCAATCTCCATACGTAAAATAAGCACCTGTATCAGGAAAAAAGATTAATAAGGAATCATGATCTTCAGTTGATTCTGTCTCCCAGGTAGTATCACCAGAGTTACTTACATTAAAACCAATAGTATCCAATCCTTCACATATATCTCGCAATTCCCATAGTCCCTTAAAAAGATCAAGATCCTCTAGATTATTGACAGTTCCATCCAGTGTGTCAACGCAAAGTAAACAGCTATTGTAACAAACAATATCTAAAATAAGAGAATCCGTATCTGGTACTTCCAACCAACGGTTGCCAGTACCAGAAAGAACACATGATAAACTATCTAATGATTCTGCATTGCCACCAAGTACATTACTATTCAAATACATATATTCAACTGTATCGCCAATTGTACATGACAATGTTACTTCATATACACCGTTATTATTTGAATCAAGCATTCCTTCAATAGATCCATTTGCTGATTCCATTGTACCTGCAATATGTACTCCATTAGCAGATACAGTTTCATTACCCATATCGACTCGGAATGTAACCCAAGCTTCTGGAGAAGAATCCCCTGAAACGCTACATGAATAATTAGCTAATACTGAAAGAAAAAGGATCGAAAATAAATAAATTTTAGTCCGAGGCATATATAGAATTTAATCAAATAATTACTGAGAATGTATACTGGAAAAGAATAACCATTATTTTGTTTTTAGATTAATTAAGTCTCTCATAGCTTTTATGTAAGATGGATTTGATCCGCAGCAAGCTCCAATTACAGAAGCGCCTGCATCAATATAACTGTTAACATGTTTCATAAACACATCAACACTCAATTTACTTTCTATTATACCTTCCTTTGAAGGCATCGATAGACCAACATTTGGATATACGCCCCATGATTTAGTCCAATTTTCTAAAAATAATTCAATTGCCTCATTTGTAGTATTGTATGGATTGCAATTAAGAAGAATCATTTCAATTTCAAAGTCTAATAAATTATATAATACCTTAGTTAAATCCGTTCCATCCAACAGTTCATTTCCATCCTTTAAAACTAAACTTATCCATCTTGGAATTTTTAAATCATTTGTGGACAAAATAGCTGATTTGATTTCAAACCAACAACCCATAGTCTCAAATAGTATCATATTCACACCTGCCTCCTGTAACCATCTTGCAAGTTCTCTGAATTCCTCATTTGCGCATTCGTCTCCTGGATATAAGTTCGGCTCATAACAATCTTCAAGTGGAGCTATTGATCCAGCAATAATCGTATTTCTATTTGCAACTTTACGAGCCAATTCAACTGCCCTATCTAAACTTTTATGTGATCTCAATATGGCATTATCTTTAGAAAAACCATTTTTAGAGTATGCTCTTGGTGTTGTGCGAAATGTGTTGGTAGTTAAAATATCTGCACCAGCATCTAAATACGATTTATGAATTTTTTCTATATAGTTCGGATGGGTAAGATTTATATCAGCCGACCAAATTGGCAAAGGCAATTCCAATCCAGAGTCTAAAAGCTGAGTCCCCATTGCACCATCTAAGAGCTTTATTTGATTCATTACTTATATGCAATAGACATAGATAAATTATTATTTACGAATTGGCTTCATAAGCTCTTTTGAAAACAGTTTCGTTTGATCATCATAGTGTTTTGAATCAACAACAGAAGTTCTAGCACCAAATTGATGGATACTTTCAGAACGAATATTTCCTTCCGTATCCCATTCGATAAATTGGATGTAACAGTCTCCTGCTACACCTTTCATAATATTTCCATCATTTCTTGTATAAATTGCCCGCAGCATATCTGGCCCTCCACCAAGCGGTAAATTTACAGTACCATGTTTTAGTCTTTGAACAGTTCCAAGTGGAATATCAATTTTTCCATAGTTTTTTGTTAAGAATTCTATCCCTTCTTTCATTTTATTAATTATTTTATCATAATTATAAGTGTATTCTTCTTGGTTAAACCCGATATGCCGGAATGTTAAAAAAGCCAATGCTGCTGCCTTATTTTGCTGTTCACCAGATAAATTCCAATTTTTTAACAAGTCAATCGCTGGCTTCAAATCACTTGAGATATCCTCTGAATCCATAAGGAATTTTTCGAATACTTTTGCAACGTGAGAGTTTTTCGAATATTGTTTGTCATATTTGTATGCTAAGAATTCTTCGCGAGAAATATTTTTATCCTTCCCAAATAACTCTAACGCTCTTAATGCTCTATTGGTTTGGTGAGTATCGATGCCTGTATTTTCAGGTAATCGATCAGGAAAATCTTTTGGATTATCTGTACAAAGATATGGTGTATTATTACAACTATATATAAAGCCTCCTGGGGGGTTTTCAATTTGAGGTAAGTCCTCATATGGTATGTAATCATTCCATAAATAAATTGATTTATCTCCCGGAACAACCTCTCTCCAATCTAAGTCAGGATGCCTTTTTGGTATTCTGGCATTATATACATAGTAAATATTTCCAGATTTATCTGCATATCCAGTGTTAAACATAGGAATAGCATGTATAGACATTGCTTCTTTGAATTCAGATAAATTTCGTGAACGATTCATTCGATACCATTGCTCTACTAATCGTACATCTCCCATTGATGCATATCGTATAGCGTATGTTCCATGATCAGTTTTTAATACTGGTCCATGTATTGAATTATATAGTACTCTTTTAACTTTCCAAGAAAAGAGCCCAAGTATTTTTACCTTAATTTTAATTTTCTTTAATGAAAGATCAAGCCATTCACCATCAAATAAATATTGATTTTCATTATTTGGATTAACCGTAAGTCGAAACACATCAATAAGATCTGGGTTATTTACTGTATGGCTCCAACCTAAGTCTGGATTATGACCTACAAGTCCCACTGGAGATCCAGGAAATAATCCAGTAATTATATCCCAGCCGTCATCGCTAGAGATATGCGCTTCATACCAAGCTACTGGACCGGACCAAGGTTGATGGCTATTAACCATTAAACGAGTATAGCCATCCGTACTTCTATTTGGACTAACTGCAAAAACATTGCTACCATGCATCTGCATTATACCTTTTTCATCATTTGCGTTATGTCCAATCAGTGTAGGTAGCTCTGGTTGTAATAATTTTTTTAAAACACCACCCATTCCATAAAATAGAGGAGTCCTATGCATAAAACCTGCTATAATATCTACACCTTTCAGTGGATATAATTTTTTAAATATAGATCTTGGATTATCCTTCACATATTGATTTATCCCCGCAGCATAACCATCACAAACATTTCTAACATCTAATGGTACTTCATTAAGATATCTTTTATCTAAGTCATCCCATATTCCAATTACATTAACATAATAATCATTCGCAACATTTTGTATTCCCTGTAAACCAGATATGTCACCTTTTAATAAATTAAACAATCCTTTTATAGACTTTAGTTTTACACCATAGAACTCAGAAAGTTTCCCTCTTGAAGCTATTAGAACATCCTGAATCGTTTTAAAGTCATCCTGTGCATGAGCATATGCCAGACCAAATGCTGCGTCTGCATCAGTTGTACCATGAACATGTGGCATACCCCATTCATCTCTAGTAATTACTGAGTTATATTTTCCATCATTTACCGTTATTGATTCTTGTCCTATTATCATACACTGAAATAATAATAGTATTATTCTTTTTCTATTCATCATACCGATATGGAACCCTTTCTGAAATCAGTTTTTCCAATTTTAACATTTATAAGAATACTTTTTCCTAATTTCGCTTTTTCTTTGGCTTCAATAATGACACCATTAATATCATCGTTTTCTGAAATTTCATAACCTATACCACCCAATTTATCTATCACTTCATGATAATTCGTATACCCTAATTCAGTTGCGACTGGATCTTTAAAAATCTCAACTTGATCTCTAGCTATTTGAGTCCACCCTGCATCATTACCAATAATTGCAATAACAGGAATCTTATGACGAGAAAATGTATCAAACTCTACCATACTGTATCCAAATGCTCCATCTCCATATATACCCCAAATAATTGAATCAGGATATGCAAGCTTGCTACCAAGGATAAAACCTGCACCTACACCTAAGGTTCCAAATGGTCCTGGATCAAGCCAGCCTAACTTAAATCTAGGTCGTAAAATATAAGATGCAGTTGCTACAAAATCTCCCCCATCTGCAACTATGATATCATTTTTTTCTATATGATTATTAATAGTTTTAAACAATTGAATTGGATTAACATAATCTGTTTTGATTTTAGACTGTTCTTCTATTTCATTTTCACGATCTTTTTCTCTAATCCTTAAGTTTTCAAGCCAAATAGACATATCTAATTTTTTCTTACTTAATTTTTCTGACATTTTATAAATAAAATCCCCAGGATCTGATTGAATTGCTAAGGTCGGTTTAATATTTAAGTATAAATCTTTACGATCTCGATTAATGGCTATGATTTGTGCATCTTTATTAATTTGTTTACCATATCCCAATCGAAAATCACATGGAACACCAGCCAGTATAACTAAATCAGATTCATTTAGAGCTAATGTCCTTTTATGTCTAAAAATTTTAATATGTTTATTAGATAACAATCCACGAGCCATTCCAGATACAAAGATAGGTATATCAATTGAAGCTAATTGTTTTGATATTTTTTCAATGTTTAATACATTAATCATTGTTTGACTACCAATTAATAATAATGGTTTTCTTGCTTTCCTTATCATATCTAAACAATTAAATAATTTATTAGAAGAAATATGTGGGAACGTGATTTTAGGAATAGGTAAAGGTTTTTTATCAAAATCATCAAATATTCTATTAAAATTTCTTTGTAAATATTTTTTTACAAACCATGGCATCTTATGATTTTTCTTATTTAGCCCATATAGATCATACACCATATCTTTAGGGTATAATAAATCAAGGGGTAATTCAATGAATACTGGCCCTGGCACATCTGATTGGGCAATAATGATTGCTTTATTAATTTCATCAGCAATATGCTTCCCTTTATTAATTACAGCTTGATATTTTGTTAATGATCTCATAAGTCCTATTTGATCAATGTCCTGTAGACTGCCTCTGTTTTTTAATATAGTTGCAGTTGCTCCGCAAATTAATAATACTGGAACTTGAGCCATTTGAAGATTTTTCACAGCAGTTAATGTATTAGTCAATCCTGGTCCTGCTGTTACAGCAGCTACTCCAATAGCAGGAGATAAACGTGATATTGCATCAGCAGCAAAAACTGCAGTAGCCTCATGACGAACATCAATAACTTTTATATTATTTTGTACACAAGCAACCAATATTGGTGAAATATGTCCTCCACAAAGAGTGAACATATATTTTATATTGTGTTCCTTTAAAGTGGACGCAACAATATCCCCGCCATGTTTCATTTAAATAATATTTTAGAAAACAAAAAGGGGTTTATCTTCGATGTCATAAGAATTATAATTAATAGACTAACTTACATTAATAGGAGTTTTTAATTCTAATTTTCTTTTAACACTATCAAATAAATCTATTTCAAAGTCATCATTTGATTCATAACATTTTCCAAATACATGATTCCATAGTTCTCGATCTTCCATACAAAGATAGAAGAATACTTTATCATGCCATGGCGTAAATGAACCCCAAACTTCTGAAAAGATTTTTTTCTTTGTTTGCATTGGATATGAAATTTTACCCGCAGCTTCAGCAAATGGAATTTGTAGTATTTTACTCTTTGTTCCTACTTCCCTAAGAGATTTAATTGCAGGTTTAATAAATGTTAACGTTCCAAATGAAATGAGACCAATCTCACTTGGAGAAAACATAGCCATTAAGTTATTTATTAATTCTTTATAATCTTTCTCCCATCCTTCATAATGCACTATAGGATGGAAATGAAACCCGATTAATATTCCTTTATCTGATAACTTACGCGCAGATTTTAAACGTTGCATTAATGATGCTGTCCGAGCTTCTTCATTATCAATAAATAGTTGTGGGTTCAATGACCAACTAACAAAGATATTATTTGGCATATTTACATCTAAAAAATGATTTACATTTTTTGACTTAGTTTTAAACTCAAGAATAATATTTGGATTATTAGATGCAAATTCTAATTGAGAATCTAATATGCCATTTTTATTACCAAGCGCAAGTGAATCTGAAGATTGACCTGATCCAATATGATAATTTTTATTTGGATCTAATTCTATTGCTGCCAGCTTGTCCTTTAAATTTTTCTCTACAGCGATTGACCCATTTTCATAAAACGTTTGAATACTACAATAACTACAGCCCAAACCACAACCTTGCGCCACATCTATAGTCCTTAGATTACAACATACAGTTTTTTCGGATGCCACAGGACACATGCCAAATACATCATTATCTCCATTAATTTCTTTTAATTTTCTAACAGAGCTACTGTAGTTACGTTTATTCTTTGGATTATATTTGGTTTCATTCTCTTTTAGTAATTGCCAGTTGTTTTTTATGGATTTCAGAACTGTTTTGTTATATATCTTATTTGATTGATTAAATGATTTTGAATATTGTTTCCATTGAATACCAATGCCAGGTTCTTCCCACATTTGAAAATCTACAGCCATATCTGTTAATTGTTTCAATTCTTGAAAGGTGAGCTTGTATTCTATGCCAATATCTTTTATTTCATTCTTAGATTTATTATCTAAACTTTGATACAAACTATATTTTTGAAATGAATCAAATCGTGTGTTAATATTAATTTTAGTTTTCATAATTAATAATTAAAGCAAATAATATAATTGTTACAAATTTAATTAAAAAAAAACCCCGCAAAGCGGGGTTTTTATATTTATAATAAAATTAATTATTCACTAATTCACCTGCAGCATAAACTACTTCGGAAACTTTTTCTCCAGTTTTATTATATGAAACCCATCGCCCATCTTTCTTATCATCTACATAAGAACCTTGAGATTCTATTTGTCCATTACTATACCACGTTAGCCACTTTCCTATTTTTTTATCATATTCCCAATAATTCTCTGATCTCTTTTGACCATTATCATACCAAGTAGTAAATGGACCATCTTTTATACCTCTAAGAAATCTTTTGGAAGACATAAGTTCGTTATTTGGATGAAATTCATATTCATAGTTCCATTCTTTTTCTAACAATCCATCTTTATATAGTTTTTTCCATACTTCTAAACCTTTTGTATTTCTACCAACCCAACTTCCATTCCCATCTGTTACAAGTTTAGATCCTCCTTTTGACCGCCGATTCATCATAAAATATATACCATCTTTGTATTCACCCTGTTCTTTTAAATTGCCATTATCGAACCACTCCGCATATCTGTCATGATCTTTCCCTAACTGATACTTACCTTGTGTTTTTTGTTGTCCATTCTCATACCATGTCTTATATAAGCCATGTGTCTTTCCTTCAAAATAACCTATCTCCGATTTTAATTGACCATTACTATAAAATTCATGTTCATTTTCTTGATCAAATGCTAATCTTCCATCAATATATTCCTTTTTCCATACAACTAATCCATCCTGATTTTTACCTTGGATCATACCAGCACCATCATTGATTATTGCAGTGCCATTTTTATTCCATCGATTTTTAATAATATAATCACTTTCAATAGTCCATGTACCTTCTTCACGTTTTTGACCACCTTCTAACCATAATTCATAAAATCCAAAAGGTTTTCCATCCTGATATTTTCCTCTTTCATTTAAATTGCCATCTTCGAACCATACTGAGTATCTTCCGTGTTTTAACCCTTTAGAATAACCAGTCTCAGACTTTTTGATACCATTATCATAGTATTCATATTTATAATCCCATTCCATCTCTAATTTTCCATCGACAAATTCCTTTTCATAGAGAACAAGTCCTTCTTTATTTTTACCTTTAATTCTTCCTTTACCATCTTTAATAATTAAACCACCTTTTGAACTCCAACGATTTGAAATAAGATATTCTCCTTCCACCCATTTTCCTTCTTCTTTTATTTTTCCATTTTCAAAAAAAGTCTTGGACTCATCCTCTTTGCCATCTTGAAAAGTAATTTCCTTTTCAATTTTACCATTATCATGATATACGTATTCATACTCCCAATCAGAAACTAAACGTCCCTCTTTATATTCTTTTGCCCATTTTTTTTCACCTTTGGAATTTTTGGCCTCCCATTTACCATTTCCGTCTTTTATAAGTACACCACCCTCTTTATTCCAGCGTGTAGATAAGAAAAACTCATCATCTTCATACTTTCCTTCTTGACGCATTTGGCCATTTTCAAACCAATCTGAAAACACGCCATTCCTTATTCCATTTTCAAAATTTGTCACAGTTTCTTTATTACCATTTTCATGCCATGTATTTGATTCTCCAGATAAGACACCTTTTACAAAGGTTTTATTTGAAGTTAATTGTCCATTTTCATGCCATACTTCAAAATCACCATCTTCTAATCCTTGACTATAATTTCCATTAGATTTAATCTGTCCATTTTCATGCCAAACCGATTGATCACCATCTAACTTGTTATTACGGGTACTTTTAAGCGATTTTTCGTTACCATTGCTGTAAAACGCATATTTAAAGGCCCACTTATCAATAACTTTATTATTTTCGTACAAATACTTTGATGAAATTAATTCCTTTTCATTCCAAGTTGTCCAAACTCCATCTTTCTTCCCATTTACATACGTTCCTTCTTTTTTCTTATTTCCATTCTTTAAATTCTGAACCCACAAACCATCTCGTTTATCATTTTTCCAAGAACCTTCTTCTTTTTTTGATCCATCTTGAAAATAAAACGCATAGTCACTATCTTTTTTTCCATTATTATAAGATATAATCCTTGCAACATTACTATTTTCATACCAAAAAGTCCATTTGCCACTACGTTTACTATTTTTAAAGATTTTATGAGACTTTATTTTCGTTCTTGATTTATCATACCATACTAAAAATTGACCATCTGATTTATCTACTTCTTTAACATTAATCAGTTGGTCTGCTTTGATTTTATCGTTTGAGTTTTTATCCAGATCTTCATTTAATTGATATAATTGATTTATATCAACTTCAAATTTATCAGCAATCTTTTGTAAAGTTTCGCCACTTTTAATTTGATGAAAAACATATCTAGAAACAGAACCGGTATATTCTACTCCATTGCGGTCCCAAAATTCCCATGCACCATTTGGAACTCCATCAACATATTGACCCTTTGTTTTGAGTTTGCCATTACTATATTTAGATGAATGTGGTCCACTATATGGTTTTTGAGCACCCTGTTCATACGAAACACCATCTCGTTCAATTAATACAACTTCCTTCTCTTTTTTTCCACAACCGATAATTATAAGAAAAATGAGTGTGCTTATGGAACGAATATTGAAAATATTATACATTGTTTTCTCCTAAAAATAATTGCATTTATATAATCTGTTTATATAAGAATAATTGGTCACAAAATTAACTAAAACTTAATTAAGTTATATCATAATAATATATCATATATCAATTTACTATTTATTTTCAAAATATTAGATCCAATGTATATTACATTAATAAGTAGGATTACTTTACAGATGTAGCAATTAAATCAATTGCTTTTGGAAGAGATAGCATTTTTTATTCTATCTTCTTCAATTGGATCAGAAAGCCCCATATAAAATGCAAGGAACCACATTACAAATATTCCATAAACCAAAAATACTAATTGCCATACCCAAAGAGAGGGCATATTAAAGGGAACCCATAAGGCTGGATTATTAGGGTCAGAGAAAAACGTATTTCCAATGCTAGCAAAAGGGCCAAATCCTACAAGGAACCAAAATAAGGTAAGCATCCACGCCAATTTCACTTTCTTTTTTCTTTCGGGACTTAAACCTGAAACTAATTGCAATAGTTGGTGTTTTTTTTCTTTAATTGCTTTATCACTATCAGATTCAGTATAGCTTTTAGATACTATGAATGTTGTGAGTAAATTAAAAAATATGCCCCAACCAGCACTATGGATTGTTAATGGATATGCTCCCCATGGAACACCAAACCACGCTGAAGTTTTATCAGTTAATGTTACTGCAATTAGCCCAACAATAAGACCAGAGACCACACCTTTAGTAGTAAATCCTTTATAATAACATATTCCGATCAAGGCCGGATACATTTGGAACCCATATGCCACAGCAAGTCCACCAAGCATTACAATTGCTTGACTTGAATTCCCTGCGACTATCAAGGCAACTCCAGCAATAAGAACTACAAAAATTCGCCCTATATTCTTTTGATTTTTATCAGACGCATTTGGTGAAATATATTTTGCATAAATATCACGTGTTACCATTGCACTAAACGTAGCCATGTATGCAGAACCAGTACTTTGCATAGCAGCTAGTGCGCATACGGCTAATAGTCCAACTAACCATGGAGCAGATGCAGAAAGAAGATTGATTAATTCAGGAACAAGGTTTTTATCAGAAATGTTTTCTAACAAACCATTATTGACTAAAATTTGGGCACCTAACCCTTGAAATATTGTAAAGGTAAATAATAAAATTCCTACGATAAGAGAAGAAGCAACAACTTGCTGCCAGCGGAAAGCTTGAGATGTTTTATTTGCAAAAGCCCACATAGAAAAAGCAGGTGAAGATTGAATTCCCATTAGAGCAAACATATAAGTCATGCACATGATTCCAGTCCAAGCTCCTCCAATTGCTTTTGATCCAGCAGAAACCATCTGAATACTACCCGGTATAGCAACCTTCATAGAATATCCATCTGGTGTAAGATTTTGACCTGAAGAAACATCTTCGCTAACTATCTTTGCTAGTCCTGAAGTAAAACCACTCCATCCCCCAGAGTAATAAAGAGCGACTCCCCCAAGAATTGTAATTCCAACAGCTAATAGTATAGCCTGAGCACAGTCGACATACGCCACTGATCTTAATCCTCCAGACGCAACATATATAACTACAACAGCTGTAAGAGCAAACATACCAAAATTCACACTGATAAAACCATCTGAAAGGACATTAAATAAACTACCAGAAGCTCGAAGCTGAACTCCTAAATAAGGAACGCTAAAAAGAAATGCAACCAACACTGTTAATAAGCTCATTGCATTCCCTCCATAATAATCACTATACATTTCACCAGGAGTAATATATTTGTATGCTTTTCCAAGGACCCATTGCCTTCTAAGGAATAGTACTCCTGTAAAAGGAATAGTTAAAGCGTAAAAAGAAGCGAATGCATAGGGTAATCCATCTGTAAAAATTTTACCAGGGTGACCTACAAATGTCCATCCACTAAAGCTTGTTGCCGTTGCAGCTAGAACAAATACCCAAACACCAATAGATCTACCCGCAAGAAAATAGTCAGTGGAAGTTTTGGCCGTTCGAGCACCTTTAAACCCCCAAAATAGACAATAAGCCCAATACAATCCTACAAAACCAGATAACCAATAAAATTTTGTCATTTTAAAGGGAATAATTTGTGAGGATAAAAACCGCTATTTACAAGGTTTTGTATTTGTTGAACGACATAAGATTTATCTTGTTTGTATGTTACACCAAACCATGAAGATTTACTATACAAAACTCGCACAACTTCATCGCCTGAATTGATTAAATCATTAATTACACTTGGAATCAAAAATTCACTTTTTAAATCATGAATATTTTTTGACAAAAACACTTCAAACATTTCATTTAAATAATCAAATATGTCAGGTGTAAAACCCCACATATTCATTGACACTGGATCATTTCCATTTAAATCTAAATCACTATTTGATGTAATCCCTGATTCTGATATTACTAAATTTTCTGTCTCAACAATATTAATTAGTTTATCATTATTTACTGTACATAATCCTCTTGTAACAGAACCAAAATCAGATAAAGTTTTCTCTAATTGAAAGGCTACCATACTAAACGAATCATTCCCATTATTATAATAATCAGCAATAGTTTTAAATGATTCTCTACCATAATAATCATCAGCATTAATTGCATTAAATGGGCCATCTATAAAATTAGATGCGCATAAAATTGCATGTCCAGTTCCCCAAGGTTTTATTCTGTCTTCTGGCGCAGAAAATCCTATGGGAAGCTGATGAATATCTTGAAAAACAAATTCAACCTGAATATCATTAGAAAATTTATTAGATATCTTTATTTTGAACTCATCTTCAAAATCCTTACGTATAATAAATACAATTTTTGAAAACCCTGCTTTTATAGCATCAAAAACTGAATAATCAATAATGGTTTCCCCACTGGGTCCTACTTCGTCTAATTGTTTGAGGCCACCATATCTGGAACCCATACCAGCTGCCATTACCAATAATGTTATATCATTCATAAGATTATTATATGTTATTTTTTATCCAACTGAAGTACCAATGTCAGAATTAATAATAAATGATCTTCCTCCAGTTTTTTCAATAGCTTCAGCAACAATTTCCGGATTATTTGGGGCATATGCAAACATACATCCACCTCCTCCTGAACCTGTAATTTTTCCACCTAAAGCACCTGCGTCTAAAGCAGCATCAAGCATATTGTCAATCTTTATTGTGCTCACATCCAACACATCTCTTAAAATTTCATGGTGTTCTAATAGGCATTTACCAATAAAGGAATAGTCAGGATTATCTTTATTCAACTCAGGCAATGCTTTTGATAAAATGTCTCTGTTATTAATTGTTGCTTTAAAAATATTTTGCTCATCTTTACTTAAAAAAGAAGTATCTACTTGATCTTGACTATGTAGGTCAAAGTTCGGGTCTCTTTTTGTTAGTTTTTGTACAATATTAAGTCGCATGTCTCTACATCGTTTCAATATAGGTATTGTATCTTTCGGATCACAAGAATCACCTAAAACAAAATATCCTAAATTAGGATTAAGTTTCTCAATAGTTATCTTTGGTTCGGACTGTAAATAAATAAAATTTCCAAATGCAGAAGAATATTGATCCATCATTCCGCCTGGTAAATTAAATTCAAGCACTTCTGATTTATATGCTAATTGACCAATTTTTTCACTATTCCAAAGCATGGGATTATCAGCTATTTGGGATAAAAAATTTATCCATGTAACGATCAATGCAGATGAACTACCAGCGCCTGCTTGAATTGGTATTTTGCTAAGAATTTCAACTTCAAATCCCCTAGAAAAATTTAGACCCTCTTCTAAGCATACTTTTACCCCACTTCTAAAAATATTCTCAGGTTTAGTGTTTATTGAATCGTTAATGAAAAATGATACCGACTTCCCAATATCAGAAAGGTGAATAATTATTTTTTTATCATTTCTTTTTTGACCGTTGATTCGTAGCCGAAGATTCATTGCCATAGCAATGACTGGCAATCCTAAATAGTCTTGGTGTTCACCAAATAGACATATCCGTCCAGGGGAGCTTACTTCCACAAGCGCATTAAGCCAAATGCTGAAGCTAGAGAAAGTCCAATTAAACCAAAGCCAATATTATGTCCATAAATCAATTGGCCAACACCTAATAAGACGCTATAGACAGATATACACCCCAAAATCATACATAAAATCCCTATTGGAACGGGCCACGGTTCATTTGCTTTTGGATCTGAAAACTTTGCCCAACCAGGTCCACCAGGATTTACTTTATTAACAAAATTACGAAGGGTTTCATCATTGTCAGGCGGAGTGAAGTAAGTTGCAGCAATCCAAACTATTGTAGTTAATAATGAACCAAATACTATTTTCTCCCAGCTTTCATAGGTCTGATTAATAAAATTAAAATAGAAAGCAATTATTAATGAGCTTATCATTGCTACTATCTCAGTATACGCATTAATTCTCCACCAAAACCAACGAAGTATATATATCATACCAGTTCCTGCACCAATCATCAATAAAAGATTAAATGCCTGTCCTGCACTTGTGAGCAATAAACCTAATCCAGAGCCAAGTATTATAGATATCACGGTAAATAATCTTCCCATACTTACCAGTTTTTTTTCAGTTGCATTTGGCGAAATAAATCGATGGTAAAAATCATTTACAAGATAACTGGCGCCCAAATTCAATTGGGTTGACATGGTGCTCATAAATGCTGCAATTAAAGATGCAGCTACTAAACCAAGTAATCCATTTGGTAGTAGAGTAAGCATTGCCGGATATGCTACATCATGACCCAATTTATCTGAAGGTAGATTTGGAAATGCAGTTTGCAAATCAGATAATTCTGGATATACAACTAGCGATGATAATGCAATCAAAATCCATGGCCATGGTCTTATTGCATAATGAGCAACATTAAAAAATAATGTTGCATTTACCGCATTTTGCTCATCTTTAGCGGAAAACATACGTTGAGCAATGTATCCTCCTCCTCCAGGTTCTGATCCAGGATAATAACTTGCCCACCATTGAACTGCCAACGGAACCAATAATACGGGTACCCATACATCAGGATTCGATAAATCAGGAATCAATGCAAGCTTATCTACTACATTATTATGAATTAGCAACTCTGAAAGGCCGCCTATTTGATCTAAACTAAGGATATAAAGCATCGCCCAAATTGATCCGATCATTGCTAGTATAAACTGAACAAAATCTGTAATGATAACCGCTTTTAAACCTCCTAATGTGCTATATGATAAAGTGATTGAGCAAGCGATAGTAAGCGTTAACCAACCTGGCCATCCTAAAACAATTTCACCAAATTTTATTGCAGCTAAGCTTACTGTACCCATAACTAATACATTAAAAACTAACCCAAGATATAAAGCTCTAAAACCTCTTAAAAAAGCTGCTGCCTTTCCACTATAACGCAACTCATAGAATTCTATATCAGTTAACACTCCTGAACGGTGCCATAATTTTGCATATACAAAAACGGTAAGCATTCCTGTAAGCAAAAATGCCCACCATCCCCAATTACCAGAAACGCCATTTTGTCGAACAAGGTCAGTAACTAAGTTTGGTGTGTCAGTTGAAAAAGTAGTAGCCACCATACTGACACCAAGTAACCACCAAGGCATATTCCTACCAGCCAGAAAAAAAGATTTTGTATCACGGCCTGCCTGTTTTGAAGCCCATACACCAACGAATAAAGAAAGTATAAAATATGTAAATACTATAATCCAATCCAATGTAGATAATGTCATAATCTAATATATATCATTTATTGCAAATTTAGGCTCAGAAATTTTCCATTTACCACGTGTAAAATCAGGGATTTTTATTGAAGTGCTATTTTTCCTTATTGATTTCTCTGAAAGTGGACTTATTACACTCCAGCTAGCAGCATCATAAACATCTAGAGGTGGATCTATATCTCGCTTCATTGATTCTATGAAAGCGCGAAAAACAAAATAATCCATACCACCATGTCCGGATCCTTTTGCTTCATTTTCAAATCTTTTCCATAATGGATGGTCATATTTTTCCAAATATTTTTCATCACTTTCCCAACGATGATCATTAGGACTAATACCTTCAATATATATAGAATTACTATCCTTCATCCATAAGCCTTTTGTACCTTGTATTCTAAAATTTAAACTATAAGGCCGTGGAGAATTCGTATCGTGACTTAGCATTATGGTCTGACCATTAGCGCATTTTATGACAGTAGTTACAATATCACCTAATTTAAAATCTATTGAAGTATTCGGATGATTAGGACCTCCATGTTGAACAATATAATTATGTAATCCACGAGATTGTGTTGCGGTAGATGTCAAATAAACCATCCGATTCCCATGATTTATATTAAGCATTGTACTTACAGGTCCTAGTCCATGAGTAGGGTATAAATCTCCGTTACGATTTACACTATGATTAGTACGCCATTTAGATTCGCTATACCCTTTATCTCCAAATTCAACTCCTCTACCATAGGGTTGCAAACCATTGTTAAACTTTACACCTCGAAGATCATGCTGATATCCGCCTTGGCAATGTAGTAACTCGCCAAACAAACCTGATCGAACCATATTTAACACGGCCAATACGTCTCTACGATAACAAACGTTTTCCATTATCATACAGAATTTTCCAGTTTTTTCTGACGTATTTACTAGATCCCAACAATCAGCTACTGTTAAAGCTGCGGGGACTTCCGTACCAACATGTTTTCCTGCTTTCATTGCAGCTACAGACATTGGATGATGCCATTCCCATGGTGTAGCAATAAAAACACCATCTAAATCTTCATTATATAACATATTTCGAAAATCTTCATTTCCATTTTTATATACTTTAGGAATAGGACGACCTGCATTTTTTAGTACTTTTAATGCTTTACTTATCATTCCATCATCAATATCACAAATAACTGGAATATCCACATCATTACGATACGTTGCTAGGCGCATCATTCCTTGACCTCTTAATCCAGTGCCAATAAATCCTAATTTTAGTTTTGATCTTTTTATTGGATTTGATAATAAAAAACTGGGGGATAAATACGAAGATACCCCTATAAGAGTACTTATACTTAAAAATTTTCTACGCTTCATCAACTTAATGTTTTTTAATTCGACAATGCTGTAAGAAGTAAATAAATTGCAATTGTGGCGCCAAATATTCCAGCTGAAACCTTTTTAGCTAATGGCCATGGCGTCATATCTACTGGAGCTGGTGTCTTCTCATCACTTAAAGCAATCTCTTGATCACTTTTTGGTTTGAAATAACCAATTAATAACATAATAATGATAGACCAAGTAAAACTAATAAAGTACGTATGTAACCAATGAAGATTATCAATTGGGAAAAAAGTAAAAAACCCGTACATGACAATTCCTACTATCATACCAATTTTAGCAGCGAGAGCAGGTATATGTTTTGTAGTTATTCCTAATAGAAATATTGATATTATTGGCACACTATAAAGACCGTTTACTTTTTGTAAAAATTGAAAAATAGAATCCATTTGTGCAAGTAATGGAGCAATAATTATTGAGGCTAAGGCAAGAAGAATTCCAAAATATTTTCCAATAACTACAGTTTGTTCTTCGCTAGCGGATGGATTGATATAACCTTTGTAAAATTGTAAAGAAAAAAGTGTCGATGCGCTATTTAATGCACTATTAAATGAACTCAATATAGATCCAACTAAAACTGCAGCAAAAAGACCCAACGACCAATCAGGTAATACATGACGAACAACAGCTCCATACACTTGATCTTGCCTTTCAATTTTTAATTCAGGCATATGCAAAGCAATTAAGGCTGGAAGGCACAACATTAAGGGGCCAATTAATTTCATTCCTGAAGCAAATAAAACACCTTTCTGCCCTTCAGCCAAGCTTCTTGCTGCCATTGCCCTCTGTACAATTACTTGATTTGTAGACCAATAAAATACTTGAATAAACATCATACCTGTTAATAAAGTTGGCCAAGGTACAGAAACACTTTTTCCCTCAAGATTTGATTGTGTAAATACTGTCAGATATTCTGGATTCTGGTTTACTAGTTTTGATAATCCTTCAAAAAATGAACCATCCCCTAATGCAGCTAAAGCAAGAAATGGTATTGTCAATCCACCAATAAGAAGACCTATTCCATTTAATGTATCACTAACAGCAACAGATTTTAATCCCCCAAAAATTGCATATGAACTTCCTACTATTCCGATAATAGCAACTACCAATGATAGGGTAAGCTTTAAATCAAACATAGTGATTAACGCTAAAGATCCAGTATAAAGAACCACCGGCAGCAATACAGTTACATAACCAAAAAGAAAAAGACCAGACACCATAGAGCGTGTCATCTTATCGAAACGCTTTTCTAAAAATGCTGGTGTTGTAGTATAACCACTTGCAAGATAAATTGGTAAAAATACTAGAGCAGTAGCAATCATTGCAAAAGCTGCTAATGATTCCCATGCAATACCAACCAATGCTTTATCTCCAAAAACATCTCCATTTAACCCTACTAATTGCTCTGTTGATAAATTAGTAAGTAATAATGATCCAGCAACCATGTACCAAGACAGAGCCCTACCTCCTGTAAAATATTCCTCAGTTGCGCTATCGCTTTTTTTCATATTCCTTACAATCATATATGTAAATACTGCAACTGCAGTAGTCGCGACAATAAATGATATAATTGAGATTGTATTCAAAATATTTTCTCCAATCTATTTTAATTCATGTTTATTTTAGAAAGAGCTATAATGTCAACCCCTTTTATAAAAGGAATTAAATAAAAATGGTGTTTATAATTAGTTGATTTTCCATCTAATGTGTATTTTTGATGAGTACGTGCTCCCCAGCTATTATCACCCCCAATACCAGTTTGACGATAATCCAATAACCAATCTACCTGGCCTTTCGGTTTAATATCCAATTTACCATGGCGATTAATACCAGGTACGTTTTCTAGATCCTGATACGGATATTGATGAACGCTCCCATCAAATAATGGTTGTCCAATCGCTAACATACCAATCCTTCCATTATCAAGGGTCATCCAACGGACATCCGTTTTATTTCCTGTTTCTTGCGGTCTTACATAAGGATAAGTTTGTTCCCAGACTGTACCAGAATATACCTTTATAGGAGCTGATGTTTTCCTGTCCCAATAACTTTCATGAGGCCCCCTACCATACCATGAAACTCTATTAAAATCTTTTGGAAGTGTCATCTTCATACCAAAACGTGGCAATTCTGGCAATGTTTCTTTTTCCGTAACTATTTCTTGTTCAATATCAATTAACCCATTTCCAAAGATATTATATGTAATAGTAATAATGGATCCTGTAGGCTCATGATTTGCTACCATTTTTATTTTAACAACATTATTAGATAATGATCTTTGAAAAAAGCTAATGGTTAATTCATTACCTACATTCTTCCAAATAGCAGCACGTATATGCATCATATTTCCACGATCATTATCAGTCGGTGCTCTCCAAAAATGTGGAATCAATTCAGATCGTATTAAATGACGATTACTGTATATATAATCTTTTAAAAATCCTGTCTTTTTATTAAAAATAATTTGAAAATTATTTCCAATTACATCAATAGTAGTATCACTCTCTGTAAGCTTAATTTCTGGAAAATCTGAAATATCACTTTGCAATGATGGACGATGTATTGGCAATGAAAATTGCTCCCATGCAACAACATGTTTTTTATTTAGTAAGGGCGTATTACGATTTAATCGAGCAATTACTGTAAGAAAATACTCAGCTCCAGGTTTTGGCACCACACCAGACAAATTGAAAGATAAGACTGTACTTTCACTAGGATCCAAATCAATCACTCCCAATTTTCCAGATTCTACAGTTTTACCATCCTCAGAAATAAACCAAGAAAAATCAATATGATCTAAATTAATAAAATCATATCTATTTGAAATACGTACTTGACCCCTCGTTATATCCTCTGCTGTAAATTTTATAGGCTGGTATACTTTCTTTACTTCAAAAAAATGGGGATTTGGTGTTCTATCTGCTGCAACAAGACCATTAGCACAAAAATTAGAATCGTTAACAGTAAATTCATCACCAAAATCTCCTCCATAGGCCCAATATTCCTTTCCTGACGTATCAGTCTTTAAAATTACCTGATCTGCCCAATCCCAAATAAATCCTCCTTGCAATTCATCATATTTTTCAAAGGTATCCCAATAGTCTTGAAGATTACCCACACTATTACCCATCGCATGAACATATTCACAAAGAATAAGTGGCCTCTTAGGATTTTTTTCAGCATATTTTGATATGGTTTCAATGGTTGCATACATTGGGAATACTACATCTGTGTGATCAGCTTCTCTTGAAGGTTCATAAGAAACAGGTCTTGTTTTATCTTCTGCTTTCATCCATTTGTACAGCCTCTTAAAATTTTCCCCATCACCCGCTTCATTGCCCATAGACCACATAATGATGCTTGGTTGGTTCTTATCTCTTTCTAACATGGATCGACCTCTTTGTATCCATGCTTCTTCCCATTCCTCACTATCTGAAATAAAATTATATTTTTCTTTATGAAATTGCATTCCATGAGCTTCAATATTTGCTTCATCTATAACATATAAACCATATTCATTACATAGTTCATACCATCTCACTTGATTTGGATAATGACTCGTACGAACTGCATTAATATTAAATTTCTTCATCAATTTTATATCATCTATCATTTGTCTTTCGGTAATTGATCTTCCTCTTTCAGAATCCCATTCATGACGATTTACACCGCGAAATAATACGGGTTTACCATTTATTAATAAATTGCCAGGTACCATTTCTATTTTTCTAAAACCTACCTGTTGCGTAAAACTATGAATTACTTTTTCTTCATTATTATAAATTGTAGTTATCAATCTATAAAGATTCGGAGTTTCTGCTGACCAAACGTCTACATTATTTATTATTGATTTATAATGCACTGTATCTTTTTGTGTAATCTCCATTTTTCTTTCGAAACTAAGTACAGGAATATTTGAATTATCATATTTCAATAATTCTCCACGAATAATAATATCAGAACTATCATTTGAATTATTTAGTAGATCTATAACTAAATCAAAATGGCCATCCTTATATAAACTATCTAAATCGGAAACAATTGTAAAATCAGATACTCGTATTCTTGATTTAGCTGATATAAAAACATCTCGTTCTATACCGCTAATTCTCCAAGTATCCTGCCCTTCTAAATATGATCCATCAGAGAACCTATATACTTCTAATGAAACAGAATTTTCTCCAATAGTAATGAAATCCGTTATATCAAATTCTGCTGGAGTTTTCGAATCCTGGTTATAACCTATAAACTTACCATTAATCCATAAATAAAACGCTGAACGCACACCATTGAATTGAATAAAGATATCTCTATTTAACCAAGAAGATGGCAAATTAAAATTTTTCCGATAACTACCTACTCTATTATACTCATGAGGAACAAATGGTGGTTCGGGGGGGAAGGGGTATTCCTCATCAAGATAGATTGGGACGGAATAACCCTGCATCTCCCAGCTACCTGGTACATCAATATCATCCCATGTAGAAACATCAAAATTATTTTTCATAAATTCTTTGGGCCGAACATCTGGGTTCAAAGAATAATAGAATTTCCATTTCCCATTTAATGGCTGATAATAATTGGAAACATTTATATCATTAATTAATGCTAATTCCTTTGATTCAAAATCAAAAAAATGTGCTCTTGCCCTTTCTTTATTAATACTAATTACAGAGGGATTTTCCCAATATAATTGGTCAATTTTCTTCTTCTTATTCATTATAAAATATGTAATTGATACTATTATTATAAGTGCTAGAATATTAACAAAATTTTTCATCTAAATTAATTATATTTCTTTTTAATTAATAACTGATCTAAAGTATCAATCAATTGATCAGCATTGTCCTTAGTAAATACCATAGGAGGTTTTATCTTTATTACATTACGGTCTGTCCCATCCGTGCTAATTAGAATTCCACGTTCCTTCATATCATTTACTATTTGATCCGCTTCAGAGCACGCAGGTGCCATTCTTTCATGATCTCGAATCAATTCTAACCCTAAAAATAATCCACGACCTCGAACATCGCCAATTAAATTATGTCTCTTCTTTATATCATTTAATCCTTTAATTAAATATTTGCCTATAAGGTATGCATTTTCTTGCAACTTTTCCTTCTCAATTATTTCCAGCACAGTTCTTCCCACAGCACATGAGACTGGATTTCCTCCAAAAGAATTAAAATACTCCATACCATTATTAAATTTTTGAGCAATCTCTTTTGTTGTCACTACAGCTGATAATGGATGACCATTACCCATAGCTTTACCCATAGTGATAATATCAGGAACAGTATTTTCTGATTCAAACCCCCAAAAGTGTGACCCAACTCTTCCAAAACCAATTTGAACCTCATCAGCAATACATATGCCACCAGCTTTTTTTATTGTCTTATTAGCTAAAGCTAAAAACCCTTCCGGTAAAATTATTTGTCCTCCACAACCAAGTATCGATTCTGAAATAAATACAGAAATCTGTTCATCTTTTTTCTTTAATGAATCAAGGATACTTTCTACATGTTTTATATAGTATTCTGTAATATCAGCACTATTTTCCCTGTATCTTCCTCTGTATGCATCAGGCATAGGAATTTGGTGGATATATTTTGCAGCACTATTCCCTCCCTGACCATTATATTTGTAGGGACTTGCTTCCATTGTTGCAGCTGTATGTCCATGGTATGCTCCTTCAATAACTATTGTGTGCTTGCTATTCGTATAATTTCGAGCTAAACGAAGTGCTAAATCATTACTTTCACTACCCGAATTAGTAAAAAAACAAGTCTGCAAATGTGATGGTAGCGTACGAAGTAATTCTTGCGCATAAATAACAATATTTTCATGAAGATACCTTGTATTAGTATTAAGAGTTTTACTCTGTTCATGTAAGGATTTGGTTACTTCAGGATGGCAATGACCAACATGGCTAATATTGTTTATTGCATCAAGGTATTTTTTTCCATTACTATTATAAAGATATTGTCCTTCTCCTTTCACTATATATAAAGGATCTTTATAAGCAACACTTAATGATGGACTGATGAATTGATCTCTTAATTCTTTAATTTTTTTTAAACTTAACAAATGTACTTATCTCAAAACTGTATTCATTATTTGATCTGAACAATATTCCAAATCAACCTGTTGTATTTTTCCTAAAAAATCCCAAGCTTGATTCTCAGTGACTCGAATATATTTATTATCTGGAAATATTTTTTTTCGATATGCAGCCATAGTAACTGATACACATAGTCGCAGGCAAATAAAATAAATTATCACATTTATTTCCAATTTTGTTAATGGATATATGCTTTGATAAGCATTCAAAAATTCAGCAATAATCTGAATTGAATCATCTCTATTCAACAATAAATACGCAATACAAATTGCAGGTTCACATATTCTGAAAGTTTTAATTATATCTCCAAAATCAATTATACCATAAGGTACATTATCATTATTAACGATGATATTATGATCGTTTGCATCATTATGTATTATTGCTACAGGTAAATCATCTTTAATTCCATTAATTTTATTTTCATATTTATTAAGGATTTGTTCAATAATAATTTGCTTATCCCTAGCATCTATACTGCAGATATTATTATATAAGAAATCAGTCTGAGATATATCCCAAGGGAATCTCCGAACCGAATCCTCGTATTCAAAACCTTGCAATGCAGAGCTTATTCGCCCTAAAAAAATTCCGAGCATATTTATAAACGATTTATCATGATTTGATAAATCTTTCATCAAATTTCCTGGAATATATTCAACTAACCTAATGAAGTATTTTACTTCACGGTATTTGTATGAACTTATATAATCACCATCTATATTTTTTACTTCTTTAGGTAGTTGTATTTTATCATCCTTTAAATAAATATGCTGTATTGCTTTATGTTGCATATCTAAAACATTAAATGTTTCAGCTGGATGAGAAATCTTTAATATGAAAACTGGTTTATCGTCTTGATATAATAAAAAATTTTGATCTCTATCACTTGGGAGCGCATTAATAACTGATACATTCAAATTATACAAATTTTTTGTAATAGTAATTGCATGTCCATCTGAAAAATTGGGACCAGGGGTATTAAATATAGTATACATAAAAATATTAATTGATGATATCTCTCAATATTCCATTATTTCTTTCTAATATCTTTCTTGCTTCATCCAAATTACATTTTTTATTAATCATAACAAGAGCTGTTTTTACGGACATCTCTGCGGAAAGTAACATTGCATTACTATCTTCATAGTTAAGATCAGTTAAATTTTGTATAATTCTAATTCCTCTATCTACCAATTTTTCATTGACGGCCATTAAATCAACCATAAGATTTCCATAAATCTTTCCTAACCTAACCATCGTAGCAGTTGAAATCATATTTAGAGCAAGTTTTGTTGCTGTACCTGCTTTCATTCGTGTTGATCCAGCAATAATCTCAGGACCTACTTCAATCGAAATAATTAAATCCACGTTGGCACGATAAAAAGGTTCTTTATTGCATATCAAATAAATAGTTTTACAGCCTATCTCCTTTCCATGGTTTAATGCAGTTTGAACATATTTTGCAGCCCCACTTGTACTAATCCCAATAATTACATCATCATTTTGAATATTATGTTCATTTAAATCGTTAATTGCTAATTCAATTTTATCCTCAGCGCCCTCAATAGATTTTCTTAAAGCTATATCTCCTCCAGCAATAATCCCTTGAAACCAATCTTCAGGCACAGAGTATGTGGGCGGCATTTCTGATGCATCTAGAACTCCTAAACGACCACTTGTTCCAGCTCCAATGAAAAACACATGTTTACCAAGTTTTATTGCATCAACACATAATTCAACGGCTTTTTCTATTTGAGGAATTGAAGTTCTTACCGCAACGGGTATTTTAGCATCTTCATTATTTATTTCCTCTAATATCTCTCTTATGGACATAGAATCAATACTAGAAGAATTAGGATTAGGTTTTTCTGTTATAAGGTCTCGTCTATCCATTTATAATAATAATTTTCTTATTAATTATAAATCCACTTTTGAAAAATACTCTTTCGAAGCGATAATTACTTTAGGAGATAATAAGATTGTTCCTAACATAGTAGGAATAACCATAAGAGCATAACAACTATCAACAAAATTAATTGCAATATCAATTGTTGATACGGATGCAATCACAATTACTAATATATAAATGTAATTATAAAATGGTTTAATACGACTTCCATATAAATAGCTTGCGCATTTTCTTCCATAATATGAATAACCAAACATTGTGGATAAACTAAATGTAATTACTGCAATAAATATTAATAAACGGCCGAATATGCCTAACTCTTGTTCAAAGGCCCTTACTGTCAATGTAACACCATTACTGTCACTTGTGTAAAGACCTGATATTAGTATCACTAATGCTGTTGTAGTACATACTATAATTGTATCAATAAATGGTCCCAGCATTGCAACCAGTCCCTCACGAACTGGTTCGCTCGTTTTTGCAGCTCCATGTGCCAAAGCTTCTGTTCCAGCACCTGCTTCATTTGAGAACAGTCCTCTTCTAACTCCCATAATAATCATGGAACCAATTGCTCCGCCAGCAACAGCATCGGCAGTAAATGCATCATAAAGAATACTAGCAAATATTTTAGGTATTAAGGAAATATTTATGATTAAGATTATTAATGCTGCGAAAAGATAAATACCCACCATTATTGGGACTAATTTAGAGGCAACTTTTGCAATTCTTTGAATACCTCCAAAAATAACTGACGCTACAATCAATGCAATAATTGTACCAGTTATAGCATTCCCTAACAAAGAATTATTTATAAATATGCCTCCCGGTATATATACAAAATCTCTAATAATTTGAACTAATTGATTCGCTTGAAAAAACGTAAAACTAGCAAACATACCTGCAAAACTAAAAAAGACTGCTAATGGCTTAAACCGTTGACCCAAACCTTGTTCAATAAAATACATGGGACCACCCTGTATATCTCCATTATCATCTTTTCCTCGGAATAAAACAGCAAGTGTGCAAGTAAAAAACTTTGTGCTCATACCAATAATAGCTGTAACCCACATCCAAAATATAGCACCAGGTCCTCCCGCATGAATTGCTATTGCTACTCCTGAAATATTACCCATGCCAACTGTACTAGCTAAAGCACTTGATAAAGCTTCAAAATGAGAAATTTGGCCAGGATCGTCATCCTTATCATACTTTCCAGTTAATATTTCTAATGCATGTCGAAAATAGCGAAAAGGAGTAAAACGACAATACGCAGTAAAAAATAGTCCACCTCCTAATAATAAGACAACTAATGGTGGTCCCCATAAAAAGCCAGCTAATTCTGACATTATTTTATCTAGTATATTTACAAATTCACTCAAACCTATGTATCATTGATAGTTATATAATATTTCGGGTTATATATTCCGAAATATACATATTTTACAGAAATTCAACTGGATAAAAATAATATTCTAATAATGAAGCGACTTGATCTATATCTTATTCAGCAATTTATCGCCATTCTATTAATATCTATTCTTGGATTCACAAGTGTGTTTCTAGTAGTAGACTTAATTGAAAATTTAGACCGATTCATAGATAATTCAGTTCCATGGAAAATAGTATTCAAATATTATTTATTCACTATCCCATGGTTTTTGAATATTGCGTTACCGATGGCCATGTTAATCGCTACCGTATTTAGTGTAGGTTTGTTGGTAAAACGGAATGAATGGACAGCTATGAAATCAAGTGGTATAAGTCTTTATCGAATCGCAATACCGCTCATAATAATTGGTATAATAGTGAGTTATGCATCTTTTGAATTTGAAAATAATATAGTTAGCAGTGGAAACGAGATACGCTCTCAAATTGAACAACAGTATATTAAGAGAAAATCTAAAAGAAAATTAAAACATGTATACAATGATCTTTTCTTACAGAAAAAAGAAAAAACTCATATATCTTTAGGAAAATATAAGGTACGGCAAAAAACTGCGGAGCGTGTAACAATTATTTCTATGAATGATGGTGTAATATTAGAACGTATAGATGCAAAAAATATCGCATGGATTGATTCGTTAGAACAATGGGTTGCCTCAGGATATTCAATTAGAAAATTTGATCAGAATGGATTTGAAAAAAATGTAATTATTCCTAAATCAGATTCGCTGATTCAAATAGACTTCACACCTGAAGATATATTAAAACAAGGGAAATTGCCTGATGAGCTTAATTATAGTGAGCTTAGTGAGCGAATACTTCAATTAAAAGAAAATGGTGTAAATACTACTAGATGGGAAGTGAGCAGATACTTTAAAGTTTCTTTTGCATTCACAAATCTAATTGTAGTTCTATTTGGCTTACCTCTTGTTGTGATAAAACCTCGTGGAGGTCTAACGTTTGCAGCGGGGATGAGCTTTTTAGTAATTTTTTTCTATTATACTTTTATTAAGTTCGGACAATCTCTTGGCTTCAAAGGTATTCTTGAACCATTAACTTCTGCATGGATAGGCAATATAGTATTTTCTATTGGAGGGTTAATCTTGCTTCTTTTATCCAGAAAGTGATTCATCAGAAGTTTCATTAATTTCCAGATCATTAGTATTATCTAATTCCTCATTATTATTATCTTCTATTGGTAATGGAGCAGGACCCTCTGTTGAAGATTCAGGCTTCTTTGTACTATCACGTCCTTTAAAACTTGTAATTGTTAATTGTAATGACAGGTTTAGACCTTGCATCGAATGAATCCATACTCCATTTTTAAAACCAAAACCAAAATCAAATATCATAGGACCAGTATGATAACCAAATCCTAGCCCAAGTTCTTTAAAAGTAGGCCCACCATAAGCAAAACCTAATCGAAGAGGTATATTTGGAAACTTTAAAAATTCGAATCCAGCTGACCATCTCCAACCAGCATGAGCATATAATTGATTTCTAAATCCTGTCCATAAATCTGAGCTAAGAATAAATAATTCAGTAGTATATGAAACTCCAGCTCTAAATATTGCAGGATAACGAGTTTTAAATTCTTTTGGATTTCCATCTGGATCAGTATTGCTAACTGCTTTAAATGGTTCACTATTAAAAATATTTGGACTAGATAAACCAGTAGCATTAACACTATCAATCGTGTATTCATATGCAATAGCCTGTGATTCATTAATTGCAGGAAACCCCAAAAATGCGGCTGGATTAAACAAATCATCATCTGTACCTATAACTGCATCAGGTCCTGCAACTAAATCCTTCATCATTCCTTGTTTATTCCATTCAATCGTACCCAATGCATTAATCAAAGATACACCTGCTCTAAAACCGTTATACTCTTTGGTAACAAGCCCTAGATCAAGACCAAAACCAGATCCTCCAACACCAAATCTCAATAAATATTTTCCTGACCCATAGAAGTAATAATCACTTGTAACCAAATTTGCAATACTGGAATCTGGATCAACTCCAAAATAAAATAATCCTTGTAAATACTTTGCAGTAATTCCCAAAGCAAAACTATTATATGGTACAGCAAAAGTAAACCCAACTTCATTAATTCCAAAAACCTCAACATCTAATGTCATATCCATTGTTGGACGTTTCCCATTACCATAAAAGAGCAATTCTAATATACCTATAGGAAAAACTAAATTACTCATCCAAACCAGGTTGCTCGTAAAGGCCATATTGCCAGATGAATAATTGATTATTGGGAGTGGAAAATGCAGATCTTGACTGAACGCTAGACCACCAGCATCTTCAAACTGTCGAAATAGTTTATCTTTACTATCATCATTTGGATTTTTTGGATTTTCACCCAAAGCATATAAAGTATCACCGCTTAAAGAGTTAAGATTCTGTAATGAAAGAAAATTTCCTGCAAAACCCAAGTCAAATCCAATAACTTGTAACATAAATGGTTTGTCTTGTTGATAAGCAATCATTGCTGGATTATACCCAACAGCAAAAAATCCATCCGCAATCGTTGTGTATGCATTCGCCATTGCTATAGATCGCGGATCTCTTTTAATTTGGCCCATTATAGAATTATGATAGACAAAGAAGACTAATAATAAATAAAGAACTTTTTTCATTTACGTGAGTTTTCAGTGTTATCTATTTTTGTATCATTGATCAATAAATTAATTGGCGCTGAATTTCCAAAAAACTGACCACTAGATATTGAAAAATACCAACCACTAATATCATCTAACTTTGAATTAGTATCTTGAATTCTTATACGAATACTATCAGCAATGATACTTGGAGTCCAAGCCATAGAATCAATATTGGTAACATTTGATCCTATCTCTTGCCACTGATCCTCATTTAAATTTGATCCTATAGCATAATGAATATTTATATTACTTACCTCTCCATAGGTTTTCCATCGAATCGTATAACCTGTTCCAGCTAACAATGTCTCGCCCCCATTTGGATAAAGTAAAACAATATCATTTTCTGTCTTCCCAAGTACCCCAGTACTTGCAACTCGAAATATTATAAATGACTTTATATCTATCTCATCAAACTTTGAAAAGAAGACTGATTGATCCCCTGTTTGATTAAATGAAAATCTTGGGACTGTATAATGACTACCATAATCAGTAAGAAGAAAAATTCTGCTAGTATCAATTACGCTTGTATACGAACTAATACCGGGTACAGAAACTTGTCCTGGGTGGCCAATAGTTGAACTATCTGAATAATATTCTTGAGGACTAGGCAGAAGAAATCGGAACAGTGTATCAACATACGATATAACGGTATCTACTGATGTGCCAACCGATTTCTTAACTAGATATTTCATTCCATTGACACATTGACTGGAGTCACTCATAACATTAAATGAATAAATATCTCCCTTTGCAGGACTCAAACTATCACAATTATCAATAATGTATAACACATCCGTAGAGTCCCAATTATATTTTGTAATCATCGTATCACGAAAAGCATTTAACGCATCGATAGTTATATCCTTAGGAAAATATGGTTGATCGGAAAGAAGAATTGCAAAGTCACCTCCTACAGGCAAACTATTTTCAACAGTAGTTGTTATTTCTGAGTGAATTAAAGAGTGACGTATCTTGTTTCTATTATCATGGCTAAACTCATCTAATTTTGATATTCCACTAGGTGGAATAAAGGGAGGTGCATTCATTGTTACTTCAAATGGCATGGTTATGGTAAATGATCCACCTATTTTTTTAGCGCTTGCTGAAATACCTCCTGTACCATCAAGTCTTACATTTGTTTGTGCAAGTGCCGATAAAGGCATTGCTGCAAAAAAATCAATAATTGAAAATTCGCCAGGATTGGGAGGTATGCTTGCACTATCAACAACTGTCCAATTATTAGGAGAATCATACTTATAAATAGTAGTTCCAGATTTATCCCAACGGATAACTGTTTTGACAGAATCTGTAGAAATACTATGATTTTGCGCAAAATAATCTGGAGTAGCAATTTCTGCCTGTAGTTTGGTAATTATTGATTCACCGGAAGGTTTTGTTCCTATCATATTTATATCTATGATTAAAGGAATATTTATTTCATTAATTAATTCAAACTCAAATTTTAAACCAGGAAAACCAATGCCAGACATTTCCGATGGGTACCCAGCTATATCCATCGTATCTGCAGTTAATTCTTTGAATATAAACGCTCTTAACTCATTAAAATAAAGTGAACCAAAGCGAATTGTGACACCAAAGCCGCCTAAAGATGAATTATCGAGCGGAATTGTAGCTTTTTGCGTAGGAATAATAACTTGTAAATCCAACTCTAATGAGCCAATTGCAGAGTCTGGGTTGGTTGATTGCAAGGTATGCCCTCTTAAGCTAATCTCTTTATCATATGGATCATCTGTATTTTTTAGTATACGATCAATTAGAACTGGTTCCCCATCTGCTGGAGGGACAAAATTAGGAATATTTAAATAAAATTTCATATTCCAAGGAAAAGTACTTTGGAGATTGGAAACTGTAAATTTATTTGCAGTTAATGGTATGCCTGATGTTTCCATGATAGCACTTTTGATTTCTAAAGTAGTTCCCTCTACTTCTGGTAAATTTCCCCCAAAACTTAATTGACTTTTTATAGATTCCATCTGTTCAGACAAATCCAGATTCACAGAATCAATCGTAACCTTAGCGCTATCAATGCCAGTAATGTTAAAGACCAAATTAGATTTAATATACATGGAATCACTAACCTCAGGATATAGAGTAACAAAACTGTCAGGATGCACTGTCTCTAGTTGAAAATTTGTAGTAATCTTCAAATTTTCTGTTAATCCCTCCCCTAATAAATCGCTATACGTTTGAAAAATATGGTTTGCTGGTACTGCAGTAGTATCATGATTAACTATCGTATCGTTCAAAGATTCATTACCTCCAATGAACCTTGCAAAGGGATTTATTAGATCAGTGGGATATCCCCTATTTTTAAAATAAGATGAAAAATAACTTGGGCTTGCATCACTGCCAGATATGATAAGAGAATCAACACTCGAAATAATTTGAGGTTCTATTCCAGATATTAATGTTGATAACCCAAGAGAGATTGGTTCCAATGCATTTATAGAATCTAATATTGCAGATAGAACTGTATTCACAGGATTAATAAAATATCTATTATATGCACTTCCAAACATTACAACAGTATCTTGTAATGGGAGTTGAAAACGATTTGTATCAGTTACTCCCGCAAAAGTAATTATCTGAGTATCAGGATATACAGATTGATTATATAAAACTAATGAACTCAGATCAATCGGTAAAGTAACTGGAGGAATAGGAATCGCACTTCCATCAATACCGGCAATAGAATCAGGGGGAATAGCCTGCTCTATATATCCTCCTTCAAAAGGAACAAACAAATCTTGATCTTCTGTACCTACTGGGGGATCAATGTTTCCTTTAAATATTAGCTGAAATCCAACTGAATCATCAGTGGGATATATAAAGTTAGTAGTATCAACAAGATTACCCATTGGAAAGGTTTTTGATACTAAAGGAAGTTTTATATCAATAAACCATGTTGGGATAACAAAATTGCTTGGACTATCAAAATCACAAGACGAAAAAACAAAGATAAGCAAACCAACGAAAATCTTAATTGTTCGTTTGCGAAAGAGATTCAGTAAACTGCTGAGGTAATCTCGTTCCATTTATACGCGGATAAATCCACTAGAAATTCTCTAATTTTCATGAGCTTTACCACAAAAAAAACCTGGCTATAACCAGAGCTATATAACTAATGATTAATACCTATAATGATCAGGCTTATATGGACCTAATTTTGATACACCAATGTAATCTGCTTGTTCATCAGATAACTCGGTAAGTGTCACACCAAGATGATCAAGGTGTAATCGTGCAACCTCCTCATCTAGCTCCTTAGGAAGCATATATACACCAAGCTCAGGTTTTTCTTTTACCAAAGCTATTTGAGCTAGTACCTGATTAGTAAAAGAATTTGACATGACAAAGCTTGGATGACCAGTCGCACAACCAAGATTCATCAATCGTCCTTCAGCAAGTAGATATATTGAATGACCATCATCAAAAGTGTATCGATCTACTTGTGGCTTAATGGTGTCTCTTTGAACATTGGATGCTTCATTCAATCTATCAACTTGTATTTCATTATCAAAGTGACCAATATTGCACACAATTGCTTGATCATTCATTTTTTTAATGTGATCTAAAGTAATTACATCGCGATTTCCAGTAGTAGTAATAAAAATATTTGTTTCTGGAATAGCTTGATCCATTGTAACAACCTCATACCCTTCCATAGCAGCTTGCAAAGCACATATAGGATCAATTTCAGTAACTAGAACTCTTGCGCCATATCCTCTCATAGATTGAGCACATCCTTTTCCCACATCACCATAGCCACATACCAAAACAGTTTTTCCTGCTACCATAACATCCATTGAACGTTTTAAACCATCTGCTAAAGATTCTCGGCAACCATAAATATTGTCAAACTTCGATTTTGTAACTGAATCATTTACATTATAAGCAGGAAATAATAATGTTTGATCTTTGGACATTTGTTCTAGACGATGAACCCCAGTAGTTGTTTCTTCAGAAACTCCAATAATATTTTTGGCTACTTTATGCCAATGCATTGGATCTTTATCTAACAACTCACGAAGTAAGTTCTCAATGATCTGTTCTTCTTTTACAGTTGTAGTAATTTCAGGTGTGCTATTATTCTTCGCAAAATATTCTTCTAATTCATATCCTTTATGGATTAATAATGTTGCATCTCCTCCATCATCTACGATGAGATCAGGTCCTTCATTTCCTTTAAAAGTCAATGCTTGCAAAGTACACCACCAATATTCTTCTAAGCTTTCCCCTTTCCACGCATAAATAGGTGTTCCAGATTCAGCTATACAGGCAGCCGCATGATCCTGTGTTGAAAAAATATTACAACTTGCCCATCGTACATCAGCACCCAACTCAACTAAAGTTTCAATTAATACTGCTGTTTCAACAGTCATATGGAGAGATCCTGTAAGTTTTTTACCTGATAAAGGTTTCTCTGATCCATATTTTTTTCTAGTAGACATAAGCCCTGGCATCTCTTTTTCCGCAATATCTAGCGCTTTACGCCCATCTTTTGCAAGACTCAAATCCGCAACTTTATAATCTATATCGTCAACAATACTTTTAACATTTGTTAAAGTTTCCATTAAACATTCCTTTCATTGTAGGCAGACTTTAGTTTATCTACCATGTCAACTCTTTCCCATGTAAATAAATCATCTTCTCTACCAAAATGACCATAAGCGGCCGTTTGTCTGTACCGTGGAAACTTAAGTTCTAAATGAGAAATTATATCACCAGGTCTTAATGGGAAAATCTCTTTTGCCAGATTTGTTAATTCTTCATCAGATATCTTTCCCGTATTAAAAGATTTAACATAAAAAGAAGTTGGTTCAGCAACACCAATACTATATGAAAATTGTACTTCACAAGTATCTGCTAAATTAGAAGCAACAATATTTTTTGCTATATAACGTGCCATATAAGCAGCTGATCGATCAACTTTTGAAGGATCTTTACCGGAAAAGGCACCTCCACCATGTGGTGCATATCCACCATAAGTATCAACAATAATTTTTCTTCCAGTTAATCCTGTATCCGCATCTGGCCCTCCAAAAACGAATCGTCCGGTTCCATTAACTATAAAGACACCTGAACTCTCTAAACCAGATTTTTCTAGAACAGGTTTTATTATCTTTTCAATTACTTCTTCTTCAACAAATTTGTGTTCCATTTCTTCAGTATCAAACTTATCAAGCATATCATCATGTTGAGTTGCAATAACTATTTTAGAAATAGATGCAGGTTTTCCATTTATATAATCAACAGAAACTTGAGATTTACCATCAGGGCCAAGCCAAGGCAGAGTTCCATTCTTCCTTAATTTTGATAAACGCTCAGTTAGCCTATGAGCCAAGTGAATTGGCATAGGCATTAATTCTGGTGTTTCTTTACAAGCATATCCAAACATTAACCCCTGATCACCAGCGCCTTGTTCATGATCTTCTAATTGATCAACTCCTTGTGCAATTTCCGTACTCTGATCTTGAACTTTTATCATTATATCAACAGATTTATTATCCATACCTCGATTAATATCTGTGTATCCTATTTCTTCAAGTGTATTCCTTACGATATTTTCAATATCAACAATACCTTTAGAACGGACTTCACCAGAAACAACTATCAAATTCTTTGTTGCCAAAGTTTCACAAGCAATGTGAGATTCTCTATCCTCTGATAAGAGACTATCAACTATAGCATCCGATATTGCATCACAGACTTTATCTGGATGACCCTCAGTAACTGATTCAGAAGTAAATGTAAACTTACTCAAAACCATTCCTTTATATTTATTTGAGCGGCGAATGTAATAGTAAAACTTAAAATGTTAAACATATAACTAAATATATTTAGGTTCAGCATTTTTTACACTTTCATCATTAATATCATATTGAGAGAAATTATTTTGAAATTTTTCAATTAATTCTTTAGCTGCAACAAAATAATCTTTTTCATCCTTCCACATATTTTTTGGTATTAACAGATTGGTATCGATATCATCGAGATTTGTAGGAATCTGAAAGCCAAATAAAGGATCCATCTCAAATTTACATGACTGAATAGTACCATCTAAGATTTTATGAATAATCTTTCTAGTCAAAGGGAGTGAAATTCTTGAAGATCCTGAACTAGCATTACATCCAACCCAACCCGTATTAACTAAATAGACAGGAACATTATATTTGTTCATTTTTTCTTTTAATAACTCAGCATATACTAATGGATGCAATGTTAGAAAAGGGCCACCAAAGCATGGAGAAAAAGTGGCAATAGGTTCTGATACACCTCTTTCTGTACCAGCGACTTTTGCTGTATAGCCACTGATAAAATGATACATTGCTTGCTCAGTTGTTAATTTTGAAACTGCAGGTAAGACACCATAGGCATCACAAGCAAGAAAAATAATGTTTTTTGGATGACTAGCAGTACTATTCTTTCCCTGCGATAAAAGAGAATTTTCTATATGTTCAAGAGGATACGATACTCGAGTATTTTGTGTTTTTGAATCATCTGAAAAATTAATTTGACCAGAGGCTTCATCATAAACCACATTTTCTAGTAGAGCGCCTTCACAAATTGCATTATAAATATCAGGTTCATGTTCCGGGTTAAGATTAATTACTTTAGCATAACATCCACCTTCAAAATTAAATATTCCATCATCAGACCAACCATGCTCATCATCTCCAATAAGGGGTCGATCAGGGTCCGTTGATAAAGTTGTTTTTCCCGTACCACTTAGACCAAAAAATATAGCAGAATTACCTCCATTTATATCCGTATTAGCAGAACAATGCATCGATAATACTCCCTGCTGTGGAAGAAGATAATGTAATACTGAAAAAATACCTTTTTTCATCTCGCCACCATATTCTGTGCCTCCAATTATTGCAATACGGCGACCAATATGAAACAAGACAAATGTTTTTGAATTTAATCCATGTTTTTGAAAATCTTCATTTTGAATATCAGAAGCATTTATTATTGTAAAATCAGGATCAAATGCTTTTAATTCATCCTGATCAGGCCTAATAAACATATTGTGCGCAAAGTGTGCCTGCCATGCCTTTTTAGCTATAATCCTAACATTTATACGATACGTTTTATCTGCTCCTGCAAATCCATCAAAAATATATGAATTACTCACACTATTGTTATAATAATCAATAACTTTATTAAATAAATCATCGAAAATATCTTCATCAACTTTTCTATTTACTGGACCCCACCAAATTTTATCTCTAGAAGTAGGTTCATCCACAAAATATTTATCATTAGGTGAACGACCAGTATAAATGCCAGTATCAACCATTGCTGCTCCACGTAAACCAGTACGTCCTTCCTTATTTTGAACAATATGATTTACTAATTCCTTAACAGGTAGGTTTCGATGGAAATTATCCAATTTTTTTATACCTATTTTTTGCATATTAAAAATTACCCATGTGGATGCGCTTGAGTATAATCTTTCTTTAACTTATCAATAGAAACATGCGTATAAATTTGAGTTGAACTTAAACTGCTATGTCCAAGAAGATCTTTCACTGCTCTAATATCAGCTCCATTATCTAATAAGTGAGTTGCAAATGTATGTCTAAGTAAGTGTGGGCCAACACTCTTTCCATCAGCAACAAGTTTAATATAATTATTCATTCTTCTTTGGATAGTTCGTTTTGAAATACGTTTTTCACTACTATTAACAAATAAAGGAGATCTTGCAAAAACAGGTTTAAATGAAAGATTCCGCATTTTCAAATAATTTTCTATAGAACTTTCAGCAGTTTTACCATAAGGGATCATACGTTCTTTGTTGCCCTTACCAATAACTTGAACAAGTTTTTTATCTATATGAAAATCGCCAATATTTATATTTACAAGTTCACTTAAACGAACTCCCGTACTATAAAATAACTCTAATACAGCTCTGTCTCGTACTCCAATCAGAGTATCTAGTGGTGGAGATGTCATTAGTACATCCATTAAGTTTTTATCAATAAAGTTTGGCAAATTTTTTGGTACTTTAGGACTATGGATATGTATTGATACATTGTTTTCTATTAATTCTACTTTTACTAAATACTTAAAAAAAGATTTTATTGTTGCTAATCGACGAGCAACCGTCTTACTTATATATTCATTTTCATATTCATCTGCCAAAAATCTTCGAATATCATTTCGATTAATTTCCTTAAATTTAATTCTACTTTTTCCTTGGTTTAAAAATAGATTAAAACGGGTTAAATCATTTTTATAAGCTTTTATGGTATGTAATGAAAAATTACGTTCTTTTTCAAGAGTAATTAAAAATGAATCTATAATATCTATAAAAGAATCAGCCATATTTTTCACTTAATATATGAATTGCATCTGAAAAATCATTTGGAAGCGTTGAAATATATTTGACATTGTCCATTGTTTTTGGATGAATAAACTCAATACTATAAGCATGCAGTGCTTGGCGATTAAATATTTTTAATATACTATTTAATTCCTTTGATACTTCAGGTAAAAATCCTTTAACTCTATTTTCACCACCACCATATTTCTTATCCGATATTATAGGGTGCCCCATAAATGAAGAATGTACTCTAATTTGATGCGTACGTCCAGTCTTTGGTTTAAACTGTACTTTCGAGATATATCTCCATGAATTCTCAACTTTGTAACTCGTAAAGGCGCTGCGTCCCATTGTATCAACCGTAAAAACAGTTGGGTCAGATCGTTTTCTTCTTATAGGCTTATCAATATTACCCTCAATTAATTCCCATATTCCCCATGTAAGACTTACATATGTTTTTATAACATTTCTTTTTTCAAACTGGTCAGCAATATATTTATGTGCAGAATTTGTTTTTGCTATAACCATAATACCAGACGTGTCTTTATCAAGTCGATGAACAATTCCTAACCTAGATAGTCCATTAACATCTGATAATGATGAAGTATAATACATTAAACCATTCAATAACGTATTATCATTCGTTCCTTTACCCGGGTGCACGACTAGTCCAGCTTGTTTATCAATTATTAATATATCATCATCTTCATGAATTATTGTGAGTGGAATTTCCTGCGCAACATGATTATTAGTCGATTTATCATCTGCATCTACATAAACCACTATGGATTCATTTCCATTTAATCTGTAACTAGATTTTTCCTTTTCACCATTAATAGTAACCTTTCCATCATTAATTAAATTTTGGATTTTAGATCGAGAAAGATGGTCTAAGTTTTCAGATAAATATTTGTCCAACCGCATATTGATGCTATTTGGAACAATTAATGTAAACATTTTCTATTCAGTATTTATTATAGGTTTTGATTTAGATTGATATTTAACTGAGAATAAAATATATAAACACATACCAACTGTTACTGAGGAATCTGCAATATTAAATACATACCAATGGTATCCGCCTATCATAAAATCAAGAAAGTCTACCACTGTACCGAAAAAAATTCTATCTATGAGATTACCAATTGCTCCTGCAAGGATACATAATAATGATATTCGAAGCAAAATATTGCTATTTCTTTCCTGCCAATAATACCAAGCTAAAAAGATAGTCAATGATATAGAAACAAAATTAAATAAGAAGTTTCCTCCTGGAAAATCTAATCCAAAAGCCATTCCATCATTTGTTATATATGTTAGATGAAAGAAATTATTGATGATTGGTTTGGACTCACCAATAAACATGTTGTTGCGAACAACTGCTTTTGTTAGCTGATCAATAGCTACAATTACAGCATTCACTATTAATAGCTTCAAATTAACCCAAGTTTATCTTTTTCTTTACACTTAACGCATTTCGTTGCATTAGGAACTTCCATCATTCGTTCTTCAGGAATCAAATCTTCACAAATATTACACATTCCAAAAGATCCATCATCAATTCTTTCAAGTGCTATTTCAAGATTTTTATAATAATCACTTTCTCGACTCATCAAGTTATAATTTTTTTCTTGTTCAAATGAATCTGTACCTGCATCGGCCATGTGCACACTATATACGGACTCTTGAGATAACGCTCCGCTAGAAGAACCATTGTCTAGGATTTCATCATGTAAATCATCCATATCATTTGCTATTTCTTCCATTCTTTTCTCTATGGAATCCTTGAAAACATTTAGTTTTGTTTTAGAATACTTTTTTGCCATACAATACCTTTATTTCTTAATTATATACGATTTATACCAATCTTTATATTAGTACCTTTAATTTCAAAAGATTCTTCATATTCACCAGATTGAAATTTATCTATCATATTTATAGTTAATGTCTCATTCTTAAAATAATCTTCATATGCTTTGATTGCATCTCCAACTTGTCCATCAAAAGATCCATAAATATTAATGCGATCTTCAACGGCGAAATTAGCATTTTTCCTCATAATTTGCACGTGTCGAATTACATCTCTTGCAATTCCTTCTTGAATCAATTTTTCCGATAATTCAGTTGTAAGACCAACTGTAATATTTCCATCGGATTCTGAGGTATATCCTTTTTTAGATTTTTTATTAATTAAAAATGCATCTCTTTTAAGAATAATACTATTTGAAGATAACAGAATTTTTATATCACCATCTTGATTAAGATCTGATACTATTTTATCTGAATCCATTTTTAATATTGCATCTTTAATTTTTGGTAATTCCTTCCCATGGTCTTGACCAATAAATGGAAGGTTAGGTTTTATTTCATATCCAATAAGTTTATCAGTGGATTTAACAAACTTTATTCTTTTAACATTTAATTCTTCCAGAATGATATTCTGATTTTCTATAACAAATTCTTCAATACTATTATCACTCAGATGAAAACATAGTTCTTTTAATGGCTGTCTTATTTTTAACTCAGCTTTATTTCTAGCTGAGCGGCCCAATTCCACTATTTTTCTAATAGTATCTACTTGTTCGATCATCTTTTGATCTATCTTTTTATGATCAATTACTGGATAATCACATAAATGAACACTTTCAGGTAATTTATCATCAATATTACAAACCAAATTCTGATAGATTTTTTCTGACATAAATGGAAGTATTGGTGCAATAATTTTCACACTTGTTAATAAAACATGATATAAAGTATGATAGGCTGCTTTTTTATCCCTATCATTCTCTGATTTCCAAAATCTTCTTCTATTGCGTCTAATATACCAATTTGATAGATCATCTAAAAATCTTTCAAATTTTTGTACAAACTTATCTACTCGATAACTATCAAAAGCATTTACAGCTTCTTTTACAAGTAAATTTGATTTTGCTAGTATCCACTGATCAAGTAAGGTTAGGTCACTATTTTCAATATTTGTCTCAAGTGGAGAAAATTTATCTACGGCAGCGTACGTAGCAAAAAATGAATATACATTCCATAAAGTTAATAGTTTCCTCCTTGCCTCATTAGCTGGACCATAACCAAAAAGTAAATTATGTTCAATATTTTGATTTGCATACATCCATCGCATAACATCTACACCAATTTCTTCAGCAGCATCATCAAACCATATAGCATTACCCCATGACTTATGCATATCTCTTCCTGTCTCATCTTTAACTAATGCATGCCCTAATAAGGTTTTAAAAGGCGCTTTGTTTTCCATTACAGTGGATAATGCAAGTAAGGAATAAAACCAATTTCTAAATTGACCAGGAAAACTCTCAACAACAAAATCTCCAGGGAACCATTTTTCCCAATAAGCCTTATCATCATTATAATTAAGTGTAGAATAAGGAACAATACCTGCATCGAGCCATGGATTACCAACATCCAAGATCCTCTTACCTATTAATCCCGATTCCGGATGTTTAATCTTTACCTTATCAATCCAAGGCCTATGAGGACTTTGTCCATCAAATTCGTCCCAGCCTTCAATAGCAAGATTTTTGAGCTCCTCCTTTGATCCTACGACCATAAAAGAACCATCTTCAAATTCCCATATAGGTAAAGCAAGTCCCCAGAACCTTTTTTTTGAAATCATCCAGTCACCCATATTATCAAGCCATTCATGTTCTCTATCTTTTCCCCAATCAGGTATCCAGTTTATTTGATCAACTACTTTTTTTATTCTTCCACGCCAATCCATATTTATGTACCACTCATCAACCATACGAAAAACTAATTCATCACCAGATCGCCAGCAATGAGGATATACATGTGGATACTGCTCTGAATAGATAAGAAAACCTCTCTCTTTTAAGTCAACAATGATTTTATTAATTGTTTCTTTTTCTGTAGCAACTAGACCTGACAACCAACCAAATTTATCCATGAATTTTGCCTCAGCATCCAATGGCGCAATATTGATAAACCCCAATTTTTTTCCAATTTTATAATCAATATCTCCACAACCCGGGGCCATATGAACAATACCTGTCCCTTCGCCTGCAACAACAATATCATTTCCAATGCTGTCTTTTCCTGCATCTATAACCTGATGCATATTCACTCCATTAATTCCTTTTGATTTTAATTTATCATCTGTAAACGGATAGCCACCTAGTTCATTCTGAGCTTCCAAATCATCAAACGGTCCAGAATATTTTAAACCTACAAGCTCAGATCCTTTAACTGTTCCCTCTAATTCATAGCCACCACGCTCTTTAAAAATTTGTGAAATAGTTTTAAGTTTAGGTACGTCATCGATCCATTGCTTTTTATCTGAAAACTGTTTTTCTAAGCGTTGATATTCAAGATTCTCTTTAGCCAAATAGTATAATGAACCATCAGCAGCACGCAGCTTAATATATTCAAGATTTACATTTACCGCAGTTATGACATTTGATGTTAATGTCCATGGAGTAGTTGTCCATACAAGTAAATATTCATTTTCTCTATCTAAAATAGGGAATCGAACAAATACTGATTCATGTGCGACAAGTTTTCGTCCTTCAATAATTTCCATTTGGGAATAAGATGTTCCTGACTTACCAGACCATGGAACAACATCCATCCCTCTATAAATTTTATCATCTTCAAATAACTTTTTAAGCATAGACCAAATTGTATAATTATTTTCATCAGACATTGTATAATAGGAATTATTCCAATCCATCCAATATCCTAAACGTTTTGATTGTTCTGTTTGAATCGCAGAATATTTTTTTACTCTATCCTTACAAAGATTTACAAATTTTTCTATGCCATATTCTTCTACATCTCGTTTAGATTTAAATCCTAGTTCCTTTTCAACTTCAACTTCAACCCATAGACCCTGACAGTCAAATCCATTTTGATAACGTAGATCAAAACCGTTCATAGCCTTATACCGGTTCATCATATCTTTAATTGTGCGTCCCCATGCATGATGAACCCCCATAGGGTTATTTGCAGTTATGGGACCATCGATAAAGCTCCAGGGCGGCTTACCTTTATTTAAAGCAATTCTTTTATTGAAAATATCATTCTTTTCCCAAAAGTCAAGAACGGAATGCTCTAACTTTATGAAATCAACTTGAGGATCAATCTTTTTAATCATATTCTATATATCTAATTATTCAATATATAATCGGCTGGGAATTTATATGCGTTACTCTTCGGTCGCAATTAGTTAGAAGAAGAAAATTTTAAATATGAGGATTAAATTCTGACTAATTATCAATGTCAAGTGCGTAAAATCTTGAGACATCGTTCCTCTTTACAAGTAATAATACTGTGTTTTTTCTACTGCTTGTTCTTATTAAATCTTTAAAATCATTTGAATTACGAACATTGTTTGTTCCCACTCTTATTATTATATCTCCTTCGCGAATACCAGACCTATATGCCTCGCTATCCTTAGCCATTTCGGTGACTACAACTCCATCATCATTAGGTGATAAATTATAATGTTTCCGTAATGCACTACTAAGATCTTGTACCGTGATACCTAATGTGCTGGATTTATCTGTGGACATAAAGGCCATCTGCGGTTCATTTGGCAACTCTCCTAATTTTACGTAAATGGATTTTCTTCTTCCATCTCGGATAATGTCTATTTTATATCGTTTTCCTGGATCGGAGGATGAAACAACATTCTTTAAATGGCTTGAATTATTAATTGATACATCATTGAATTCTAAGATTACATCACCTGTTATTAAGCCAGCATTATCTGCAGGGCTAGAATTGGCTACATTACTAATTAAAGCACCATCTCGAGTATCTAATGCTAATGCTTTCGCATATGAATCATCTATTTCTTGAATAGCAACTCCAAGCCATCCTCTTACGACATATCCTTTATCAATAAGATCATTCATTACTTTATATACCATATTTGTTGGTATAGCAAATCCAACTCCACGATTTGAACGTTCATATCCACCGGTAGCTATTGCTGTGTTTATTCCTATCAGTTCTCCATTCAAATTCACTAACGCTCCTCCACTATTTCCAGGATTGATTGCTGCATCAATCTGTATAAAATCTTCATAGTTTTCTCTAGATATTATATCACTACGACCCATGGCGCTAATAATGCCCGCTGTCACAGTATGACTTAGATTATCAGTAAAAGGACTCCCAATCGCGATCACCCACTCACCAACACGTAAGTTATCTGAATTTCCTATATCAACTTGAGTTAAATCATCCGCTTCTATTTGTAAAACCGCTAAGTCAGATTTAGGATCTGAACCAACTATAGTCGCTTCAAATATTCTCTTATCCATTAATTTGATAGATATTTTATCCATATCTGCAACAACGTGATTATTTGTTATAATATATCCTTTAGATGCATCGACAATCACGCCCGATCCAAGGGCTTTTGTCCTATACTCCTGTTGTTGATCCGGACTTCTATCCCGCCCAAAGAATTGATTAAATGGATACTGATTGAATCTATCCATCTTGATTACCTTATCTGTAGAAATAGTAACTACTCCAGGATTTACTTTTTCCGCAACATCAGCAAATGTCTTACTAAATTGCTGGACAATTGATTTTTGCGAAAAACCAATTGATAAAATTATTGAAAATATAATTATTATATTTTTTCTCATTAACTAATCTCCTTACATAATATTATTCAATAATTAGAATGATATAAAAACAAAAAAGTTTCAAATAAAAACGGCCTTTTTCAAGGCCGTTACAAATTATTAATTTAATTAGAGCTAATCGTTACTTTAAGAGCACCATTTTTTTAGTACTATGAAAACTAGGTGATGTAA
>JAPYRG010000034.1 GCA_029936965.1 Fidelibacterota bacterium
CTGTCCAGGAAGGATTCGCTGCACCATTATTCTCATACCAGGCAATAGCATCATCTACTCCTGATGCAGATACAATATCCATATCACCATCATTATCTATATCTGCAATATAAACTCCTGAGGCACCATCAGTAGATGTAGAAACAGTACTAGCAACAAATGATGATGTCGCTAGTCCAGAAGTTTCATTTGTAAAAACAATTACTTCATCATCATTCAATGCAGTAGCAATAATATCATTATCTCCATCATTATCCATATCGCCAGCATACACTGAGCGAGTACCTGAAACGCCAGTTCCAATTACAAATGCCGTAAAAGTTTGGCTTCCATTATTTTCATACAATGTGATTTCGTGATCATACGTGGATGACGATAAAACGTCTACATCTCCATCCTGATCAAAATCCAACGCATAAATATCAAAAGCACCATCAGCTGTTGTGGATATGGTACGAGCAGTAAAACTTTGGGATCCATTATTTTCATACCAGGCGATCTTATCATCATAGGATGAAGAGGAAAGCACGTCCATATCACCATCACTATCTACATCAATTGCAAAAACTGTATTCGCTCCATTGGCGTCGGTCGATATGGTGCGCATAGTAAAACTCTGAGAACCGTTGTTTTCATACCAAGCAATTTCATCATCATTAATAGAAGCAGATAAAATATCCATATCGCCATCACTATCTACATCTTCTACATATACAGAAGCTGCTCCATCCGCAACTGTTGTAACAGTATGACTAGTAAAACTTTCAGACCCATTATTTTCAAACCAAACGACCTGATCACTGCTATAGGAAGATCCAACAACATCCATATCTCCATCCCGATCAATATCTGCAGCATATACATCATAGGCATAGGACATAGAAGTAGAAATCGTATGAGCAGTAAACGATTCAGATCCATTATTTTCGTACCAGGCAATTTTGGACTCATAATAATTGGCGCTTAATATATCCATATCACCATCGGAATCAATATCTTGAGCATAGACAGCCATCGCTCCATTTGCTGAAGAAGTAATTACATGACCTGTATAACTATTTCCAGTATTTTCATACCAGGCAACAGTATTATCATATAATGAGGCACGTATAATATCCAGGTCACCATCTCCATCCACATCTTCAACATGATGACCCCATACACCATCCGCTGAAGATGAAACAATACTTTCAGTAAAAGCTGGAATTGCAAAAAGGTTTGATGTAAAAAGAGCTACAAGTAAAAAGCCAGGAATAATATTATGTGAACGGTTTCTTACCATATGGAAACCACTCCAGGAAAAATATGCTCGACTACTGAGTTATTATATACGTCTCGAACAGTGCTTTCTGATGTGATGATAATTGGACGTTGCCCAATTTCTCCAATATGTTCAAAAACTAACCGAACAACATTACCTGTTCCTGATACACCCGTCACTGATCCCCCAGCAACGCCCAGATCTAATCGAAAATGACCATTTTCTGGATCACTATCTACAAAATTAATTAAATGTCCGGAGCTTTGGAGAAGAAAATCAGTAGAATCGCTTTCTAAATAATAATTTTGTAACTGCATAAAGCTGTTATCATAAGAGACTTCCAAATGTATCCCCATAAAATCCGTTACATCAATTAATTTTGCATTTACATAAAAAACACCGCCAGAATCGGCAAAAACTTGTCCTGGTGAAATCAATAACTCTGTGCCTTCATACACATGCACAGAAAATGAAATATCTGGCCAACTTTCTTCCTGAATATTCGTAGGATACTTTGACATTATTTCGATTTGATAATTGCTATCTTCCAAATAATCCAACTGCAATACATGCAATCCACTCAATGTATCAAAATTCCAAAACCCAAGCTGCCTTTCCATAAGAACATTTCCATTATACCATGGTGCCCATGTTAGAGTATTAAGACGATATCGATAATAAATTCTCTCTGCATAGTCAACTTCATGAGTAGGGTCGTAATAGTAATTGGGATCACTGTGTCGCCAGGTTATTACTGTAGAAGATGAATCCAGTATCATTCCAGAAATAGGACCCTCAATAATTTCTGTATCCGGTAGGGAATATTCATCATCAGATGGATCAAATAAATTGACAACTTCAATTGAAGCAACTTCCAATTGTCCGCACGAGTATACCATCAGTAATAAAACTGATACCAAAAAATTAATAGTTTTAAAGCTTCTATTCGAAGGCATAATTAATCCGAATTTAACTAGCTAATTTACCGACGATAAACCTTTATCATTGTGACGATCATCACAGAATATATAAATAAGAATATGAACAAATAATTGAACAAAAATTATTTTTTCGTTAATACCCATACTCCATCCCAATCTTTCCCAGGTGAATTTTCTTTTAATTGATGGCAACGTTGTAAATAAACATTGGAAGGATTATCAGATCTTCCAGGAAACATGTCCTCTAGTTCATTTGAATTAGTAAATGCTTTAATTGCTTTATCCCAATCTTGATTAAAATACAATTCCTGGGCATGCATAAATGCCTCAACAACTGTCTTATCTATATCGCACATTTTTCCTTTTTCCGCAATTAATTCATATACTTTCACAGGTAATTGTTTTCCTTTTACACGAACGTAATCTAGGAATCTCCATTCAAATTTATCTTTCACTGATTCGTACGTGCTTTCATTTACCTGTATATAAATACCATATTGTTTTGCAGAAGCCTCTAGCCTTGCAGCAATATTTACTGTATCACCCATCATGGTATAATTCATGCGCATCTTTGAACCCATATTTCCAGTAACCATTTCTCCCGAGCTCAATCCTATTCGGTGCTGCATATTATGTACAATTTCAGGCCACCCTTCTTCATCGCGCCATTTATTTCGTAACGATTCTAACTTATCTCTCATTTCAAGAGCAGTCATGCATGCTTGATATTCATGATTTTTAACAGGAACTGGAGCTCCATAAAAAGCAACAATTGCATCTCCAATATATTTATCCAAAGTTCCATTTCTCAACAATAACACATCTGTCATATCTGTAAGATATTCATTCATCAAATTGACCATCTTTTCAGGCGCTAAAACCTCTGTAAAAGATGAAAAACTTTGTATATCAGAAAAGAAAGCAGTGTGGACGCCCGTTTCACCCCCTAGCTTTGGTTCCTGTTTATTCTCAAACATTTTATCGATTAGATCAGGAGATATATACTGACCAAAAGTACTCTTTAAAAATTTCTTATCTTTTTGTTCAACTAGGAAACTATATAATATATTTGCAAGATATGTTACTAGGACTCCCATGATTGGGGCAACCATAGGCACAACAAGACTCGATTGCATTACTGGCAAATCGATAGTAAACCAAGAATAGTTTTCCTTTACAAAATCTTTTGGTAATACAGATGCCATAATATCTTTCAAAAACCAACTTAAGTCATCAACAAATAACCCGCATACAACACCATAAAAAATAATGATTTCTAAAATGATTAAAATACCTGCAATAATAGGATTCACCATATCTAAAATAAAGAAAGCTATTAAGCTTAAGAATAAAATGAGGAGAAAATGAGACCATTGAAAATCATAAAAAAGATTCGTTAAGCGGCTACCAAAAACGTTAAAATAATTTGCATGTATAATTGTTTGGATTGCATTTGCATGGGTCTCCATCCCAGGAGTAAGCTGTTGAATACCGAAATAATTGTAATAGGGAGTTTTCTTAAAGTCATGAATGACCTCTATATTAACGCCTATAACAACTATTTTATTATAAAATGGAGTCTTTGTTACATCAAAGTCTCCACCTAATCCCATCATATCAATCATTTCTTGACGATCCATAGGGTCTTCAATTTCTTGAATCCATTCAGGAATTTCACCTGGTATAAATTGACTCATCCAATCAATATCTTCCATAGGATCACTTAAGCTGATATCTTCTGTATCAATTATGTATGCTAAAGAATATCGAGGAAATGTGCCCATCGCTGGATAGTCTTCTTCCAAGGGAAGTTTATAACCAGATGCCGGTCCATAATAATTAACAAGGAACGTATTACTATTTCCATGAGCATTAATTTTTAATCCTCCATAATTCCAGATATGATTATCTGGATCGAATCGAGGCATTGTTGTATCAGAAATACCAAGAAAAGACTTTACTGCTTTCAGGCCTAAGGTTAAATAAGCACGACCTGGCTGGTGGGATAATTCACTAAAAAGAGCATATCTTCTTGAAAAACCATCTGCGTCCATTTGATCATTTATAATTCCAGTTTCTGGTTCAGCTTTCATTATTTCCTCATGAGGGTTCGCAATATATTGTGGAGGTTGTCTACTCGCTTCACTTGCAACTTTTGTAGCGATAATAACTTCAGTGCCATATGCTTTCGCTTCTCTAATCGCTTCTGCAAAAATTTTATCGCCATGCCTTGGTATCAATTGTTTTAATTCTTCTGAGTTAATCTTTTCTGCGAAATCATGCAGGTATTCTGATTTTGTTTCAGGGGCATCAAACTGTATATCAAATGCAATAACCTTCGCTCCAGCTTGAGTTAAATTTCGTATCACTCTACCCCACACTGTTCCTCGGGGATATGGCCATTGCTCAGGCATTAATCGATACGCCTCATCATCTACCTCAACAAGGACTATATCAGTTCCCATATTTATATACGAGGAATCGCTTGCTGCCCAACCAGTCAACGGTCCTCTTACCTTTGTGAAACGAAAATCATAAGTTTTTAATTCTAAGACATCAAAGGATCCAAGAAGATGAAGAATACTTATAAGTAGGATTGATGAAAGCGTAATGGCTAAACCAACCCACTTTTCATTTAAATATTGCTTTAATGATTCCATATACTGCTTTAATGATTACATAAGGTCTAAAAATTATATCTAAACGACATAAGAATCCCTGATGTATTTAATTTTATTTCTTTTGACGTTTCATTTATTACAGCTTGTAATTGTCCTGTGAAAGATAAAGTTATATCCTGACGTAGCTTATAATCGGCACCTCCACGAAAATCAAATATACTTGAAACTGTTGTTAACGATTTATTCCGTATATAGGAAAGGCCCCCAGTTAAGTTGATTTTATTATTTTGAAGAGAGTATTTACCCTTAAGTCCAAATGTCTTCCAAGAAATAGTGTTCTTTATCGTATTGCCTTCCATATCTAAGCTAGGAATAAGTAAATCCATTGCGCTCAAATTCAGCATCGTTCGTAATGGGGATTGAAATCTAGAAACAATAGATACTGTTATTGATTTCGAATCACTCCCTGAAAAGAAATAACCAGAAGCCCGATCTCCCGATAATTTATCTGTATTAATAACTGTATTATAATTAAGAACTAGATTATGTTTAATTGAACGATACGTCACTGGATAATTCAGAGACAGCAATACATTTGTTGCTCTATTATCATCTCTATTATCTACCAAAGATTCTCCTATTCTATCTAAATCTTCTTTTTCGTTATTTTTACTAATCGATTGAATATTAAGTATATAGGAAGGAGCTCCTGCACCGGGCAAAAAAGATAAATTCATCGTTAAAGTATTTGTATTTAGAGGATTAGCAACGGTTTCAAGGATTTTGTTATCCCTATGCTTAAATCCTGTTGTCAACATTAGTTTTGCATCTAAAAGAGCCATCCGATTCGTAATTAAAAACTCTCGAATATTTGAAGCTAGAAATGGATTTCCTAATGATACAAACTCAGGTCCAACCTGTCTGTATTCTACAATAAACTTACTTAAAGGATAGTTACCAGCAAGCTTCATATTAAATGCTGAAGATGGCATATTGATAATTGAAGCAATAGGATGTTCTTCAATAGACATTACATCAATTGGAACCAATGGTGTCATATTAATATTTACAGTAAAAAGATCACTAAAGCCTAATGGGTCAGGAAGATCTTTTGTTTCAATTAGTCCACCTTGAATAATTATACCATTATCATCGTACTGCCTTCCAATTATTCCGTCAAGTGAATCATCCAAGGCAATATCCATCTCACTTAATGACATTGGTCCTTCCCATATATCACGATTAAAAAAACTCATATTCCATGTAAAAGTAAAATCTAGTCTACGCTTATCCATAATCGTTCCAATATCAAAACCAACGACAAGATTATCTTCAGGATCACGGTAATTCCATTTTGTATCAGTCAAATCAACTAACGAATTATTATTCTGGGCAACTTGTAAAAATTCATCATATGTATAATTACCTGTAGACATATCCATTGACAAACCAGCATATGCCGAACTATCAACATTAAAGGTTCCATAATCATCTATTGCAAGATCAATGCTTCCAATATCATCTTTGGCTTTTAAATAATGTAACCCAAATTTAAATCTGGAAAATAATTCTCCAGAAAACCGCATTGCTGAAATATTTCTTTTAAATGTATAGCCTGTTCTTTCCAGAAAAAAAATAGGGTTACCTGTTGCAGAATCAATTGAAGTTTCATTATTCATCAATAACAAACCACCATCAACTCCACCTAAGCGCTGTACAGGACTATTAAGTTCACCTGATACAGATTGGACCTTTAACCATTTCAAATCTAAATCAATCCCCATTCCTCTAACTCTTCTACCATCAATTGTAAACTGAGATAATGATGGGTAAAAATCTCCTGTATATAAATTAAGATATTTCCCAAAATATAAGTTTCCAGAAAACCGATTGAGTGGCTGCGCAAAAGGAGAATCTCTGGTGTTTAATCTTGTAGTACCTTTAAAACCTACCCATTTTAAGTCCAAATTGAATTTACCATTAATTTCAGAGTAGGATACTATCTGCTCACCTGATGCCTGCGCAGATGCGCGTCCATCTACTTTACCACTATAAGAGATTTCATCCATGATAGACCATTCACCTTTATCTGTATTAAACATCCACGATAATGGTCGTATAGGCTGATCATATTTTGTCATGCTTTCTACAATAATCGAATGTGGGCCAGGATCTTGAGCTCCAGGTATTAAGCTTATAATGCCTCCACCAATACTTGCTAATGAAGTTAAATCCTGACCGTCAATAGTTACTTTGATTGATGTTGTATCAATGTCCGGTATATTAAAAAATGATACAGCAATTAATTCATCGCCAGGAGAAATAGTTGATCCTGGTTCAGGAGATAAAACTAAAAAATCTTTCGTTTGAAATTCTTTTGAATCCTGAAAATAGCTTTTTCTTCTTTCAAATGATCTTGTTCTTTTTTTCGGAGGACCAATTACTAAATTAAAAGGGTTTTTTAGCGGATCTCCTCGGGGAAAGGCTAATGTACTACCATCATCTAAACGAAATACAATAGCATATTCTAAACCAACTTGTGTGATTCTGTCACTAGGAATATCATATTGCCAACTTGATCCATTAAATGATAAATCCTCTTCAATATAGTTTAAAGAATTTGTAGATCTAATAAACAGTTTAGACTCTAAAACACGTGCATCAGAAAATAGTGATACAATAATTTTTACTGATTCACCACTTGATACATTTTCAGGCGGAACATGATATAGAATTGACTCTTGAGAAAAAGCTATATTTAAAACAAGAAAAATAGATACGATTAACGTTTCTATCCACCTCTCTTGGACACCAGTCAACATTGGGGAACTATATTATATCTAACAAATAGATTATTTATTGAATATCAATTAATAGTTTTTTTATTTCGCCATTTGGGCCTTCAAATTCAATTTCAATTTGATTGCCAGAATCTTCTTCAGTGTCCGATGGGTCATCAGGAACTGTATTTTGATTTGTAGGATCAACATCAAGATTTCCACTATCATCAGAAGTCCCTGTATTACCTGCAGTAACATCTACACTTAAACCGCTAACAGCATTGAAAAGATCCACAATACCTTCAATCCCTATTAACATATCACCATCTTCAGAATTTGCAATAAACCAAAAATCAGTTCCTTTTACAGATGCAACAGATGTAGTACTCTGTATAATAAACTCGCCTTTTCTTTGCTTATTAACTTGTGCTCGAACAGTACCATTATCCATGCGAATATTTTTTGAAATTGTTGAAGCAATTTTTTTACCAGTTATAGTTACTTCAGATTCTTCTTTTATCTTTAATTGGGATTTATCATCAATAAATATGATTAATGCAAACCCGTCAGATCCAGTTCTAATTCGATCTCCATCATTAAGAATCGTACCAGCTTTCAATTTATTAAAACCAGGTTTTTCCTTCTTTTCAATCTCTACTGATCCAAAGGATTTTGTTGCAATAGCTATACGCTGAGCAAAAACTGTTTGATTGATATTAAATAAAAGAATAATTAATATGAATTTTTTATTCATTTAATCTTGTACTTGTATATTTGTGATTGTTGCAGTTCCACTAGTAACCTGATTCAAAATAGAAATCGTATTGGAGAGGTCATCTGAACTGCCATTAATCATATAGTTACCAGTGGGTGTATAACTATCTAATTGAGCATTTGAGCCAAAAAGCGAATTAAATTGATCATCACTCATAATCTGCTGAAGAATTTGAACTACTGGATGGTACGAAGTTGTTGTTGACCCAGATCCAATTTCTCTAATTCTAAAAGCATTAATTGGAGAAAGAATTTCATCATCGCCAGAGGTTGTTGAAATCTCATTTTTTATTTGCCATATATATATTTTGCCATAATCCAAGGGAAGAGCGCCACTTAAGGGATATTGATAACTATTCATAATACCAATATTCTCCCATTGTTCAGATTGATCAAAAGGTAAGCGTCTTTCATCTTGGATCGCCTCATCTATTGAAGAATGAATACTAGGATTAAATTCAGACACGCGAATATATGACTCACAAGTATTACAACTTGAGGAAGACCAAATGAATAATGGATATGTTGTAAAAATTTCTGTTGAAGCAGTATCTCTCAATGAACCTCCAGGATATTCTAAACCTATTGCACTTGGAGATTCTACCGATATTGTTCTAGTCTCATAAACAGGAGATGCAGATTCACATTCTCCCTTAGTAGATCCTGAGGCTACACCAAATTGAAAAGTATAATCACCATCTGCTAACCGCCCCGTTGTCATGATTGAGCTTAACATTGAGTTTAAATCAGACACATCTATTACATCTTGAATATAAACTGCCAAATCAATTGGAGCGCCAGTTACATCCATTAATTGAGTCGTAGATGTTGAAAGGTCTCGGTTATCAAGAATAATATCATTTTCAATAATAAAAGGTGATGTGTATAAATCAAGTATAGCTGTTTCTGAATTAATACCAAGAGCAGGAGAAATCATCGTTGCACGAAAAGAAACCTTTACCCATATTGGATATGAATCGGAGTTAAGTGTATAACGAAATAATTGAAAGTCAGAAGCACCCGTTTGAGGATCAAAACTAGAAACATAATATGTAGCATAGTCATATATAGTACCAGTTAAGGTTACATTCTGCGCCTTAATCGGGGAATATACTAAAAGGAAAAAATAAATTAATAACTTTGATAATAACTTCATCATAAACCTTTAATAAAGAATTTACCGGAATTGTTCCTGTTATACCAATAACAATATAAATTCATGTGTTGAAGATCACAAAAAAACCCTCTATTAATAGAGGGTTTTTTAATTATTCCCGGCGATGACCTACTTTCTCACGCTGGTTTCCCGCGCAATATCATCGGCGCTATAGGTCTTAACTGCCGTGTTCGGAATGGGAACGGGTGTTACCCCTATGCTATGGTCGCCGGAATCTTTTTCAAAAGCGATGGAGATAACGTAGTAGTCATTTTACAAAGAGAAAAATTTGATAAAGTCGTTCGGGATATTAGTACTGCTCAGCTAAATATGTTACCATACTTACACCTGCAGCCTATCAACGTTGTAGTCTTCAACGACCCTTATTACCTTACGGTAGGGAGATCTTATCTTGGGTCAGGTTTCGCGCTTATAT